>JAFDWQ010000003.1:159237-459237 GCA_018268395.1 Armatimonadota bacterium | reverse complement strand
TGTGTTTGCCAAAATTGAGTGAGAAGCCTGGGAATCAGGCAGAGGGACTTCGAAAACCACGTCGCAGCGCGAGACGAAAGCACCATCTATGGCCTGGGGAAAGTTGCTCGTTGCGATGATGAGCAGATTTGGATGCTTCTCCGCCAGATGATCGAGGGCCACTAGCGCAGCATCGGTAGCGCGATGAACATCGATCGGGTTGGCATCTAGGCTGAGTTTTGCCCGGTCAACCAAGATAGTCTCCACCTCGTCAAGCAAAACAACGGTAGGCCCCTGCATGGCGATCTCAGCGATGCTCGTCGCGAACAGGTCAGACACTGCGCGCTGTGTTTTGCCCAAAGCCGAGCTCGCAAGCGAGTGAGGCTCAACCTCCACGAATGTAAGACCGTTGCCTTTGATCAGGTCGGCAGTTTCGGAGGCCAAACCCTTTGCTAGCGTTGTCTTCCCCGTACCTGGCTTTCCCGTCAGAAGTATGATCCCGTGCAAAGGCACCACATTTCGACCAACTCGGCCACGCATTGTAAAATTGAGAGCAGCTTGGCATAGCAGAGACTCCTTTAACTCGGGCGCGACAATAATAGACTGCCAGTGCTTCTTGAAGTCGGCGTGAGGCAGCCGCCTGATGTCGTAAATGCCCGGAGCCTCAATGCCCGGCAAGTTTCTTTCTTGTTTCATCCTAAATCCTTCAAGTTCCGTCCATCCCGTCCGAAGACGAGTCCACGAAACGGTGATGGGCCCGGTAAGATAGTGCACACAAGTATACCTGTGCAAGAGCCTGGCGGTCACACGGCTTTGGGCCCCGCGGGCCTAGGCAAAATGGCTCTGCAGGTGTCCGCGGCACTCTTTCGTTCGCTTGTAGAAAAACCCTCCAAAGACTGGAGACGGGACAAATCTAGGAATAGCCGCAAGAATATTGGCAGTCGTTCAAAAAGACTGCCAAAGGCCTAGAAGGGAGTTGATCAGCCAAGCGTCGGAGTGCTCCGCTGAGGTTCATTGGTAGACTGATTTCCACTCGGCCAGTAATGGGGGCTGCGCTCGTGGAGATGGTAGCAGTTGTTGATATTCTTAATGCCGTGAAGCAGGAAGGTTTTCTGGCATCTCTATCAGAACGTTTGTGCTAGATACTGCTGTAAACTTATCCATTGTGGCTTCGCCACGCTTGCAACGGGGGTTGCATGAGTCCCTCAAGTCATCAGCGTTCCAAAGAACTGACGGGCGATCAGGCGGTTGCGATCCGTCAGAAGGAGCATTTGACCGTTCAGGAATTCGCGTGGCTGTTCTCTGTGTCCGTCCGTCACATTGAGTATGAAGCGGCCAGGGGCCGCATCTACTTCACCCGGAATGGAAAACTTCGGCGCATCAACCGACGCGAGATCGAGCGGTATGACGCTTATCTTGAAAAGTCCACCCTCTCGCCCCAATCTTAGTTGTAGTCGGTACCCTGGCATTTCGGGCACGGAGGCAACCTGTCGTCGTCATCGTCAAGGATCACTGAAGTGCCGCAGTTTGTGCATATGTATGTTCCTGCGCCAGGCTTTTCACCAGTTGTTGGCATCGTTTTTCCTTGCTCACGAGCGAGCGAGACCTAGGTTACCCAATACCACGTCCCAAGCGTATGTCAGTCAACAAAGTTGTTCAGCGCTTCGGGGATTGCCCAGGCGTAGTTCTTGAGAAGCGTGTCCACCGTGTGACCCGTCACCTTGGCTACATCGACGGGATTCTTGCCTTCGGCCAGCTTCCGGCTAATGTAGGAATGCCTGAGCCAATAGGGACTGACCTGGCTTGGCAGCTTTGCAGCTTTGACCGCAGGAACGACCAGCTCTGACAATGGCTTCTGGTCAAGCGGCCGGCCCGATCCATTGAGCGCGATCGCTTCCTCCGGGCCACGTTGCAGTGACTGTAGGTAGTCAATCAGAGCCTTACTCAAAGGGATCGAACGGGTCTGCTTGTTCTTTGTGAGCTTGTACTTGCCGTTTTCGTAGGTGCGCCAGATCCGGACGCGCTTGGTTTCAAAGTTGAAATCTTTGCCGACGAGCCCAAGCGCCTCGCCTGTCCTGCAACCAAGGTTGTCCATCAGGGTCAGGACGATGTGCGCAGGAGTGCCCTCAACGCCCGTCAGGAGCCTTTTCCGCTCCTTGTCAGTCAGAACCTTGGCGTCCAAGTCTTCCTTGTCGCTCTCAGCGGCTTTCTCAGTCAAATCAAGCAGCCTTCGTTCTTCCGTCAGCTTTGACCACTTCACCTTGACGGAACACGGATTGGCGGTCGTCATGCCATGCTGACGGCCCAGGCTGAACAGGCGGGATACGGTTGAGAACACGTACTTGAGGAACGCTTCCGATGGCGGACGCTCAACCCCCTTGTACTTGACCTTCGATGCGGCAAGATCAGCAAGGAGCTGGTTGACGTCGCCGGGATTGACGGCATTCACGGGCATCCGCCCAAGAACTGCCTTGACGTGCTTCCCATAGAGCCGCCGGAAGTGCCGGACGTGTTTGTCCTGTTCGTTCGACCAGTCGCGTTCGCAAATAAAGGTGAACAGCGCGTCCACGGTCATGGGCTTGTCGGGCCGACCGTCGCGGACGCCAGGGTTCAAGAGCAATCGGTTGTACTCTTCGTAAATGGCATCGCGCTCGGCACGGGCGTCCTCGATGGTCGCCCGCTGCAGGTCGCGGCAAAAAGGTGTACCGTCTTTCAGTCGCCACTTGATCTCGACGCGGTAGGAATTGCCGCGCTGAGTGATGTTCGCGTCCTTGTTCTTCGCCTTCTTCATGTGATGACTCTGGCATCACGGCGCAAGCGAACGCTACAGGAATTCGGAGGTTTTTTCGGAAGTGGTTCTTCGGCGTCACGAAAAACCGTTCGTATCCCGTATGGATTAGGTTCAATCATTGGAGCCGATGACCAGATTCGAACTGGTGACCTGCTGTTTACGAAACAGCTGCTCTACCACTGAGCTACATCGGCCGGACAGGGGAATTATGGCCGAAACGGCCCTCAGACTCAAGGGTCGGGCCGGAATTCCCAGTCGCCGAGCACCGCATTTCCACGGCTAGGAACAGCACCGGACTTGATCCGCACTGTCAAGGATGCCGGACAAGCAGGGGCCCGGAATGGTGAACAAGACCGATGTGCAGGCAGCGAGGGCGCTTGCAGATCGGTGAAAACCATGTACATCTTGAATTGGAACCCTAGCGTGCGGCAGGTCGAGGCGAGCTTCGGAGGCGCGGTCACCGCGGCCGAAGCCGAAGTCTTCCTGGAGGACTTCCGGGCGTTGGTCGTCTGCGACGACGTCTGCGACTTCGACCTTTTGATCGACTATGCCAAGGTGAGCCGGATGGACGACGGTATCCGTCAGACCCTGGACACCGCCAGGGAGATGGCCCAGTTCTCCGGAGCCCGGAAAGTCACCGTCGTCACCCGGGACCAAGACGAGGTCCAGGCGTACACGAACGTACGTCTACAGCAAGTCTTGGAAGGCACTGAAGAGTACGTTGCCTTCGGCCTCGCCGCCTGACGGCGCGAGGTCCGTTGTTTCTTTTGGGGCCGCCCGTCTGGGCGGCCCTTTCTTTGTCGTCCTTTTTGACTCCCGGTATTCGTACGGACTTTGGATCTCACGTCCTGTAACGTTCTTCACTTATACCGATTATTGATAAGGTTCGGAACCGTGAAGAAAACCCTGTTCGTCCTCCTTGCGGCCTTGTGGGCCGGGATCGTCGCTGAAGGCTTCGCAACGATGCATCGGTTTGACTCGACTCCCGGCCCTGTCGTCTGGGCACCGGTGCCGCCCCAAAGGGCGACGGGCCTTTGGAGGATCGTCGTCGTCGGGACCGTAGAGTGTCCGTGCACGACTTCGACCATCGAAGCCATCGGAATGGCCTCGGCCGCGTTCCCGAACGATACGTCCGTCGAAATCCGGTTCATCGGAAAGGCCGGGCCCCAAGACCGTGCCTACCGCGCGGCCCGGCGGGTCCATAGTGCTCCGATCGCGACCGGCCTGCTCCAGGGTTCGCCGGAGGCGCTCGGGGCACGGACGTCCGGCCAGACCTACATCTTCGCACCGGACGGGACCTTGGCTTTCGAAGGGGGACTGACCCAGGGTCGTGGCGCTGACCTGCCCCGCCACGCGGTCGCGCTCTACGCGTCCGTGCGTAACACGACGAATCTGATCCACGCGGCCGTCTATGGGTGCCGGATCGGGGGTGAGGGGCCTTGACCGCGCTCCGACGCACGATCCGGCTCCACGAGGCCTTCCTCCAAAAGAACTATAGGGCCGTCGACGGACTTTTCCTCTGGCTCATGGGGCTGCAATACGTTGCGGCGGTCGTAGCCGCACTCACCTTGACCCCGACGACCTGGAGCGGGACCCAAAGGGTCGTCCACCCCCACGTCTGGTCGGCGCTCGTCCTCGGGGGCGTGATCACGGCCCCGGCCGTCGTCATGATCCTTGTCCGAAGCGGCTCCAAGGCGACCCAGTACACGATCGCGGTCTGCCAGATGCTGATGTCTTCGCTCCTCGTCCACTTGAGCGGCGGCCGCATCGAAACGCACTTCCACATCTTCGGATCGTTGGCGTTTCTGGCCTTCTATCGGGACTGGAAGATCTTGATCCCGGCGACCATCGTCACGGCAGGCGACCACGTGCTCAGGGGGCTCTACTTCCCCATGAGCGTCTACGGCGTCCCCACGGACGCCGAATTCCGGTTCTTGGAACATACGGGTTGGGTGCTGTTCGAGGACGTCTTCCTCTTCCTCGCGTGTCGGACGACGAGCGCCGAAGCTTGGACGATGGCGGAACGTCAGGCCGCTCTCGAAGAGACGAACGAACTCGTCGAGCAGGCGGTCAGTCGACGGACCGAAGAGCTGGTCGAGACGGTGCTCGGCAAGTCGGCCGTCTTCGAATCCGCCTTAGACGGCATCTTTGTCTTTGGGCCTGCCGGGCAGGTGATCGAAGCGAACGGAGCGGCCATCGGCATGTTCGGCCTGTCCGAAGCCGACCTCGATGGACTCACGTTCGAACAGATCTGGGCCGAATCGAGCCTGAGTGAACTTGAGGGCCGTGCGGGACGGACCGGATCCCTCGCTTGGGCCAGTGGTCGCCACTTGGAGCTTGTCGCGCGAAAGTCCACGGGTGACGTGTTCCCGGTGGAACTGGCCGTCGCCAAGATCGGCGGAAGGGGCGAAGCCCAGTATGCGGCGGTTCTCAGGGACCTCAGCGAACGGACGCGCCTTCAAGCACGGGTCCTTCAAGCGACGAAAATGGAGAGCCTCGGGCAGCTCGCCGTCGGAGTCGCCCATGAGATCAACACCCCGAACCAGTACATCGGCGACAACCTCACTTACGTCGCCGAGTCTTTCGACCGGATCGCCGACTACGTCAGGATTTGCCGGGACTTGGAGGTCGTCGGGTCCGAGGACGAGTTCCGGTCCGTCCAAGAGCGGATCGTGGGGGCGGCACGCAAGGGCGACGTCTCGTATTCTCTGGACGAAATCCCGGCCGCCCTGTCACAAGCCCAAGAGGGCGTGGCAAGGGTCGGTCAGATCGTCAAGGCGATGAAGGAGTTCGCCCATCCCGGGACGCCCGACTTGACCGCTACGGACGTCAACAAAGTCGTCCAAAACGCGATCGCAGTGACCCGTAACGAATGGAAGTACGTGTCCCAGATGTCGGACGACCTTCAGCCGGACGTCCCGATCGTACAGGGCCATCCCGGTGAACTCGGCCAGGCCGTCCTGAACCTGATCGTCAACGCCGCGCACGCGATCAAGGAGAAGTTCGACGGGCGGCCCGACGGTCACATTACGGTCCGGACGCGGTCCGACGGCCACGCCGTCGTCATCGAAGTCGCGGACAACGGTACCGGCATCCCGGCCGCTGTGCGCCCTAAAATTTTCGACCCGTTCTCTACGACCAAAGGCGTCGGGATCGGTACCGGTCAAGGGTTGAGCGTGGCCCATAGCATCGTCGTCAAGCACGGGGGCGAGCTTTCGTTCGAGACCGAAGAAGGGGCAGGGACGTGTTTCCGCGTCTCGCTCCCGATCGTACGACAGGACAAGGAGCAAGCAGCATGAACAGGATCCTATTCATCGACGACGAAGAGCGGGTGCTCGAAGGCCTCCGCCGGCTCGTCCGGATGCACTGCCCGGAGTGGGACGTCTCTTACGCGACGAACGTGGACGACGCCTTGATCGTGATCGCAGGCGGGCTGGACGCCGTGGTGACGGACTTGAACATGCCGGGCAAGGACGGACTGGACCTCTTGAGGTCGGTCCGGTTGGATCCGGCCACATCGCACCTGCCCTGCCTGGTCCTCACCGGCAACGGTGACCTTCAAGCCAAGAAGGAGGCATTGGAGAGGGGCGCCACAGACTTCCTCGACAAGCCCATCGATTTCTGGGAGCTGAGGGTCCGGCTGGAGAACGCCATCGAGCTCAAACGGTATCAAGACCTTGTGGCGGCACAGAACGACCTCCTCGACGCAAGGGTCAAGGAGACCACCCGGGACTTGGAACTGTCCCGCAAGAACGTGTTGCTCCGCTTGGCCCTGGCGGCAGAGTGGCGGGACGAAGACACCGGAGCCCACATTCTCAGGGTCGGCCTGCTGTCCCGGCTGCTCGCCGAGGAGCTCGGGTTCGACCAGGAGGCGCAGGAACGCATCCTTTTGGCCAGCCCGCTCCACGACGTAGGCAAGATCTCGCTGCCTGACCGGATCCTGTTCAAGAAGGGCCCGATCGATCCCGAGGAGCGCGAGGCCATGAAGGAGCACTGTGCGGCCGGGTTCCAGATCCTTGCGGGCGACCGAGGCGGGATCTTCTCGTTCCTGGGTATCGACGAAAAGGCCGACAACCAGAACGAGCTCCTCCATTGCGCGGCGCTCATCGCGATGACCCACCACGAGCGTTGGGACGGGACGGGATATCCGTCGGGACTGAAGGGCGAGGCGATCCCGATCGAGGGCAGGATCGTCTCCGTCGCCGACGTCTATGACGCGCTCCGCTCCAAGCGGTCGTACAAAGACGAATTTCCGGTCGAGCGTGCTGCAGAGATCGTTCAGAACGGTGCAGGGTCGCATTTCGACCCGAAGGTCGTAGACGCCATGTTGAGGAGGATCGACGATGCCGAAAGGGCGCTCGATCGTTTTCGCGATCCCGCCGTATCCCGGGCGGTCGCCGCTTAGTCGCCGACCTGCTCCGGGTCGTACAGGCACCGGCCGACGTTCTGAGCGACCAGTTCCTCCCGGATCAGGCCCCCGTCGGGGTGGTCGAACCGGCGCCAGACCTTGTTCTCGCGGTACCAGGCCTCGCCGTCCCGTCGGAACCGATGGTCGGTCTCGTAGACCTCGACCCGGAACCCGGGGTCTTTCGGCCCGAGGACGCTCCCCTCGAGCCGGCCGTCGACGATCTCCATGTGGACCATGACGTCTTGATCGGTGTCGTTCCGGAAGCGAAAGTCCGCCATGTTATAAAAGACCGTGGCCCCGCAACCGTAGGGGACCGTCCGGCCATGGTCCGGGAACAGGTCCAGGGCGTGCCGGTGCCGCTCCACGATCTCACAACCGGCCCGCAGGGCGAGCAGGTAGAGCATGTTCGACACCATGCAACAGCCTCCTCCGATACCGGCCGCCATCTGGCCGCCGTGCAGTTCGAGTCCGGGTAAGAACCCACGGCTCCGAGAGGGTCGGCCCACCAAATGGTGGTACGAGAAGACCGAGCCGGGACGGACGACGGTCCGGTCGATGGCGCCGGCCGCCAGTCGGACGTTGTTCTCCTTGCCTTTCTGTAGCTCTGGGTCCGTGTCGCTACCCCCTCGCTTCAGGGGGGACGCGTGCCGTGAAAGCTCGAACGGGAACGACTCGACCTTGCCCTTGTCCTTGGCGACCGTCCCGGATTCGGTGATCCACGACGGCCACCGTTTCATGCGGACGACTTCGATCCGGACCGCTTCAGGAACGACCCGCCTCGCCCATTGCCTTGCACCCACGTGACGATTCTAGGTCCGAGCACTCCGAATCTGGTCTCCTGAACGTCAGAATATCGGGGACACGATGAGAAGGAGCACTCCGCTCGGATTCTTGGCTGCGGTCGCGTTGTCGCTGGCGGTGGTCGTCAGTGCCTGGATGCTCTCGGGGGCCTTTGTGCAGACGCGTTCGGGAAACGTCCTGACGGTGACGGGCAGCGCCCGAAAGGCGATCAAGAGCGACTTCATCATTTGGCGCGCGGTCGTCACACAGCGGGGCCCGAACCAAGCAGCGGCCTATCAGGCGCTTAAACCGAGTATCGACAAGACGTTGGCGTACCTAGAAGGGAAAGGCGTCAAACGCGAGGAAATGGTGGTCAGCGCGGTCTCGACCCGGAAGCTGTACGCTCCTAAGGCTGCGAACACAGGCTACGAGGGCGAGGACACCATGCGCGAGATCGTCGGCTACGAGCTGAGCCAAACGGTGGAAGTGCGGTCTCCGCAAGTGGACCTCGTGGACAAGACGGCGAGAGAGTCGACGGAACTGATCTCTCAAGGCGTTCCTTTAGAGTCGCTGTCGCCCCAATTCATCTACACGAAGATCGGGGACGTCAAAGTCGAGATCCTGGCCGACGCGGCCAAGGACGCGAGGCGACGGGCGGAGGAGATCGCCAAAAGCAGCGGGGCGACGATCACAGGCGTCAAGTCGGCACGGATGTCTCCCCTCCAGATCACTCCCATCTACTCGAACGAGATCAGCAGCGACGGGATCAACGATACGTCGAGCCTGGACAAAGCCGTCACAGCGATCGTGACCATGGGCTTCAACTGCCGTTAACGGATCCCGACGGGAGCGCGCTTCCTTGGTACCGGAACCGTTCGCTTTGACTTTTTCATAAAGGGCCGATCGACGGCCGTCAAGAGCATTCAGGGATACACGACGGTCGAACTCGATTGATTCGGGCCCGTCAAGGCTTCCCGGCAGATTGGGCCTGTTCGATCTTGGCCCAGGAATCCCGCAAGGTGACCGCCCGGTTGAAAACGAGCTTGTCCGGTTTCGAATCCTGATCGACGCAAAAGTAACCGACGCGCTCGAATTGGAAGCTCTGGCCCGCCACCGCACTGCGGACGTTCGGTTCGATCCACGCGGTCGTTACGGTCAGCGAGTCCGGATTGAGGTTCGCGAGGTAGTCGTCTCCCTCTGCCACGTCGTTCGGATCAGGCTTGAGGAACAGGTGGTCATAGAGCCGGACCTCCGCTTTGACGGCCGTCGGTGCCGCGACCCAGTGGATCGTAGCTTTGACCTTGCGGCCGTCAGGGGTGTTGCCTCCCCTGGTCGCAGGATCGTAGGTGCACCGAAGTTCGACGACCTCGCCGTTCTCGTCCTTGACCACGCTTTCACACCGGATGAGGTAACCGTAGCGGAGACGGACTTCGACGCCAGGACTCAGTCGGTAGTACTTCGGCGGCGGCACCTCTCGGAAGTCGTCGCGGTCGATGTAGATCTCACGGGCGAACGGCACGAACCGCGTACCGGCGTCCAGGTCTTCGGGGTTGTTGACCGCTTCTAAGTCCTCGACCTGCTCTTCCGGGTAGTTCGTGAGAACGACCTTTAAGGGGTTCAAGACGCCCATCAAACGACCGGCCGACTTGTTCAAGACCTCCCTCAGGCAGTCTTCAAGCTGATAGGCCTCGTTGGTCGAGTCCGCCTTCGAGACGCCGACCCGACGGCAGAACTCACGCACGGCTTCCGCCGTATACCCGCGTCGGCGGAGGCCGGCCAACGTGGGCAACCGCGGATCGTCGTAGCCCTGGACATGCCCGCCCTTCACGAGTTCGACGAACTTGCGCTTGCTCATCACGGTGTACGTGAGGTTCAGCCTTGCGAACTCGATCTGGCGCGGTCGGTAGACGCCCAGCTCTTCCAGGAACCAGTCGTACAACGGTCGATGGATCTCGTACTCGAGGGTGCAGAGGGAGTGCGTGACGCCCTCGATCGAGTCTTCCAGTCCGTGTGCCCAGTCATAGCTCGGGTAAACGCACCACTCGTCGCCCTGCCTGTGATGGTGGGCGTGGCGGATACGGTACATGACCGGATCCCGCATGACGATGTTGGGCGAAGCCATGTCGATCTTCGCCCGCAACGTCTTCGCACCGTCAGGAAACTCGCCGGCCCTCATCCGGTCAAAGAGGTCCAGGTTCTCCTCGACGCTCCTGTCCCGGAACGGGCTGTCCGTTCCCGGCTTGTTGAGCGTTCCCCGCGACTCCCGCATCTCTTCGTTCGAGAGGTCGCACACGTAAGCCTTACCCTTCCGGATCAGTTCGACCGCATAGTCGAACATCCGGCCGAAATAGTCGGACGCGAAGTAGAGCCGGTCGCCGAAGTCGGTCCCCAACCATTTCACGTCTTCGATGATCGCGTCAACGAACTCCTGCTCTTCCTTAAGCGGGTTCGTGTCGTCGAACCGAAGGATGAAGAGGCCCCCGAAGTCCGCCGCGACCCCGTAATCGATCCAAATGGCCTTGGCGTGGCCGATGTGGAGATAGGCGTTGGGTTCCGGCGGGAACCGGGTCACGACGGACTGGAAGCGCCCCTCGGCCAAGTCTTGCTTGACCGCTTCACGGATGAAATCGGTCGGGACAACGGCTTCGGGACAGGCTTCGTGGTCGGTCATACCCATGGTCGCTCAGGGTCGGGGAAGAAGAGGGCTCCGAAACGGGGCCTTCATCGACAGGATACCTGGGGTGCCGGTCTGCCCAACGGCCTTGAAAACCAGCCTGCGACGAGCCATAATCGAACTTGGACTGCCCGATCGTCTAACGGTAGGACACCGGTTTCTGGTACCGATAGTTGGGGTTCGAATCCCTGTCGGGCAGCCACGTTCTTTCAGCCAAGGCCCCTTGTCGGGCGAGCGCCGGACTAGGTTCCGGACAGGGCCACGGGTCTCGTGGCGCCGGCATCTGGCAAGCCGGCTACTCAAGCGCTTTCGTACAGGCTTCTTGGCCGTATCTCTGACAGGGCCCTCGAGACGACGGACACCCTAGACCTCGGTCACATCGACCAGCGGGCCGCCCAAAAGGTCAAAATCCGGCTCCACGCCCAGGCCTGGCGCGGTCGACGCGGCCATGCGGCCGTCTTTCCGTTGCGGCGCCCCTTTCGCGTTTTGGACCGTGACGTAGCTGTTAAAGTCCGTCGACGTGAAGAGGAGGGGGGTCGGAGTGCTGTGCGCCAAATGGGCGATGGCGGCGGTCGTCACGTCGCCGCCCCAACTGTCTTCGATCGTCATCGCGATCCCCATCGACGCACAGAAGTCGCGGGCTTGTCTCGCTTTGGTCAAACCGCCGAACTTACTGATCTTCAAATTGACGACGTCCGCAGACCGGTGCGACGCGACCCGGACGAGCGCGTCAAGGCTGTCGACGACCTCGTCCAGGACGAACGGCAGCGTCGTGCGCTCCCGGACCGAGCGGCACTCCTCATAGCTCGGACAAGGCTGCTCGATGTAGACGTCGACGTCGCGGACGGCGTTGACGACCCTGATCGCTTCGTGCACCGTCCAACCGGTGTTCGCGTCGGCGACGAGCTTGTCGGTCGGCGAAAGGACGTCCCTGACCGCCTTGATCCGGGCAATGTCCGTGTCGGGATCGCCTCCGACTTTGAGCTGGAACCGACGATAGCCCTCCGACCTGTAGCCATGGACGTTGGCGGCCATCTCTTGTGGCGCGACCTGCGAGATGGCACGGTACAGAACGAAGTCGTCCCCGTAACGGCCACCCAGAAGGGTGGCGACCGGTTGGCCCGTCGCTTGTCCAAGAATGTCCCAGCAGGCGATGTCGATCCCCGACTTCACGTAAGGGTGACCCTTCATCGCGCGGTCCATCACGTCGTTGAGCACCCCCGTCTGTCGGGGGTCCAGACCGATCACGTGGGGGGCTAGCTCTTGCAACCCGGAGCGGACTCCCGCCGCATAGGCAGGCAGATAGAACGGCCCTAGGGGGCACACCTCGCCGTGGCCCGCAAGGCCAGAATCGGTCTCGACCCGGACGATCGTGCTGTCGAACACGTCGACGGACTTGCCGCCCGACCACTTATAGGAGCCTTCCTTCAGCGGCAGGTCAATCCGGTACGCCGCGATCCGCGTGATCTTCATCGGGTCGGTCCAGGTTACCGGAAGGAGCGGCGGCAAGCCGTCAGTCGGGTCGCTCGAGGGCACCGTCGGGCGGGTCTTGCCAGAAGACCCTTCGTGTCGTCGTCCTCCCCGGATCTTCGACGTACAGCGTCAAGAACCGGCTGTTCCAGTCCGCGACCTTGCCGAGCGAGAGCCACCGCCACATGGTCTTGGCCCACTTCCAAGGCTTGGACTTCCGGCGGAGGGTCGGAACGTTTCGGACGGCGTGCCACGCCGTGTCGAACCGCTTGTCGCCCAGAGGCTCGTCCAAGGCATCCAGAAGGTCGAGGTGCAACCGCAGTCCTTCGGTAAAGAGCGGGATCCCGGAGTCGTACGCCGCTCCGAGGAGGTGGATCGAACAAGTCTGTCTGAGCTCTTCGTCCGACAGTCCGCTGGGAAGAACGAGGTCTTTCGCGAACCGAAGCTGGCGGATCCTCGATACGGGCACGGACGGGTTCTGGGAGACCGCGGCCAACAGCAGATACGCGTCCGGTAGGGCCGGAAAGCCGTCGGCAAGATTGCCGAGCCATTCGAGGACGTTGGTGATCCGTCCCGTCTTCAGCATCGCGTAGGCGCCCCCCGTCGCTGCCACGGGGTCGGCTTCCTTTTCGCCCAGCAGCCGTTCCGCGACGTCTTGGCTGATCGTCCGGGCCGCTTCGTATTGTCCCGCGGACTGATACGCCATGAGGCCTTCGAACGACGCGTTCAGCGTGACCATCGAAACGCACAGAGGGTCTGGCTTGTTCCGGGGACCAGGTGCACCGGCGGGCCGAGGGAAGAGCACGGCCCGCATCGGCACGTATGGCGGCACCAGGATGCTCCGGACAGGAACTTTGGGACCTCCGACGGCCAGCGCCCTCACGAAGCGGCGAGGCGGCAGTTCCACTCGCGCGACCAGGCCGTCGGTCGCCTCGGGACTGAGCCACTCCACACGCATCGGCGGACCGATCGTCTCCAAGGAAGACGGGGTCCAAGTGCCGTCAGAATCCCGGTCCAAGCACCTGACGAACAGTCTGCCAGGATCCTTCGTATCGGACCGAAGGGCTAGGCCGACGATCGGCCGTGTGGCGACAGCGGTGTTCAGCGCGGCACCTGGAGACCGGAGTTCGGGCGAGAGGTCGACGGTCTGAGCCTCCGCCTCGAGGTCGACCGTCCGGCTCACCTTCTCGCCGTTCGGGAGGACCGTTTCGACCAGGTAACGCCCGCTCTCGACGTCGTGTCCGGTCAAGCTTCGAGTGTTCAGAGGCACCATCTTCGGCTTACGCCGTGCCTTCCTGTCCAGGTTCACGATCCGGACGGCGATCGTAGCGTCGACTTCCGGCCCCAAGTCCGCATGGAGGTTCAACTTCGGCATGTCACTCCAACTCCGCGACCAGGACGGGGGGTTTAGCGTAAAACTCCCGCCGCGTCCCGAGTGCTAAGGCACCGTCAAGCCACATCGTGCACCGCCCCATCTTCAACGTAAACCGGACCGGCTCGGGAGCAGGTCCATGGGTCTCCGTCGCGCCCGAGGAATCCGTACAGACCACTCTTGTCGTTTCGAGGACGCCAGAAGGTTCACCGTAAACCTTCGCGCAGACCCTTGGGTCGGGAACGCGCAAGAACGGCACCTTTGCCGCGTTGTTGCCGTCCAGCTCGACGTAGCCGCCGCCGAGGCCCATCTTGCGAGGGTTCGATACGTCCCGGACCGAAACGCCGATCGAGTCCGTCGTCACCATCCATTGGTTTCCCACTTCCTCGGCCCCGTACATCTTGAGGCAGTCGAGCAGGGTCGTTGCGAAGCGGCTCAGTCCGCCCTTGTCACCGAACGACTGGGCGTTCGGGCTCGTGCTGCGTGCGATCGGCATCGAGCTTTCGGAAGCCGCCGACATCCGCGCATTGACGAGCTTGGACGCGCGGTCTCGGGGGAACTTCATCCAGGAGTCAAGGGTATTGCGGCACGCGTCGAACCAGTACACCTGTGTCTTCGCCGCGCACGACCTCATCGCGCGGTAGAACTTGTCCGAGTTGCAACAGTGCTCGTAGAAGTCCCGGTTCTGCTTCCCGAAGTCTTCAAAGAGAAGGAGGCTTTCTCCAGAATCGGCGTCGAAGAACCCGTGGCCGCAGAAGTAGAAGACTCCGAAGTTATCAGGATGACGGTCCAGGGCAGACCGCCACGCGTTGGCGTCTTCCGTCGCGTTCTCGAACGTCGCCGCTCCCACTTCGACTTCGGGGCCGACACCGGGCGCGAACGGGCCGGGGCTCAGCAACAGGCGCAAGGATCCTAACGGCCGAGAGAGTCGGGCCTGATTGTCCAGGAACCAAGCGGCCATGGCCGACGCCGACGCCGGAGGAGACGACAGTCGTTCGAGATCCGCAGCTTCGGGATAGAAACTCCCTTGGGGCGCATCGACCACTGCTTCGCCAGGGCGACGCATATAACGGTAGTCGCCGACCCCGACGAGGAAGATGTGCGTGGCGGGTTTGTCGGCCAGTCCGGCGTCTTCGTAGACGAGGCTCACACGATCCCTCTGTCCTTCAAACGTTGACCGAGCCGCGAATAGAACGACGGTCGCGAGAAGTAGGACGAATGCGCCGTGACAAGGGACGCTCCCGTATCGAACTGATAGTCGTCGGCGCCTGCGAATACCGGGGAAGCCTTAAAGCCCAAGGGATCGGCGAGATCGAAGACGTTCAGCCAATAGTCGACGGTCGATGGTACGGGGAGTTTCTGAGGAGGCGCGACCGGAGCGTAGGCCGCGATGTCTTTGACGTACAGGTCCATCGTCTGGAAGAACGCGACCTGCGATCCGACCGTGACGAACGCGTCGACTTTAAAGCCCTCAGGGAGGGCACCGGCTTGGACGTAGGTCGACAAGACGTCGAACATCACGGGGCCCCCGAAACTGTGAGCGACGACGACGAGCTTTTCACCGGCTCGACGATCGTCCCAAGCGGACCGGAGCGAGGCCACGACTTCCGAGGTGATCGCGTTCTGGGACGTCGGAGTATCGGGCCGTTCCGCGAGGTAACGGCAGGTGTCACCCAGGAAGCCGACCGCAGACGTCGTCAACCGGCCTTTGAACTCGAGCATCGCCTTGTCCGAAGCGGCGTTTATGACCGATCCCCAGACACCATTGATACCGGACCGCACGCCGTCCAGGAGGTCGCGCCACCCGAAGGCTTCCTCGGAGGTCCCGGCACGGGACTTCAGGAACACGTCCAGTTCCGACACGAGCCGGTTTTGGAACTCGGTGTCGTTCCGGACCAGGAACAGCCATTCCCACTTCTCTGCGACGGCATAGTCGTGCAACGCCGCAGCGAGTTCCGAAAACTCGCGCGGGTCATAGATCGTCCGGTCCGCGGCGATCGCGATGTCGTCGGCTGCCTGGACCTGGTCGCGCATCGCCGTCCGCAAGAGCTGCGTCCCGGTCCCACCGCTTCCGGACGCGGGGTCGAACGCGAACAGGGCCTTGCCCGCAGCCGCTCCGGCACCGAACGTCTCTGTTCCTGTGGCCCTCGGAACATACGATCCTTGATAAGCGTCGTTTCCGCCGAACCGCCCCCAATAGGGGTTGAAGTAGTCGCTCTCTTGGGTCGATGGAAAGGACAATTGCCGGAACAGGGCCGTCCGCTTAGCGACGGAACTGTCGAATTCGTGCTCGTGCCCTTCCCTACGAGTAGCGACGCCGTGGACGAAGACGACCTTCATAACGTTCGTTCTACCATAGGGCGCGGGCTCCGGCCTTCCCGACGAGCTTCGCCCGAAAGGGCAGACTCTTTAAAGTTTCGTCAGTTCGAGCTTTCGGAACTCGACTTCGGTCCCTTCGGCTTGGAGGGCGATATGGCCGGACGAAGCGGTCGCGCGGTCGCCGTCGTTGACGAGGTCGCCGTTCACCCAGACCTTGACCGTCGATTTACGGCACTCGATCGTCATCGTGTTCCAATACTTCAGCGGTTTTTCTGACCCGTCGGTCAAATTGACGATCCGTCTCGCCTTGTCGCCGTCGACGCCCCAGTCCGCTTTCGGCCCGCGCCTCTTTTCCATGTCGGGGACCGTGATGTCTTCACCGATACACCAGAAGTCGCCGGCATCCCCGCTTTGGAGCTGCACTTCGATGGATTGCGGGAACATGCCGTACAGCCGCCTGGGCTTCGAAGCATGGACGAGGACTCCGCAGTTGCCGGGCTTGTCGACGAACCGGTACTCGAGCCGCAGACGATAGTCGTGGAAGGACTTGTCCGTGATGAGGTGCCCGCCCGGCGTGCCAAGGCTGACCAGAACACCGTCGCGGACGACGAACGGTTTTCGCGCATCAGGGTTTTTGTCCCTTTCCGGCACGTCCATGTGCCAGCCGCTGAGATCGCGGCCGTTGAACAACGCTTCGGTATCGTGGGGCGCCGCCGCCAAGAGCACTGCGAGTCCGACCATCGTCCTAGTCTACTGCGACAGAGCCGTCACGATCCCGAAACCGCGAACAGCCCGCCGGAAACGCGGGGACATCCTTGCGCACCGATCCGCAGGTCCAGGACGGCCCCTTTCGGTGCGGTACCCGATACGCGCAGACGATGGATTCCGGCACCGAGCCAAGCCGGCGCGAACTGTTGCTTGTCGGTTCCGGCCGTCAACACTTTGAGCCCGCTGATCTGCACGGTCGCCTTGGTATTGGTCCGGATCTGAACCTGGTACAGATCGGCCCGGGGTGCCTGGAACAGCCCGTCCAATACGAACTGCTGGTCCGGTCCCGTGGCCAGGTTCGCCAACCAGTTTCCGTCGATCGTGTCGGCCACGACGTGCGCCCCCCCGCCCGCGATGGCAAGTTTGAGCCCGCGCGTCGACGGCATTCCGCTTGACGACCCTTGGGCCGCGATCTCCGGCGCAGGGTCCACTTGGACGGTGACGGGCAAGCCTTGGACTTCACGGTCTTCGCCGTCAGGCCCCGCCACGATTGCGACCGGGACGAGGACCACCGTTCCGAAGCCGGTCTGGGTCGTCGCAAGATCCGCGGCACACCGTTCCCCTTGGGACTTGGCCATGGTCCGGCCAAGGTGCCGGATCTCGACGGACTTCGCCCCGGGACAGGCCGCGACCGCGTGGACGGGGCTTCCGAAGGCGACTTTCGCCGCGTCGACGGTCAGGACCGCCGACTGACCGTCACCCGGAACGTGGACCGTCTTCGAAACCCGGATCCGGGGCTCGGACGGGGCTTTGCCGACCGCGACCACCGTCACGTCATGGACTCCGCCGGACAGTGAAGAAGGATCGAGCGGGAAGGACGCACCGTCCGACACGGTCGATTTCAACCGACCGTCCACGTAGAGCTCATAGGCAGCGACGGAAAACCCCGGATCGCTCGGTGGCCCGGCCTTGAAATCGAGCTTTGCGTCGATCGACTGTCCGTTCGTCAGACCTGTGAGCGGCATCTCGACGTTCGGGCACCATGGCTTGCACATAGGGTCGCCGACCACGAGAAGCTGGTACGGACCGGTCAGCGAAAGGTAGAACGACTCCGCCAACGTGAACCCCTTCGCGTATTCCAGGTGGAGGAACGGGGTCGGAAACTTCTCTTGGAGCGCGTAAGGTTCGGTGACCGTGCCCGACGAACCGGAGGCGCCTGCTCGGATGAAGTCGGTACACGGCGTCTGGCCTCCGCGTTCCGAAATGATGCCGCCCAGGCTTGTCAAGTGCTCAGCGATCGCTCCCGGGACCATTTTGCTCTGGCTCGACGCCCAGTCGAAGTCGGCGATGCCGATCATCGCTCCTGCAACGTCGGCGTGGCCCCTAGGAAGGACGCCGTCCTCGACCGCGCCCGCGACGCCGACGGACTTCAATGCGGCGACAGCCGGGGCGAAGCCCCACTCTCTCGTGGTCGACCGGACGTCGCCGTTCTTCAAATAGTAGACCGTGCCTTTCGGCGCCGTCCCGTCCGCTTTCAGGGAGCGGCGGAGGCATTCCAAGACCTCCATGACCGAGTTCCCACGACCGCACGTCACCCCTAGGAACGTCGACAGCATGTAGTGCGGGCCGGATTCGCCCGAGACTCCGGCCTCAGACCAGCCGGACCTCGATCGGAAGCCCGTTCCCGGCTGCATTTCGACCTTGGCCGAGCGCATCTGCGCGACGAGGGCTTGGAAGTCCGAACGTCCGGCCAAGGGCTTCAGGTCCGGGTCAGAAGTCGCTTGGCCTGCGTTCCGGTAACCGGCCGCGACGGCTTTTTGCAGGGCCCCGACGGCTTCGTCAAGACGGCCCGCCAACGAAAAGCAGCACGACAGGTTGTAACCGATGTTCGGATCCGTGCGGGGGATCCGGAGCAACTTACTGAGGGCGACGGCCGCAGGCATGTACTCCTTCTTGTCGTACAACCCCATCGCTCGGCCGTATTCGGCCTGCTCTTCAGAGCTCAGCGGAGTCCCGGTCGGAAGCGGGAGCAGCCGTCGGGCGTATCGGTTGATGTCCAGCCGCAAATAGTCCGGATCCTTTTTGACCACCCACTCGTGAAGATAGGTCAGACCGTTCGCCGATGCGACCGGGGTGATGACTTGGGGAATCGTCCGGCCCGACATGTCCGCGCTCACGACGGCGGCATAGGGCAGGTCGACGCTGTAGGCCACGCAATCGATCTGACCCCAAAGCCCTCTCGATTTCAGCGTGGCGAACGTCGGTGCCAAGACTTCGTCCCGAAACTTCTGGACGTCGGTCACCTCCGCGTTCGAAAGGCCGTTCAGGACGACGAAGTTGCTCCAAGGGACGCCTCGGAGTTTCGCGTATTCGTTGGCGACTGAAAGCGACGCCCAACTGTCGCCGTTGACGACGACGGCCACGTTTTCCGGTGCCAGACCCGCTTGGGCCGGGACGGAGAACGATCCGACGAGAGCGAGAGCGACGAAGTCGAGGAGGTGAGATCGCAAGACTGGAGGCTACCCGTGGACGATGCAAGACAGAATGGTAAGCGATGACCAGGGATCCACTGAGCCGCGTCCGTCATGCGTTCGCCGCTATGGCCGACGTCGTCGAACGTCCGAGCCATGGCGAACCCGCCTGGTTCTATCGCGATAAGCGGCAGATCGCAATGTGGGCCGACCACCACCACGACGATCGGGTCGCCCTCTGGTGCGCCGCGCCGCCTGGCGTCCAGCAAGCTCTGACCGAATCAGAACCCGAGCGTTACTTCCGTCCGCCGTACGTCGGCCATAGGGGTTGGATCGGTATCGACTTTGGCGCGGACCCGGATTGGGACACGGTCGAAACCCTCGTGTCGGACGCTTACCGACTGATCGCGTCGAAGCGCTGACACTCGGACCTCGGTCGCGACCGGGCTGTCCCCATAATGAAAGCGTGACCCTTGCGTTCGTCGCCGCATTCGCCATGTCCGACAGCAACTCCGTCCTCGACCGGTTACCTTCGACGCCTTCGAGCCGCCACTACGATGGCCGCCGTGCGCCCCTCTCCGAGTCGCCCGTCATGAAGCTGCCGACAGGCGCCGTCCGCGCGGGAGGTTGGCTCAAGGTCCAGCTCGACCTTCAGCGAGAAGGGTTTTCGGGACGGTTACCTGAGATCAGCAGGTTCCTCGATCCGAAGAACAACGCATGGATGGGGACAGGCTCGGGCGAACGGGCGGGATGGGAGGAACTTCCGTATTGGCTCAAGGGCCAGGTATCGCTCGCCTACGTGAGCGACGACAAGAAGCTCATCGCCGAGATCCAGCCGTGGATCGAAGCGACGCTGAAGAGCCAAAAACCGGACGGATGGTTCGGCCCGGAAACGAACAGGAAGACCAAGCTTGGGACGCCCGACCTCTGGCCGAACATGCTCATGCAGTCGGTGTTGCAGACGTACTGCGAAGCGACCGGCGACAAGCGGGTCGTACCGTTCCTTCTGAAATACACGGACTATCTGGCCTCGCTCAGTGAGAAGGAACTGATCGATCCGCGGCATTACTGGCACTACCACCGCGTCGGCGACCAACTCGCGAGCCTGGTCTGGCTCTACGACCGCACCGGAGAGACCAAGATCCTGGGTCTTGCCGCGCGGTTCCACAAGGCGAGTTCCGACTGGGTCGGCGGCGTCGCCAACCGCCACGGCGTCAACTTCGCCCAAGGCTTCCGAGAGCCCGCGACATGGTCCGTGTTCTCGAAGTCGCCCACGGACTGGAAGGCGACGGAACGCGACCTCAAGGCGTTCCGCGACGAGTTCGGCCAAGCACCTGGCGGGATGTACGGCGCCGACGAGAACGCCCGTGACGGAAAGACCGATCCTCGGCAGGCGGCGGAAAGCTGTGCCGTCGTCGAAATGATGTTCTCTCACGAGCTGCTGTTCCTGTACAGCGGAGACCCGTCGTGGTGCGACAAGGCCGAGGACGTCGCCTTCAATTGGATGCCCGTCACGATGACGCCGGACCTCAAGGCCCTTCGCTATCTCCAATCGCCGAACATGGCGGTTTCGGACAGTGGCTCCAAGAGTCCGGGGGTCGAAAACGGTGGCCCGATGTTCCTCATGGACCCCAACGACCACCGGTGTTGCCAGCACAACGTCGGCATGGGATGGCCGTACTTCACCGAGCACTTATGGACGGCGACTGCAGGCGACGGACTGCTTGCATCGATCCTCGCACCGAGTACGGTCAAAGCCAGGGTGGGCGACGGCACGACGGTCACGATCGTCGAAACGACCGACTATCCGTTCGACGAGACGGTCCGGTTCAAAGTCGACGCACCGAAGCCGGTGGCGTTCCCGCTGTCATTGCGGATCCCAGCGTGGTGCGACGGGGCGAAGGTCAGCGTCAACGGAAAGAAGCTCGCGCTCGCGCCGAAGGGCGGACAGTTCGTCCGCATCGACCGCACGTGGCGGACGGGTGACAGCGTCGAACTCACGCTGCCCATGTCCGTCGAAACTCAGACTTGGCCGGCGCGGCCTGGCACGCTTAGTGTCAGCCGCGGGCCGTTGGCGTACTCGCTCCGGATCGAAGAGGAGTACAGCAAGGTTCCCCGCACGAACGGATGGGACGCCTACGAGATCCTTCCGAAGTCGCCTTGGAACTACGGTCTGACGTCTACGAAACCAAGCTTCAAGGTCGTCAAGAAGGCTCTGAAGCCGGGCGTGCAGGCGTTCGACCTCCAGAACGTCCCCGTCGCGCTGACGACCACGGCCCGACGGATTCCCGAGTGGAGCTTCGACATGTACGGATTGACGTCGACGCTTCAAGAGTCGCCCGCCCTTTCGAAGGAGCGCGACGAGCAAGTGACTTTGGTGCCGATGGGTGCGGCCCGACTCCGGGTCACCGTCTTCCCGACCGTCACGTCCGGCCCGAAGGGCCACAAATGGGTCAAGCCGCGGGAGGCCCGAAAGCCGATCCCGACGACCTACTCCCACCGCAACTGGTGGGACAGCGAGGCCGCGCCGAGCGACGGTTTGCTTCCCGGCTCCTCCGACGACGAGGACATGCCCCGCTTCACGTGGTGGGACCACAAAGGGACGGAAGAGTGGCTCCAGTACACGTTCCCGGCCGACCGCACGTTCCAGACGTGCCGCGTCTATTGGTTCGACGACGGGGACCGGGGCGGCTGCCGGGTGCCTGCGTCGTGGAAAGTGCAGGTCAAAACGGACGGGACTTGGACGGACGTCGCGGCGGAAGGCGCCTACCCGGTCGTGAAAGACGGCTGGTCGGAGGTCAAGTTCCGTCCGGTCGGCGGCCGCGAGATCCGGATCGTCGCCCATTTGAAACAGGGATTTTCGTCCGGCGTCCTCGAGTGGGAAGTCGGTTAAGTTCGAGACGCCCGACTAAGGACGCCCCCCACCGTTGGCCCGTAGTCCCGCGCGCGACTGTGCCCGCGATGCCGGTTGGCCATAGAGTTCAGGGTTCAGATATGTCCCCCGGTACACGTCCGGCTTCAACGGCTCGGCGGAATGACCCGTCTGCCTGACCCACTTGTCGTTCCGGACCGCCTCGATCCGCCAAGAGACATCGACCCCCGGCTTGCTCGTCCGAATCCTGAACCTGCCGGCCACGACCCGCTGCACGACCTTGACGAGCACGAAGTCTTCGCTCGAATCGACCACCGTCAACTGGTATTCCGGATCGGTATTGACGCTTTCGTAGTAGTCCGGGAGCTTGACCCAAGCGTAGCCTTGCCCGTCCGTCCGGACATGGCCCGTGTAGACGTTCCGAGGTTCGGGGCCTTCGGCGCAATAGTGCTTCAAGTAACGGTTCTCGGGGTCGAGCGGGTGGTCGATGATGAACGACTTCGTACCGGTCGCGGCCTGGTTCCCTTCACAGAACACGCCGAACCCGTTGGGACTGAGGCACTTCCCGTGGACTCCGAACCCCGCTCCCGAATTCGGCACGATTCCGAGAACGCCTTCTCCGTTGATCGTGCTCCGGCTCTCGCCCACCACGCCTTTGCTGAAGCCTGTCGTCTTCGTGGCCAGTCCCTGCAGGGCGAAACCGCCCGTGGAGCCGGTCGTAAAAGAACCGCCGGGAGCGTCTCCGGTCGTCGCACTGTTGGCACCGATGACCGAAGCGATGGTCGTCGAGCCGTTGAGCCCGAGAACGCCGATCGCTGAGGTCGAAATCCCGACGACGGCGTTCCCACCTTGCGACGTCGCGGAAACGGCCACCCCTTGGGTCACGGAGGACAAGAGTCCGATACCGTTCGTCGCCTTAGCGTGGATCCCCGTACCGTTGTCGCTCCTTGACTCGCCGACGATCCCCGTGGCTGGACCCGTCATCGCTGTCGCCGTCGCTCTTAACGCCGTACCGTTGGGGCTAGCCGAGCTGAACGATCCGCCAAAGGTCGACCCGCTCGCCGCAATGTTGTTGCCGACGACCGGGATCGTCGTCTGCGAACCTTGTTGGACGAAGACCTGCCCGGCTCGGAGCGTCCCCGTGATCGTCGCATGGCCGACTTGAGACGTGCCTGGAGTCGTACTCTGCAGGAAGACGTCGCCGACGATCGCCTGGACTCCTTGATCTTGTGCGACCGCCACGCCCGCCAAAGTCAAGACCCCCAGAGAGACGACGATCAGTGTGTTCGTGCGCATGGGCGCATCGTAGCGGGCAAAAGGGGACGTCACACCCACACTTTCGTCAGGGTTCGGGGCCAGGCGGTCTGGTCGAGCCCCTCGTGTAACAGGCTCCCGGGGCCGGAGCACCCTCGCCGGTACACTCCCGTCCATCATGGACCGCGGAGATTTCAACGTCGCAATCCCCCAAAACGAGCCCGTCTTGACGTACGGCCCCGGCACGAAGGAGCGGGCTGAAATCAAGGCCAAGCTCGCAGACCTCAAGAGCCAAGCGGTCGATGTACCGATGTACATCGGCGGGCATGAGGTCCGGTCCGGAGACACGAAAGACCTTCGCCCTCCCCACGAACGCGCCCACGTCCTCGGCCGGTTCCACGCCGGTCGGGCCGAGCACGTCTCCCAAGCGATCGACGCGGCGCTTAAGGCCCGCCACGACTGGTCGAGGACGAGTTGGGAGAACCGGGCTTCCATCTTTCTGAAAGCGGCGGACTTGATCGCGACCAAGCACCGTCAGTTCATGAACGGCACGACGATGCTGGGTCAGAGCAAGAACGTCTATCAGGCCGAGATCGACAGCGCGTGCGAGATCATCGACTTCCTCCGGTTCAACGTCCGGTTTCTGAGCGAGATCTACCGCAATCAGCCGATCAGTTCGCCGGGCGTCCACAACCGCACGGAGTACAGGCCGCTCGAAGGGTTCGTCCTCGCGATCACGCCGTTCAATTTCACCGCGATCGGCGGGAACCTTCCGACCAGTGCCGCACTTTGCGGCAACGTCGTCGTCTGGAAGCCCGCGAACACCCAGATCTATGCCGCACAAGCGTTCATGAGGATCTTGCATGAGGCCGGCCTTCCCGACGGGGTCGTCAACCTCGTGTATCCGGACGGCCCGACCGTCGGTGACGTGTGTTTCGGACACCGAGAGTTCGCCGGAGTGCATTTCACGGGTTCGACCGGTGTCTTCAACCACATGTGGAAGACCATCGGCGCGAACGTCGCCAACTATCGCACGTACCCCCGGATCGTCGGCGAAACAGGAGGAAAGGACTTCGTGATCGCACACAGGTCGGCCGACCCCGCCGTCGTCGCCACGGCCCTTTTGCGCGGGGCCTTTGAATACCAAGGGCAAAAGTGCTCGGCCGCTTCCCGGGCCTACCTCCCGTCCAATATCGCGGACGAGGTGCTGGAGAGACTCGTCGAAGGCGTGAAGTCTTTCAAGATGGGGACCGTCGAGGATTTCTCCAACTTCATCAATGCGGTCATCGACGAAAAGAGCTTCGACAACATCATGCGGTACGTCGACGGGGCCAAGGCTGACCCCGATGTCGACGTGCTCGTGGGGGGCGGAGGCGACAAGACCGAGGGCTTCTTCGTACAGCCGACCGTCCTCAAGTCCCGAAACCCGAAGAGCACGACGATGTGCGAAGAGATCTTCGGCCCGGTCTTGACCGTTCACGTGTACGATGCCGAGAAGTTCGACGATGCCTTGGACCTGGTCGATTCCACCTCGCCCTATGCGCTGACCGGAGCCGTAATCGCCCAGGACCGATCGGCGGTCGAAACGGCGCTCGACAGACTACGCGATGCCGCGGGCAACTTCTACATCAACGACAAGCCGACAGGAGCGGTCGTGGGCCAGCAACCGTTCGGGGGAGCCCGGTCGAGCGGGACGAACGACAAGGCCGGGTCCAGCTTGAACCTGATGCGGTGGCTGAGCGCGAGGACCGTTAAGGAAACCTTCGTTCCGCCCACCGACTACCGGTATCCCTTCCTTCAAGAACCGTAATCCTGCCGGGATTGTCCGTCAGCCTGCGTGTGCCTGTCGCGACCGGCAGTGTCCGGCGTCGTAGAATGGGACAGGCTCCCTTGAGCCCACTCTTAGTTGCCTGGAAGGAACGTATGTCCCGGACTCTTGCTCTCGCCTTCGTCGCCTCCGCCTTGCCCTCATTGGCAGGCGCCCAGCTCCGCGTCTCGACCTGGTCGGTCGGTTCTCTTGTCCAACCCGTCGCGGTCGTCCAGCATCCAACCGACCCGCACGTCCAGTTCATCGTCCAACAAACCGGAGCGATCCTTGTGGCCGTAGACGGGAACGTCTTGACGACCCCCTTCTTGACCCTCAGCGTGTTGAACGGCAGCGAGCGGGGACTTCTAGGCCTCTGCTTCGACCCCGACTATGCGACGAACGGTTACTTCTACGTCAACTACACGCGTCCGGGCGTCTACATGCAACTGTCCCGATTCAGCCGCGACCCGATCGATCCGCTTAAGGGCGATCCGACGTCCGAGGCCAAGATCCTGCGGACGCAACGGCCGTTCTCGAACCACAACTCCGGTACGGTCATGTTCGGCCCCGATCGTATGCTGTACCTTCCGACCGGAGACGGCGGCAGTGGCGGAGACCCCGCCAACCGCGCCCAGAACCCCAACGAGTTGCTGGGCAAGATGCTCCGGATCGATCCTCGGTCCGACGACTTTCCTGGCGACCCGGAGGCGAACTACCACGTTCCTCCTGACAACCCCTTCCTGGACAGCGATCCGATCACGGCCCGAGGGGAGATCTGGGCGTTCGGTCTTCGCAACCCTTGGAAGTTTTCGTTCGACGATCCCAAGTGGCTGGGCACCGGCGCGATGCTGCTACCGGACGTCGGACAGGGCGCCTGGGAGGAGTTCAACTACGAACCCGCCGGAAAGGGGGGTCGGAACTACGGGTGGAGCCGGTTCGAAGGCTTTGCGATCTACGACGGCAGCCGCAACTTGGCCTACCAGCCGCATACGACGCCCGTCCACGCATACGGCCACGGACTTGGAATCGCGATCACGGGCGGATACGTCTACCGAGGTCTGGAACTCGGCCCGGAGTTCTTCGGCAGGTACTTCTTCGCCGATTACGGCACCGGGCGATTGTGGTCTGCCGGGCTCGTTCTGGACGGAGCCGGAGAGGCGACCTTGGGCGACGTGAAAGAACACACGTCCGAACTCGGGGCTTCGATCGGCAATCCGTCGTCGATCGACGTAGACGAGACAGGCGAGCTGTACCTTTGCGACGTCGGATCGAACCGGGTCTTGAAGCTGTACCGGGCCGACTCGGCCTGGCTGACGGACGTCTCGCGCGCCGACGGCCTCATCACGGACGGACAAGTCCGATCGCTCGTCGCCGCTGACGGCAAGACCTTACGGATCGTGCCGTTCTCGCCCGTCCAATCGCCGACCAAAAAGACGACGACGGTCGTCGGGTTTAAGACCAATAAGACCGGTGCGGCTTCCTTCGTCCTGGACATCGAGGCGAGGATGAGCCAGAACCTCAACGTCCCGACCGTCGTGAAGGTCAAGAACTGGACGAGCGGCGATTACGACACAGTAGACTCGTTCTCTCTCAACGGGACGATGAGCCTCCATACCTCGACGTTCGCCTCGGCCGATCACGTCCGGGCCTCTGACCAAAGGATCGAAATCCGGATCGAAACCTCGTACACCGGCCCCGTCTTGGCCGCCGCTTTGGCGACGTTGATCGAACGGGCGACCTGTACGCCCCATTAGGACAAAGAAGATGCCCGCTAAGCAGTTCGTCGTCAGCATCGCCTTGGCCGTCAGCGCGGCCGGTGCGTCCGGCCAATCGCTAAAAGCTACGACCGTCGTGACAGGACTGTCGTCTCCCATCGAGATCGTTCAAGACCCGATCCGTCGCAACGTCCAGTACATCGTCGAACAAGGCGGTGTCATCAAAGTCCGCATCGACGGTGTCGTCCGAACGATGCCGCTGATCGATGTTTCCGGCTCGATCGTTTCCGGCGGAGAGCAAGGGCTTTTGGGGATGGCCGTACCGGCCGGCTTCGCGAACGGCTACTTCTACGTCAACTGCACCCGACCGGGGCCACGTATGCAGGTCGATCGGTACACGGTGACGCAAGGCGATCCGTACGTCGCAGACCCTGCCACCCGACGCACCGTGATCGCGACCGCACGGACGAACGACAATCATAACGGCGGCAAGATCGCCTTCGGGCCGGACGGCATGCTGTACATCGGCATAGGTGACGGCGGTGGCTCGGGCGATCCGGAAGGTAACGGTCAAAACCCGTCGACCCTCCTGGGAAAGATGGTCCGGATCGATCCTCGCACCGACGACTTTCCGACCGATCCCGAACGGAGCTACCACGTTCCTGCCGACAACCCGTTCGTCGATAACGACCCCGTCGTAGCGCGAAAGGAGATTTGGTCGTTCGGACTGCGGAACCCCTTCAAGTTCAACTTTGACGATCCGAACCTTGCCGGTAACGGTGCACTCGTGATCGGGGACGTCGGGCAAGGCGCTTGGGAGGAACTGGACTACGAACCCTATGTCCGTGGTGCCGGCAGCAGTGGCGGGGCGAACTACGGGTGGGGCCGCTTCGAAGGGTTCGCACAGTTCTCAGACCGAGCTCTCGCGTATAGTCCTGATACGAAGCCGGCATACGTCTACGACCACGGGAAGGGCGAAACGGTGATCGGTGGCCGCGTGTACCGCGGACTCCAATTGGGCCCGGACGCGTTCGGCCGCTACTTCTTCGCAGACTACATTACGCGCAGACTCTGGTCGCTGAGGTTCTATTTCGACGCGAACGTCGGTCGATGGCGGGCACTGGACCTTCGCGAGCACACGGCCGAAGTGGGCTCTGACGTCATCGGAGGAATCGTCTCGATCGATGTCGACTCCTATGGCGAACTCTTCCTCGTCGACCTCAACGGCAAGGTGTCCAGCCTGACACGGACCGATTCGACCTGGATCAAAGACCTGACCGTCCAGGACGGCAAGATCAAGAGCGGTGCCTTAAGGAACCTCATCGGGATCGACGATAAAGACCTGGTGCTCTCGACGAAAGCAGGACTGCCTGCGACGTCGACGATGACCGTCGTCGGTCAGACGAACCGCAGTTCTTCGTCCTTCTTCGACTTCGATGCCGTCGGCAGGCTCTCTAACGGCAGCAAGGGACTCCTCCGCATGTACGCCCGACGCTGGACGGACGGCGCGTATGTCCAAGTGCGAGCAGAGAACATGGACAGTACACAACGACGGTTTCGGGTGACCGGACTCCCGGCCGCGACCTATGTCAGGGCTTCGGACGGCCGGGTCGAAATCAGGCTCGGCGTCCAAGTGACGCAAAGCGTCGCCACGTCCACGGTCGCTTGGAACCAGGTCCTGATGTCCGCTCGTTAAGCCCTGTTCAGACAAAGACGGCCCCGGCAGAATCGCCGGGGCCGTCTTTTGTCCGGTCTGGACAAGCGCTAGTTTTTAACCAGCATCTTCTCTTTTTCGCTACCACCGCCGGACCGTTTGCTGAAGACGATCTTCTCCTCGTCGCCTTCTTTGCCTTCGGCGACGTCGGCGACGATCGTGTCCCCATGTTGGAAGACGTTGAGCAGCAGCTCTTCGCTGAGCGGGTCTTCGATGTACCGTTGGACGGCACGGCGAAGAGGACGCGCGCCGAGGTTCGGGTCGTAACCCTTCTCCACGAGCAAGTCCTTGACCTTGTCGCTCAGTTCGATCGTCAGACCGAGTTCGGCGGCTTGGCGGTTGACCCGAGTCAGATAGAGGTCCGCGATTTCGAGGATCTCCTCCTTCTTCAGGTGCTGGAACACGATGACTTCGTCGACACGGTTCAGGAACTCCGGCCGGAAGAGCTTTTTCATCTCGTCCAGCATCTTCGCCTTCATCGTCTCGTACGTCCGCGGATCGTTCAAGTCCATCTTCGTGTCGCGGAAACCGAGGCCCTTTTCGAGCTCGATCGGCCGGACGCCGACGTTCGACGTCATGACGATGATCGTGTTCCGGAAGTCGACGGTCCGGCCCTGACTGTCCGTCAGTTGCCCGTCCTCCATCACCTGGAGGAGCAGGTTGAAGACTTCAGGGTGGGCCTTCTCGATCTCGTCGAGGAGGACGACGCAGTACGGGTTGCGGCGCACCTGTTCGGTGAGCTGACCGCCTTCGTCATAGCCGACGTAACCCGGGGGCGCGCCGACCAACCGACTGATCGCGAACCGCTCCATGTACTCCGACATGTCGATCCTGACGATGTTCGATTCCTTTTCGTACAGGTATTCGGCCAGAGCCTTCGCCAGTTCGGTCTTACCGACACCGGTGGGGCCGAGGAACATGAAGCTGGCGATCGGCCGCTTCGGATCCTTTAGACCGCTACGGGCTCGGCGGATGGCACGGGCCACAGCGCCGACGGCGTCGTTCTGGCCGATGATCCGGTTGTGGAGGTCGGCCTCCATGCGCAGGAGCTTCTGGCTCTCGGCCTCGACCAGCCTGGTGACGGGGATGCCCGTCCAGCTCTGGACGATCGAAGCGATCTGGTCTTCGCCGACGACAGCCTTTGGCTTTTCTTCAGCGCTCCACGCCTCTTCCCTTCCTGCGATGCTGTCTTCCAGTTCGTCGACTTCGGACTCGAGCTTGACGGTCGACTCCGCGTCCGGCTCGTGCCGTTTCGCGTGGTCGAGTTCGGCCTTCAGCTTGTTGAGCTTGACCTTGTCCGCTCTGACGTCGGCGGGCGGCAGGCTTTGCTGCAACCGCACACGGGACGCGGCCTCGTCGATCAGGTCGATCGCCTTGTCCGGCAACGTGCGGTCGGTGATGTAGCGCTGACTGAGCTGCACCGCGGCCGAGATCGCCTCATCGGTGATCTCCACATCGTGGTGCGCTTCATAGCGCTCCCGCAAGCCCATCAGAATGTCGACCGCCTCCTCCTCGTTCGGTTCACGGACCTTGACGGCCTGGAACCGGCGTTCGAGGGCGGCGTCCCGCTCGATGTACTTGCGGAACTCGTCCTGGGTCGTGGCGCCGATGCACTGCAGCTCGCCACGGGCCAAGGCCGGTTTCATGATGTTACTGGCATCGATCGCGCCTTCAGCGGCGCCGGCGCCGACAAGAGTGTGAAGCTCGTCGATGAAGAGGATCACTTGGCCCTCGGCTCTCCGGACCTCCTCCATGACTTTTTTCATGCGCTCTTCGAACTCTCCACGGTACTTGGTACCGGCTACGAGCCCAGCGAGGTCGAGGGCGACCAACCGCTTGTTCTTCAGCAGGTCGGGGATGTCGCCGCTCACGATGCGGAGGGCCAATCCTTCTGCGATGGCCGTCTTTCCGACACCGGGTTCGCCGATGAGGCACGGGTTGTTCTTCGTCCGGCGGGTCAAGATTTGCATCACCCGCTCGATCTCTTGTTGGCGGCCGACGACCGGGTCGAGCTTGCCCTCGCGGGCGAGGTCCGTCAGGTCGCGACCGAATTCGTCTAGGGTCTGGGTCTTGACCTGCGACCCGTTCGTCCCGGCGCGGGAAGCCGAGCGGGTCTGGGTCTCGTTGTCCTGGAGCGCCATCACCTCGCGGCGGGCCTTCTCCAGTTCGACGCCCAGCTTGCCAAGGACACGGCCGGCAAGGCCGTCGCCTTCGCGGATCAGGCCGAGCAACAGGTGCTCCGTCCCGATGTAGTTGTTGTTGAGGTTTCGGGCCTCGTCGTAGGCCAGATCGATGACACGCTTGGCGCGGGGCGTCAGAGTCATGTCCTGACTCTGGCGGGCTTCCCCGCGAGGCAACTGCTTTTCGATCTCGGCGCGGATGCGGGCCAGGCTCACGCCTAGCCTTTCGAGCACTCGTGCGGCGACGGAATCCGACTCCCGCACCAAGCCCAACAGAAGGTGCTCGGTACTGACGTATCCTTCGCCGAACTTCTGGGCCTCTTCTTGCGCGAAGAAGACCACTTTTCTCGCACGCTCAGTAAAGCGCTGCCACATGTTCTCTTAGTCGTTCCTTTTGCTCTGCACTTCCGCTGCTTCGAACGGCCCTTGTCCGGATCTGTCCGGTCTCGGGACGCCGCCCGCGCGGTCGCCTCGGCTGTCCTGGTGGTACCCGAGGGCCCAGCAGACGTGCTGGGCATCCCGAATCTCCACAATTGGGTAGACGCTTTTCGCGTCCGACCAGTGCCCTGGCCGGGCCCGAGTCCCCAGCTTTCGTCCTACTCTTAGAACATCGGTTCCGGAGACGAGAAAACTGACGGCCGGGAGCCCCTACTTGTTCCTTTCCACGAAATTGCCGGCCAAAGGACGCAGTGCGCGCCCCGTCAACGGAGTTCGCCAGAGGAGAACGCGTCGACTCCCGAGTCTTGAAGGACGAACCTCGGCACGTCGCCCGGACCGAAGTTGGCTTCGACCAACGGTCGGACGAGTTGCTCCGTCATGACCGTCTCCGCAAGTTCCCGCCGGATCGCGTTCACTTGAAGAAGCAGGATCTGGAGGTGCACTTTGCCGAGCGCCAGAGAGCCGACCCGTCGGCCCTCGTCCGTCGTCAGCGTCTGGCCCAGGACCGCCCGCGCGATCTCCCGGTTATGGAACTCGATCGCCTCCTGGAATCCGGTCGATGGCTCCTTGCCGCCACCGAGCAGGGACACTTCGATCTCGCTGGGGAACGTCACGGCCGTGTTGTTCTGCACGTCCTGCAACGCCCGGAGAAGGCTCGCTTGCTCGTCCGAGGGCAGCCCCCGTTCGAACCTTCCCAAGACGGTGGGCATGGCGAACTTCTCTAGGTGCAGCTTCCACGCCGCAAGCAGCCCTTGCTTGGCTTGCCAGTGCCGGTAGGCCGCGTCCAAGTCGCTCCGCCCCTTCGGCTGGGCATAGTTCCGCCGGTTCATGTAGACCAGGAACCGGGACGGGTCGAGCGACGTCTCCCCTTCGCCAGGCAGTCTCAACGTGAGTCCTTCGATCCGGCCGAACCTGTCGACCTTGAGCCCGAACAGAGACGGGTCCTTGGGCCGCACGGTCTCGATCCAGATCCGGCCCCCGTCTAACCGGTACACCGTCTCTTGCACCGACCATCCTTTGGCGAACGCGTCCATCGCATTGCGGAGGACGTCGAGCGGCGAACCCTCCATCCGGGCGAACGCCTCTTCGACGAACCGACAGACGCGTCGCGCTCTTTCATGGTCTCCGGACGGCTCCAACGTGAACCCTCCCGAGACGACGGCCAGCCGTTTGAGCGTGAGCACCGTCTGGACCATCGAGTCCTTCTGCATCTCGTCGTAGGTCTCGTACCCGAGGAGCCCGAAGCGGGATCCGGGGATGGAGAAGGCGTTGCGCTCGAAACGCGTGAGCTGGGGCGCGGTCTCTTCAGTCTGGGAACGGTGGCGGTTGAAGATTCGGAACATAGGTTTAGACAGGATTGCGGTTCGGTCAAGGGGCGAACGGTCGAGGGCCGCCGACGCGGATCGCGGCACGATAGACGGTGTCGAGTTGGCTGGCGGCTAGGGCCAAAGCGACGACCATGTCGTCGTGATAGCCCCCTCGCGCTTCGAGCCGGGTGCCCCCGTTCTGCGTCGGCCGAGCTTCGAAGTGCTCGAGTTCGCGCAGCAGTTGAGGGTCGGGGGCCATCTTGAGGCCGCCTCGTTCGATGAGCCAGGCCAGCCCTTCGATCAACCCCGCTTTGACGGACGGCGTGAAGGTCACGCCGTCGATGAACGACCGCGGCATCGACCGTTGCAGCATCTCAAGGACAGGGTCGCCTGAACCTGTGGCGTCGCATAGCACCCGGGCAGGCGTGAACGCTTCGAGGACCGCACCGACCCGGCGGACGATCTCGCTCCAAGAGGTGCAGTTCAGCCGTTCGAGGTGCAAGAGCGAAGCCTCTTCGCGGTCGCCCGCGAGGACCGCCACCGCCGTAAAGTCCGTATACCGGGCCCAATCGACGCCGATCACGTACGGCGGCCCGCGTCGCGGAACTTTGGGGACCAGGCACGATTCGACCGCTTCGGCCTTAAAGACCTGGCCCGCCGATTCCATGAACTGAGCGCCGTACTCGATGTCGAAGGCACGGCTGCTGATCAGTTCGCGCTGGATCTCCAGGAACGACCGGGATACGAACGGCGATTCCGACGAAGGCGCGGTGCGGCTCCAAACACCGTGCTCCCCGCGTTGCCCCATGTCGTAGAACCGCCAGAAGTGGTTCTTGCCGTGAGGGGTGCTGACCAGCGTCAGGTACCCGTCGGACGTGGCCAGCATCGGCATCGCGACCTCCGTGATCACCGATTCGGGAAGGTAGGCAGCTTCGTCGACGATGATGTGGGTGGCCTCGTGCCCCCTCAGGGCTCGTGGGAGGTGGCCCGAGCGGGCCATGACGGTATGGGTGCCGAAACGCAACCGGGGGTACGGGGAGCGCTTGATCTGGACCGCTCCGTCATCGGTAGACCGGTCGAGCCTTTGAGCGCTCCGGCCGCCCCCATCGCCTGCCTCGGACTCCCCGATCGCCCGCAGGAGTTCGACCGCACGGTCGAAGAGCAGGGCGGCTTGGTCTCCGGTCGGGGCCAGGACGAGGTGCTTCGTGGGGTAAGGACGGTGCAACGCGTGGACGATCTGGACCGCGCACGCGTCGGTCTTGCCCCAGCGCCGTCCACAGGCCAAGACCTTGAACTTCGCCGGGTGGAGAAGGAACTCCCTTTGACCCGGGTGCGGCTTCCAAACGCGCCGGATTTTCGCTAAGAAGCGTTGCACGAACCGATAGGCCGGACAAAAGAGGGTTTGTCAACCTTTTGGAGAAGCCTTGAAGCGTGGCGGTCGGAGGGCACCTGAGGCTCTATAGGTCGGCGCGACTCGGCGAATCGAAGGACTCCGGACCCAAATGGGCCAAAGACGACTTACAATATCGTCCATGGCAACCCTTGCGACATCGCGCTATCTGGAATTCGTCACGACGTGGTTCGACCGCGTGTGGAAAGACCAGGACACCGACGCCATCGCGGAAATGTTCGTCGAAGACGGGCCGGCCTATGGTCTGGGAGGCAGGGCCTTGGTCGGCCCAGAGGGCTTCCTCACGTTCCACAAAGCCATGCTCGAGCTGCTCAGCGACGTCGACGTCACTGTGGACCACATCATCGAACAGGACGACTGGTTCTCCTACATCGGCACGTTCAAAGGCAAATGCCGTCGGACGGGCCGTGACGTCTCCATGCACGGTGGAGCGATGTGCAGGATCGTCGACGGCAAGATGTTAGAGGCGTACAACACGTGGGATTTCTTGGCTCTGTACGAAGGTCTTGGCCTCGTTCCCGAAGGGGCGTTCGAACGCGGGCTCTCGGGCCGACCGCTCTGCGAAAGATGACCCCGGGTCGGACCGGCTCCCTCTGTAGCGGCGGGGAGGCAAGAACCCGCCGCTGCGCCGCACATTGTAGGAAACGACCCGAACGACCGACAGTCTTAAGAGAAGCGTGCGCAGACTTGTCCTCTTCTCGACCCTGCTCACAGCAGCCTCGATCATCAGCGGCAGTGCTTCGGCCGAGACGGGCCGCTGGCAGCTCGGAAACCCTTCGCTGATCATAGACCTGCCCGGTGAGCCGACCGGAGGCGGGGTCTCTTGGCACGAAGGACTTGGCGTACTGCCGACGTCATGGTCGAGCGAGTCGGCCGACCTGCGTGTCGAAGTTTCCGAACAATACGGCGACCCGTCTCCCGAAAAAGCCGCTGAGACTCTCGCCGGAAAACTTGGAGGCTCGGTTTCGGGAGGGAAGGCGGGTCAGGTGTCGGGACAGCCCTCTTCTACGTTTCAGATCGGAAAGGCCTGGGGCCTGACCATTGCGGCAGAAGGTCGCGTCTGGTCGGTCCTCGCTTCGCCGAAGACTGCGGCGGGAGCGACGATGGCCTCAAGCGTCCTAGGTTCGGTCGTCCTCGAACAATGGGGGACGCCGCGTTGGGTCCGTCGATGTCTCGGCAAGACGCGACTGAACGCCGAACTCCCTTACGAACTCGCGGCCGAAAACGGCGGTCGGCCAGGCGGTTTCGAACTTCACTTTAGCGACTTTGTCGTGACGGCTTCGGTCTCCGAAGCTGATGAGGGCCATACGATCGACTTTGACGGTACGGTCAAACAGGCTCCTGCCCTTGAAAAGGCCCGGACGGGCACGACGGACTTCACCTCGAAGACGGAGAAGGTCGAAAGGGACGGGTTCAGGGCGTTCGTCGTGACGATGACCTTTCACCGCGGCTCGAAGTCTTACGTCCTCACCGAACTCTTCACGATGGACGAAGGCCGGTTGCTTCGGGTCAACATGACCGGACGGCAAGGCAACGCCGAACACGAAGCGTGGGCCGCACGTGTCTTGGACACCCTCAAAGTTTCGAGCGTCGACCTAGCGTCGTTCGCTCCCCGAAGCCTCGGTAACGAAGGCGTTTGGTTCGATGCGCCCCGACCCTTTTCCGGCCCGACGGCCTCAGGTTCGACCCGCACTTACGCTGTCGATTTCGGCGCCTTCGGTTGCGACGTGCGCGTCGTCGATACGGGCGGAAACGACCAAGACCTCGATCAATTGATGGACTTCGCCGAAGCACGTTTCAAGCCGAAAGACGATGTCAAAGACTATTCGTCGGACGTGACCCGTAAGTTCGTCGACGGCGTCGAGGCCCGAGTGCTTCGCGTTCAGTACAAACGCAAGGGCCGCGGCGACTTCGAGGTCCGTAGTGCCATTGCGCTGGGCCTTCCCGACAGGCTCGTCCTGCTCGAAGTCGTTGCGAACGAAGCACAGGCTCCCTACATCGACCGTGTGATCGGAACGGCCCGCGTCGAGATCCCGGCTCCGTCGGGTTGGAAGCGACGTTCGTTCGGTTCGAGCGGGTTCAGCTACATGTTCGGCAAGGATCATGAGACCCCGGAATCCTCGGACAACTTTGGCGCGAAGACGCTCTCCACGATTCTCGATGGTGAAGGCATCCTTGCCGAAATCCATGAGATGACGTTCGAAGGAGCACCACCCATGGCCGGGATCCTCGTCAACCAAGTGTTCCAGCGCGTGAAGTCTTTGCTCAAGGTCGAGGGGAAAATCGCCGAGCAACGGCCCTACGGCTTTGGAGCCAGGACCGGGGTGTACGCCACTCTGGAATTCGAACACCCCCAAGCCGGCAAGGTGAAGATCGACCTGATCGTCGTCAGAAGGGGCAGCGTCGCACACGCCGTCATGATCCTCCCGACACCCGGCGACGCCCTTGCGCGCGTCAGCCGCGCCGCATTGATCAACTCACTTCGATAGGAACCGCACAAATGAACGTACGCACCCGGACCATGACCGTCGCTTTGGGACTGTTCGCCCTGGCCACGACCGCCTTCACACAGGACAAAGACTGGACGACACTGACGAGCAAGGACGGCTCGTTCTCCGCCAGCTTCCCGCCTGCATGGGTCCTGGGTGACTCGGACGACCCCGACTATCGCAGGTCGGTCGAGAAGTTCAAGCAGGACAATCCCAAGATCGCGGCAAAAATGTCGGCGAACACGAACGACAAACAGATCCTGCTCGCCTACGATACGGGCAACGTCACACCAGAAGGTTGGATCGACGTGGTCAACGTCATGAAGCAACCGCACGGCGGACTCACGACCAAAATGTACGAGGACGTGTACCGCGAAGTCGCGAAGAACATGCAGACCAAAGGCAAGCTCGACCACAAAGTGGTCGACGGCCCGTCAGGAAAGGCTCTGACCTACTGGGGAACGATCGTCGCAAAAGTTGGAGAAGCCGAAAACGCCGAACTCGACCTCTACGGAGTCTTGTTCCTCAAAGGCGACCACGTCTACATCGTGACGTTCATGGCCAAGGGCGGAGAACTGAAATCGAAGCGCCCCGTCTGGGACAAAGTCGTCAAGACCATCAAGTCCCGATAAAACGGAGTCGTACGGTCAAAGGGCCGGAGGGCACTGACCGTAAGGTCAGGCGTCCGGCCCTGGAGACAGGAGAGGATCCGTTTACTGGACGCCGCCGTCCTTCTTCTTCTCGAACTCGAAGGCCTCGCCCAGCGACTCCTTCCACTTCTTCTGCTGCTCCTCCGTCAGTTCGACCCTGATCTTGGCCTCGACGCCCTTCTTCATCTCCTCCATCTTCTTCCGGTCGACCGAGACCTCTTCGTTACCGTTCGAATGTTGGTTCATGAAGAAATCGGTCAGTTCCGTCCGGTACTCCTCGAAGATTTTCGACAGTTTCTTCTTCTGCTCGTCCGTGACCGAGAATTCGGCGGCGGTCTTCTCCTCGGACAGGGCGACGAGGCCGTTCTGTTGTCGCCATAGCTGCGCGAAGCGGACTCTCTGCTTTTCGTCAAGGACCGCGAGGACGTCTTTGTCCAGATCGGTCATGTCCATGTCTCCGCGCAAGACGACCATGACTTTGTCGCCGTCGCGCTGGACGATGTCCTCGAGCACTTTGTCGATCTTAGAGGTCTGCTCGGACGAGACCTTGAGGTGCTCCTTGACCAAAGGGTTGGTCATGAGGACGAACTTCGGTTGCGTCAAAGGGAATTCGAACTGCGCCCGCGCCGTCAACGCCGACAGCAACAGGACGAGGGTGGTGAGAGACTTCATCGTGCGGGTCATAGGTGACTCCAACGCCGCCTACTACTTCCCACAGGGCCCGATCTGTTCCGGACGTCGTCCCCTTTCCGGGAAGTCCGCACGAACGGTCAAGCCGTCTGTTCCAGATATCGGGCCAAAAGCCGGACGCCGAACCCGGTCGGTCCGGCCGTGAACGGGCCCTTGTCCGCGTCGGTCTGGGCGACGCCCGCGATGTCGATGTGCGCCCACGACGTTCCGTCGGGTACGAACTTCGACAAAAACGTCGCGCCCATGACAGGGTGGGCGCCGCGGCTGGCAGCCGAGTTCACGACGTCGGCTACAGGAGACTTCAGGTACGACTCGTATTCCTTGTCGAGAGGCAACCGCCACAAACGCTCCCCCGTCGCCGCTCCGGCTTCGGAAAGGGCCCCAGCGAGGGCGTCGTCGTTCGAAAAGAGGCCCGCGAACACGCCGCCCAGCGCCACGACCACACCCCCGGTCAGGGTCGCAAGGTCGATGACGCACCGGGGGGTCTCGCAATCCGCCGCCCAACAAAGGCCGTCCGCGAGGACGAGCCTTCCCTCCGCGTCCGTATTGGTGACCTCGACCGTGACCCCGTTCCGAAACGTCAGGACGTCGTCGTTTCGGAAAGCGTCCGGCCCGATCGAGTTCTCCGCCGCGACCAGGATCCCGACGACCGGAAACGACGGTCTCAAGACCGTCGCGACGGCGTGCATCGCCCCAAGGACGGCGCACCCGCCCGCCTTGTCGCCTTTCATGCCCTTCATGCCTTCCCGCGACTTGATCGCCAGACCGCCCGTGTCGTACGTCACCGTCTTGCCGAGCAACACCACAGGCTCGCCGCCCATCGTCCCTTCAGGCTGATAGGCGATCCGGATGAAGCAAGGCTTGTTGGCCGACGCCTTTCCCACGTTGATCAGTCCGGCTAGCCGCTCGGTACGGAGTTCTTCGCCGTCCAAGACGCGGACGTCGAGGCCTTGGTCCGCAAGCCGGACCGCCTGGGCGGACATCCACTCGGGAGTGGCCACGTTCGGCGGTGTCGCGGTCAATGTCCGTGCCCAATTGGTCGACGCGGCCAAAGCCAAACCCCGCTCGAGCTCCCGGTCGAAGTCACCGTCGTCGGCCCAGACGGCAAGGTCGACGGCATCGCGCCTTTCGCTCCCAGAACCTAAGAACTCGTCCATCGTCCAAGACAGCAGACCGAAGGCTTCGCCGATAGCCTGGTGAAGACCGGCACCGCGGATTTCCGTCGAATCGATCGACACCGCTCGGACTTTCATCGCCGCAATGCGCCTTGCTGCGGACGAAAACGCCTTAAGGAGCGCGTCAGGACGGTCGTCCGGCGCATCTCCCAGGCCCAGAACGAGTTCGCGCGGAGAACCGTGAGGGAACGACTCGACGGTCTGTCCTGCGTCACCCTGAAACTCGGCTCTGGCGACGGCTTCGACAGACTCCGAAGGCCAGGTCGCGGGAGCTTCCGATCCCTTCCGGACAAAGCGGACGACCAGGTCGGAGACGGCTTCACGTCGCACGGAAACGGAGCGGAACATCGATCCATTTTGCCTGGAGAAACCCGAGGGCCGCTGTGCCAGTAGAATCTGCCAGGAATGACCGGAGTCCAGGCGTTAGTCCGATTCCTCAAGGAAAACCCGGGGACGCACGACGCCGACGGCTTAGCCGAGCGGTTCAAGGTCGGTCGCAACCTTGTCCTTACGGCGATGGGTCAGGTCCACCGGGACGTCGGCGCATCCACGACGCCGAAGACGGCCGGTTTCGGCGGTTCCGTCGTCGCCCTGTGGATGAAGGCGACTTCGAAGCCGCTCGTCTGGCTGCTCACCTGCAACGGACTCGGCCTTGCAGCGATGTTAGCGGGCGAATCGCTCTCCGCCGAAGTCCTGGCCCGCGTCGGCTTGACACCGCTTTTCAACGGGATCCTCTTCATCGCGGCGATGTTCCTCGGCCCCGTCGTCCAGATCGTCGGCGTCATGCGCCACGGCAGCATGAAGTCCGTGTTCCAAGGCGTCGGGCTCTATGCGGCGTCCATTTCGATCCTGGCCTTGATGCCGGGAGACAAGGGAAAGCTCGGACTGCTCCTTGCAGCTTTCGTGATGTGCGTCATGTACGTCGTTTTCGCCGCGCCCGCCGTGCTGGCTTGCGCCTACTTCAAGGTCCAGAAGGAACGCAAAGCCGTCGAAAAAATGACCCGCCAGCAGTTGCTCGAACGGCTGTTCGCGGTCCGCAAAGCCCTTGAAGACCCGCAGGAACCGGCGGTCAAAGGCTCGTTTTTCGAGACGCCGTTCGTCCTTTGGGCCGAGCGTTACCGGTTCGTCTTGGCGTTCGTCGTCTCGTTCGCCGTGTCGTGCGGTTCGTCCGTCGCACTCCTGTCCATGGATCCCGGCCGAAAGCTCATCATCGTGGGGCGGGCCCCGCAACAGGACGTCCAGGCGTACGCCCTTCCGCTGATCGTCTCGTTCGTCCTGGTCATGGTCGGAAACGTCGGACAGTTCGCGTTCGGGGCCCTGTGCAGAAAGCCGTTGGCGACGATCGGGCTCGCAGCGATCCATATCGTCGCGAACGGCCTGGTCATGTTCCTCCCGTTCGCCTATATCACGTCCTCCGACTTCCTTGCCTTACCCGTCCAAAGGTACATCCTTGGCTACGTCATGATCGTCCTACTTTCGTTCGCGGGTTTCGCGTTCCGGTCCGTCGCCGAGCACCGCGTCCGTGCACGGCTTCGGCGCGCCAACGATCCCGACGCCCTCATGGCCGAACTGCTCGAACTCGAATGGCGGCTGACGCCGCGGTCGTCCCGCGTCACCGTCCTCGCCGTCGACGTGGCCGGCAGTACGCGCATGAAACAAGGCAAGGACCCGCTCGTCGCCGAATGGAGCTTCCGCGCCTACCAAGACTGGATCGAAAGCACCTGCGCTCCGCACGGAGGGGTCGTCCATTCCACCGCCGGCGACGGGGCGATCTTGGGATTTCCCGAACCCGTCGCGGCCATGAACGCGGCGAAGTCCCTGCTTGCGGGCCTTCCCACTTTCAACTCCGAAGTCAACCGTTTGGACGAACCGTTCGCCCTCCGCATCGGCATCCACCAAGGCGACGTCCAAGGCGACCTCGGAGACGTCCAGTTCACGCGCGTCATCGACGTCGCGGCGCACCTCGAATCACTCGCCCCCGTCGGAGGCTTTGCCGTCTCTGAGACCGTCATCGGGGAACTCCCGGCGGCGGAGTTCACACTCTCGGCGGCGACCACCGACGGTCACCAGGTCTACGCCTGGACCGGAGCCTGACCTTCGAGGGCGGCCCGGGACAACAGGTCGAGGTGGTACACGTCGTGGCCCAGAAGGAAGACGCACTGGTCGTGGACCGTGACGGCCCCGCGGAACGGACAGCTGATGTGCCGGTCGAGCGCCTCGTCGTCCAGGTTTTCGATGAACGCGCACACGTCCTCCCGCAGCCGTTCGAAGCGACGGAGTTCGTCTTCGACGTCTTTCGACAAGTAACCGTTCTTCCGGGCCAACTCCATGGCGTCGGGGACGTCGATCACCGCCCCCGGCTCTGCGATCGAGAGCCGGATCCAATCAAGGACGATCTGTTCGTTGTCGGCCATGTGGCAGACCAGTTCGCGCGCGCCGAAGCCTTCCGGACTGACGGGCGCGTCCCTTCGGCCTTCTGCGACCAGCGCGACCACGTTCCGCAACGCCGGAGCCGTATGGCGGGCCAAGTCGGCGAAGATCTTTCGTGTCACATCAGGCTTTTACCCCTGACGGACGTCGACCGCGAGGTCAGCGCGGAGGAACGGCCCCGCCGGGTACGCCCCGCATGAACTGGCCGAACCCCTTCTTCATCAGGTCTGCCATCATCTGCGCCCTCTCCAGGAAGTCCTTCGGCAACTGGTCCTTCGTCACTTCCGCAGCGTCCTTGGGCATCGTGTCCTCCTGAAGGTAATGGATCTGCCGCACGCCCTGCACGAGATTGATCGAAAACGTCAACTCTTCCCGCGAACCGACTTTGAACTTCGTCGCCTTCGGGAACATCGAGGCGAACTCGGCTCCGTTCGGCATGTCCGAGAACGACCACAGCATGCCCAAGTCCTCCGGTCCAAGGCCGTTCAAGAACTTCGCGAAGAATCCCTTCGTGTCCGTCGGTGCGACGTACGACGACTGCGCCGAACGGACCGTCAAAGTCGCGTTACCAGGGAGGCCGTTCGGCATGAACTCGGTCGGCTCGTGACGGAAGTCTTCGATCTGGCCGTCGCCGCGCATCCCCATGCCCATGCCGACGAACAGACCGCGCGGCCGGTTCGGATCGGTCGGGGACGTCGTAAAGTCGGCGCCTGTCCCATAGACCATTTTCCGTACTTGGGCCGATACAGGCCCGCCCATGGCTCCGATCGAAACGGGCTGGCCCTGCTTCAGGCTTTGTCGCGTGCCGGGGGACAGCAGCCCATAGAGCCGGAGCATGTCCCACGACGCCTGGTACGTCATGACGATCCGGAACGCTCCGGGACAGACGAAGAACACGCCCGGCATCGCCGCCGGCGATTCGACCAACGGCTCGTTTTTCGCCGCATAGTCCGCGATCATGTCCAGAGTCGGGACGTCGCGGCCCGCGCATTTGGCCAGGAACTGGGCCAGCGCGACCCGGTCTAACCGGTGGGCGCGGCTTTTCGCGGGCGCGTCCGGTCGGACGACGATCCATCCCGTCGCCGCTTCCCACTTGGTCTCACGCTCGAGTCCTTCCTTGATCGCGGCCAAGGTGCCTTCGCCCATCGGCGTCATTCCCGTCTCGGCGATCTCGTCAGGGACGCAGGCGGCGAGGTTGGCCTTTTTCGCGGTCGCGATCGCCAAGATCTGTTGACCGGCGATGTACGACAGCGGCTCGTACTCGTCGGGGCGCGCCAGTTTGGCCCTCAACGCGTCGCTCACGTCCTTGGGCTCCCCGCCGCCCATCGGGTTCATCGACTTGATCAGTTCGACGACCTCGTCCGAGGGTTTGAACGGCACGTTCAGGTCGGGGTCGACCGGCTTGGCCGGGGGCTCCTTCGTGTCCTGGACGCTCGAGGACGCCGGAACGGCTTCCATGTAGTCCCAGCCGCCGAGCGACATCTGCTGGGTCGCCAAGCACTTTCCTGACGGGTCGAACAACCTGTATCCGACCTGCACGGAGTCGCCGCGCGAAGAATCGGACCGCTCGACCACGAGCAGGACTTTGGCGACCGCCGTCTGGATCTTGCCCGGCTGTTTCGGCTCCTCGTAGCCGAGCTGCTTCATCAGGTCCATCGCCTGCTTTCGGTCGGCGTCGGTCATTCCGCCCTCGTCGACCGGTCCGGTCTCGACGCCGCCCGTGTTGCCGTAAACGTCGTTATGGAACTTCACGTACTCCGCGATCGCTTGGTCGAGACCCTGCGGCCGGATCGCTCGCTGCATCGCCGTCGGGTTCGTCGAGAAGACCGTCCGCTCGCCAGGTTTCAGCGAGCTGATGTCCGAAAGCCGGATCGCCGAGACGAGCCGGGCCAGCAGTTTGTGCCCGGCGCTCGCTTCATAGGACTCCTCTTCGACCTCCTCCCCGTCGACGACCCTCTTCTCCGGCTTCTTCGGAGGTTCGAGGGCCTTGGCCATCGATTGGAGGCCCTTCTTCAAGCTTTCGATGTACGCGCTCTCGTCCGCCCGCTGTTCGTCGCGGCGCTGGTTCTCGTCCGCGACCAAGAGCTCCGTGCCGTCCGTCTGCGTCTCCCACTTTCCGCTGACGGCCCGGGCCAGCTTCTCTTTGACCTCGCCGAGAGCCGCGTTCTCGAACCGCAGGACGACGATGTCCGGAGCGGTCTGGGGCGCGGCCTTCCAGTTCACGCCGGCAGACTTCGAAATCGACTCCAACGCCTTGGCCACCGTCGTCCCCGCCGTCTCGAAGGTGAGCGGCTTGGGAGCGTCTTGCCGAGTGGAAAGCGTCAGGAGCGAGGCGAGTACGAGGGTGGCGTTCACGGCTTTCCTTACGATACACCGGGTCGGCGGTCCGGGTTCGGATTTTTGTAAACTTTGGGCATGCCGCTCGCCGCCCTGACCCTCGTTCTTCTCACTCAGGACGCAAAGGCACGGCCCGCCTATGCTCCGACGTCTTCCTATAAGGTCGAAAGCGTCGAGGGCTTCACGGTCCGCATCAGCAAGGAAGCTCTCGCCGCGAAAGACGAGCTAGCCCCCGCCATGGCGCTCCTCAGACTTCGCTTCGAGGAGATCGTCCGTCGCGTCCCCGCTCCCGCCCTCGTCACGCTCCGCAAGATCCCGATCTGGGTGGAGCGCGACGATCCCCAGTTCCCTTGCATGTGCTACCACCCTGACGCCGGTTGGCTCAAAGACCACGGCCTCAACCCCGACAAGGCCAAAGGGGTCGAACTCGCGAACCTCAAGTCGTTCGTCGCCTGGTCGATCGACCAACCCCTCATGGTCCTCCACGAATACGCCCACGGCTACCACGACCTCTCGTTCGGGTTCGACGGGGCCGTCGTCGCCGACGCCTTCAAAGCCGCGATGGACGCCAAGCTCTACGACGAGGTCGTCTACTACCGCGGCCAGAAGAAGAAAGCCTACGCCGCGACGAACCCCATGGAGTACTTCGCCGAACTCAGCGAAGCCCTCTTCGGCTACAACGACTTCTTCCCCTTCACGCGCCCCGAACTCGAGAAGCACGACCCCGTCGGCTACGCGATGGTGAAGAAAGCCTGGGGCGTCAGCGACTGACGCCTTCGTACTGAAACAGCATCCGGACCGGCACCGCGCTCCCGACCGGGAACTTCTCGCCGAAGAAGCCCCACGTCACCGCCCCGTCCGTGCTCTCCGGGTCGAGGATGCAGTGGACGAGCGCCGCGTCACGGTTGTCGCACGGCACGACGACGTCGCCCGGATCGAGCAACACGTCCGTCTGTCGCCGTTCGACGTCCAACCGGATCAGCTTGTGCTTTTGGAACGGTTGCGCGTCCTGGTGGAACGTCGTCACAAAAGCGACCGCGCCCTTCACCGACTCCGATTTCGCCACCGTCCGCGTCCGCACGCCTTGGAGCCGCAACAACTCGATCACTTTCCGCGCCGAACCCGGAACGACGTACGCGAGCGGCAACCGCACCGACCGTGTCGCCACGAACCGGTCGAGGACGGGCAGCTTCACCTGCTCCAAGTCCTTCGGCACGCCCCGCTTCGGCGACGCGCTCTTCTTCTCCAGCCACACCGGCTCCGTGCCCCGCGAAGCGAAGTCGAACCGAACGCCCAGTTCCTTCCGCGTCCGGATCGTCCAGTTCCGGTCCGCGGCCCGCTGCATCGCCTGGATCTTCGCCGAATCCTTCAACGCTTGGTCGACGACCGCCGTCACGAACTTCTCCGTCGCCTCCACACGCTCCTTGAAAGGCAGATAGACGAGCGCCTCGCTGAGGACGCCGATGCAGTTGCGCAGGCCCGCCGCGTTCGTCGAATACCGTCCGTCCGGGGCGACCGAATACCACGCCCGCCGACCCGCGACCGTCTCGTCGTTGCCATAGTCGAACGTCCGCAGCCCTTGCGACTCCAGCTTCGCCTTCACCTTCGGCATCAGGCTGTCGCGCGCATAGAGGTAGATGTCCTTGTCCGTGTTCGGGTTGAGCGGCGGCGACCAGGTCAGCGGATAGCCGTGCCGGGTGCCGTCGGTCGTGTGCAGGTCCATGAAGACGTGCGGCCGCCAGGGGTTCCAGACCGACTTCAGGGCCGCCTGCATCTCCGGGCTCTCCGCCTTGATGTAGTCCCGGTTCAGGTCGAGTCCCTGCCCGTTCGCGCGCTGCCCCACCAGTTCCGGCCCGTTCTGCCCCGGCCGGTTGCGCGATTGGGGCGCGAACTCCTCGTTCCCGTCGATGTTGTAAATCGGGTTGATCAGGAGCACGGCCTTGTCGAGCACGCCGTTCTTCTCCTGGCACCACTTGCGCAGCAGGTGAAGGATCGCCTCCTTCCCTTCGACCTCGCCCGCGTGGATGTTCGCCTGGATGTGGACGATCAGCTTGCCCGCCTCCCGCGCCGATTCTGGACTGACGAGGCGCGGCCGGCTCGCGATGACGAGCAACTGGTCGCGGCCCTTCGTGGTCTTGCCGGTCCGCTTGATGGTGATCGGCGCGCCCTTCGCCTTGAGCCCGTCGAGGAACGCGACGACGTCCTCATAGTGGCTCGTCTCCTGGTAGCCGGTCCTCTCCGCCCGGGTCTGCGGCCACGCACCGGCCTGCACGGCGAGCAAGGCGAGCATCGTTGTCATGGAGGCCAGGTTTACCCGTCCGGCCGCAGGGATTACTTTCGTGCGTGCTTTTCTTTCAGGGTGCGTGGCCGGGGTGATGTCTTGTGCACCCCGGTTCCGCAGGAACATGTCCTTTTGAGACTGTCCTGCCCTCATGGCGACCGCGGGCGCGTGGCCGGGGTGATGTCTCGCGGCGCGTGGCCGGGGTGATGTCTCGTGCACCCCGGCCACGCGCCCATAATCCTCCCGGATGCTTGTCACACACTACTCGAGTCGGGCAACCCTCAGGATCGGCTGGGAGTTCACATGCGACCATTGCGGCTCGCTGTACTGGTATGGCGACACATACCAAGTCACAGGTCGTGACTCCTCGGCAATAGTGCCAAGCAAAACCGCAGCAAGGCACGCATTCTATCAGATGAAGCACCTGCTCGCCTGTGCCATCGAGCGGAGAAGCGAAGCTATCAAGTGCCCTGAATGTGGCAGGATTTCGGATGCCGCCATTCGGAACTTACGTCGAAGGTATGTCCACTCTTACTCTTTTCCAGGCTATGTGGCTGGCATTGTTGGTCTCTGCGTGGCGCTAGGGAATCGCCCCGGAGTGCCCGGGGTTAGTTCCGAAAACTTCTTTTGGATCGGCGTCGTGGGTCTTGCTGCCGGGCTAGTGTGGATTTCCTTGGTCTCCTTTCTTTCCCAAAGCCCCGGTGTCGTTGAGCACAGGCTCCGCCGATTACTTAGGCAAGGCCTGAACACGAAGGAAGCGATCAAAGAGCCTGTCGACCTTTGGGCGGTAAGTATTGACGGGGTGGCGATGGCGCTCCTAGCAGAAAAGGCAGAACCCTTGCCGCCCAAAACAGCGATTGACCTTCTCCTCGGAGAAGAGCCGAGGTGACCAGGGTAAGAGCGACGATTCGTACGCTATTGTCCTGGCGGGGTGGCCCGGTCGGCACCTCGCCGTGACAAGCTTCCCGAACGCGTGCGCCCCGTTGCAGACCGGGCACGTGGCGCGTGGCCGGGGTGATGTCTCGTGCACCCCGGTCCGGAACGGACAACTTCAGCCCTTGTACCGGTCGACCTTGAACGGTCCGTCGGAAAGGCCTTGGTAGAACCCGGCGCTCGACCATTCGTAGTCCCAGGGAAGCTTGGAGATCCCCGCGACCACGGGGTTGTCGTGGATGGTGTCGATCGTCTTGGCCAGCAGACCGCGTGAGACAAGGTTGCGGTCGTAGCCGCCGCCCGCCTGCCAAAGCCGGTGCTTCTGCGACGCCTCGTTCCACAGCCTAGGCAGGCGCGGGTCGCTTTCGAACCGCAAGAGGCTGAGGATGCGGGCCGAGACCGGCTGCTTGACGGCGCGGAGGATCTCCGAGACGTCGTAGTCGCGCTCCGTGGGCCAGATCAGGACGTGCGCGTGGTCGGGCATCGGGACGTACGCCCAGACCTCGAACTTGAGATTTTTCCGCTCGCGGTCCAGGACGTCGAGGAACAGCCCGCAGAAGCGGGGTTCGGTGAAGACCTTGGTCCGGCGATAGGTCGAGAACGTCAGCCCGTGCGCCTCTCCAGGAGTGTTGAAGACTCTACGCCGCAATTCTGGGATGCTACCGTGACGACGTGTCCTTCGGACCGGGGTGCACGAGACATCACCCCGGCCAAGCGCCATCATGGTCGGCCCTTGAGTAGCCACTGTTCAATGAGCTGGTACGCGATGCCGTCGTCCGATCGAAGGGGAGCAATAGTGTCTGTCATTGGGATCCGTTGCCATTTCTTGGGGTTCGTCACATAGTCTGCGTAGAACGCAGTGTTCCTGATCAACCTCAAGTGGCGGAACCAAACGCCATGGGCCTCACGCGCGTTGGGAACGTACGCATAGTCGCTGGCAATTTCGACGAGCGCGAACGGGTGATGGTGCGCTTGGATGAGAACATGGTCACCTACCGACATTTCGTTCTCAAACAGTCGGTAGTCTTTCTGGCTCTCGTCAATTGCGTGATGGGATCTGCGTAGATCTCCTACGTCAGTTCGGAAATCAAGCCCGATCAGGCCACGGGTCAGACAAGTCGCAGCGTGGAGCACCGACCTGTTCGCATCATCGGGGTGAAGCTGCATCCGCCAATAAGCCATGGGAACAAAGTTACCCACTCGAACCGGACGGGCGCGTGGCCGTCACGAACAAGATCATGCGCAGGATAGCGGCCGTCGTCCACAGAGGCACGCCCTACCTGAAGGCTTGACTTTCCACCACGGTATCTGTCGCAATGGAATGATCTCACTTGCTAGCCCACGGATGCTCAAGTAAGGAACGGCTCGAAGCTTCCGATCAGGTTGTCGATCAAGTCAATCGACTGTCGGCACAGTTCGCCGACTGGTTCACCGTCCGTGACCCCAAGTTCGCCGAACGCTACCTGAAAGGAGAACTTCATATCCTCGTGCATTTCGGCTTCGGGAGCGTCGAAGTACAGTACGTCGCCGACTTTCAACGGGCACATTCTGTCGGTGGGGTGGACGACCATCTCGAAAAGAGGAATCTCAATGTCCTCGAATCCGGCGAGTCCCCTCATGTTCTTTTGGGCCATGGATCGCAGGGACGGTCCGATGTCCATGGAGTGAAAGGCCGACCCGACGACGCAAAGTTTGCGGTGCTTGTCGATACGGTTCAACTCATGGAGCCGCCATATGGCATCGTTCCCTCCCTTGTACGGCTTGATCGCGTCGATGACATCAAGGGCCAGTGGGGCGACCTTGTTTACTACGGACTTCTGTCGGGCCTCTTTGTAAGAATTCAAGGACTGGCCGACCGGGAACGCACACCGTTCGAGCTTGACCGGGTCGCCGGACGTGTGAACGTCGGTCAGGTGCCAGACAAGGTGGTCAAGGGCGCTCCGGGCGTTGTTGACAGCGTCGCCGGCCAACAGGGAAACGTGCTCATCGACGGCGGCGACCTTCGTCATTACATACTCGGGCTGTCGCGTTTGCGGATTTCGCTTGACGCTACCCGCGTAAGGCTCGGATTCAAGGAACGCATTGATGACTCGTTCAAGCTCTACGACGTGCTTCTTGGCCCAAGTGACTTTGTGCCGGATAAGGGCTAGCCTGTTCTGCGCGGTCATTGCTTCTTGCGGGACCTGCGCTTAGGACGGGTCGCCTCAATCTCGTCCATCTCCTTTTTGGGGACTTGGACGATCTTCTCAATGAACCCGTCAAGGTTTCCGAGGTCGGGCTTTCGGACGCGGCCCGCGCCTTTTTGCTCTTTTTCTGAACTCAAACTGTCGTCCATCCAGCGGCACCCGGCTTGCCTGTCAGTCTGGCATAGACAGATACCGTGGTGGAAAGTCAAGTTCATGCCGGGCGCGTGGCCGGGGTGATGTCTCGTGCACCCCGGTCCCAGAGGGACACGTTCAACCCGGATACCTGTCGACGGCGCAAGGACGGGTGACCCGGTCTGGCAACGCGACATGACGAGCCTTCCGAGCGCGTCCGTCACGTTGCAGACCGGGTCAAAGACGTCACCAAGGTTGCCGGGCTCAGGCCGCGACCGAGAGCTGGGGTTCGGCCACGCCGTCTTCCCAGAGCACGACGGGGACGCTCCACGGGCTCGTCAGGCCGTTGCGCTTGGCCGAGATCCGGAACCCGATGTAAGCGCCGACCTCGGCCTGGTGAACGATCCTCGCCTTCGTCGTGCTGTCGAGGAACGTCCACGGCTGGTCGGCCCCCGAGCGGGTCTCGACCACGAAGGTCGTGCCGTCGATGTTGCCGTTGCGCTTCCAGGTCAGTTTCACGAGGCCTTGCCCGTTACCGTTGGCGACAGGGTCCATCGGTACGGTCGGCGGGGTCTTCGTGCCCGGCGTCTTGTGCGGAGGCAGCATGAGTTGGTCGAGAAGGGCGTCCGAAACGGCCGGGTTCGCCCTAAAGGTCTTCGCCCATTTGCTCACAATGACCTTGGTGGCCTTCTTCTGGATGTCCTTGTTCTCTAAGGCCAGATTGGCGGCGGAGCGGGCCGCGACCCACGAAGTCAGATTGGTCGTATAAGACGTCTGCGCCGCACTGATCTCTAGCAGGTTGGCCGGCGTCAAACCTAGCGCGGCCGCGTTACTGCTGCAGACCGCACCGAAATTGATCATGGCCAAATTGAATTCGGCGTCTGCGACGATCTCAGTGATGTATTTGCTGGTCGGATCGGCCATTGTCCTTCTTTCCTTTAGGGCTTCGTTTCACCCATGACCTGTATGGTCGGCGGGTTTTTTTAGACTCTTAAGGGCACGGTGACAGAAGTTTCAACTTTTTCTTTCCGCTTCTGAGGAAAGGGCGAACTCTTCACGGTGGACCGTCCTTCTTGTCCTCATCTCTTGCCGCCAGAATCCGGAAACGACATGGATCAAGCGCGAGGTACAAGTTTTATGATTAAGAGCTGACGATATCAAAACGTCCTCTTTCTCGATGACGGTAAGAACGGGCCCTTTCTTGTCATGAAGTGGCCCTTTTGCGCCATGAAATGGCCCTTTCTTGTCATGGAGTGGCCCTTTTGCGCCATGAAACGGCCCTTTTGCGCCATGAAATGGCCCTTTTGCGCCATGGAGTGGCCCTTTCTTGTCATGGAGTGGCCCATTTGCGCCATGAAACGGCCCTTTCTTGTCATGGAGTGGCCCATTTGCGCCATGAAACGGCCCTTTTGCGCCATAAAGTGGCCCTTTCTTGTCAGGAACCGTGCCCGAACGTGCGCCGGCGACGAAGGACCGCCACCAAACCGCCCCGACCCGTGATACGATGGGCACGGAAAAGGCAAGTTCATGACGTCGCTCGCCCTCGCCCTGGCCCTCCTGCAGGACAAGCTCCCTGCGACCCCGGTCACCGCCGATTGGCCCGCCATGCGGCTCGAAAACCTCCTCAAGCGGATCGGGGACAAGACGGGGACGACGCTCCGGGCCACGGGGACCGTCCGCGACCTCACCGTCGTCGTCCACCTCAAGAAGCAGCCCGCGGCCGACGTCCTCCTCAAGATCGCGCAGGCGACCGACGCCCAATGGACCCGGGACAGGGACGGTTTCACGCTCGCCCGCACCGCCGCCCAAGACCAAGCGCTCGTCAAGCTCGACCGCGACCGCCAGACCGCCTCGCTCCAAGAGCAGCTCGAAGCGATGCGGACGAAGAACGGGCAAGACCCGTGGAACCTCGCCAAGGTCGACGACCTCGTGAAAGCCGTCGACAAGATCCGCCGCCCGCCAGAGGACGGACGCGGCATGTCGCTCGACGGCCCGCGCCTCGCCTCGCCGCTCAAGTGGCTGCTGAAGAGGCTCTTCGCCAACGTCGACGCCGACCGCTTGACCGCGCTCGCGCCCCGTGACTCCATCGAGTGGACCTCCGCCGGCCCGCTCGGCCCGGGGGCCTTCTCCGAATCCGACCGCAAGGCGATCACCGACTATCTGGCCAAGCAGGAGGAGTTCCTAGGCGTCGTCGCGAACCGACTGAAGGAGTCCGACCGCAAAGACCCGCTTTTCAAGGACATCTTCGACCTCTCCGATCCGGCCCGGCAGCCGCTCGAGTTCAAGCTCTCGGTGCGGGACTGGTTGACGCGCGTCGCCCCGTACCTGATCGTCAACGACCCCCAGGGCCGACAGGTCTCGTGGGCGTTCTCCGACGTCGGCGAATGGCTCTCGCGCTATCCGCACGTCGGGTTCACCAAGCGGTTGACCGACCAGAAGCCGGCCGTCAAGCTCCGGCCCGACTCGGTGCGGTTCGTCCGTTATCTTCCGCAGATGCTGGGGACGTCTCCCCAGTTCGTCGTTCCCTTTTTCGATAAGAACGGGTTCCTGGACGAAGACCGCCCGCTCTTCGCCGACCCGTCGACCCACGACCCGCTCTCGTTCCACGTCACCGATGCGCTGACGGGGCTGGCCGACGCGCTCGACGACGAAATGGTCGCGGTCGTGCCCGACGAGTTCTTCTCCAGCGTCCAGGCGGCGACGGTCGACGGAAAGATCCCTTGGGGCTCGCTGTGGAAGGCGATGTCGGTCCGTTCGATCCTGACGATGGAGGAGAAGGACGGCGTCCTTTGGGTCCGCCCGGCCTTGCCCGACCTCTCCCGGCGAATCGCCCTGGACCGGGCGCCGCTGGCCCAGCTCATGCGGGTCGTCGAAGAGAAAGGCTTTGTCCCTTATACGGATTGGGCGCTGTACTGCGCCAAGACGCGCGGCATGGACGTGAACCAAACGGTGAGGTATGCGCTGCTCTCGCCCTATGAAGCGCTAGGAGCGTCGACCCCGCACGGCATCTCTATGTACGAGGATTCGACGGCAGAGATGGTCGGGCTCCTGTCGCCCGCCGAACTCGGCCGTCTTGCCCGTGGCGAGACCGTCACGTTCTCCCGGATCACTCCGCGCCAGATCAAGCTCCTGAAGAGCGTCGGGAACATGTTCCCCGACGACAAGGGCGGCTATCCCCACGACGAGCGGCCGCTGCCGGACGTGCGGCAGATCACGGTCAAGGCGCGCAAGACGCTGATGAGGACGCGAACCGACAAGTTCCAAGGTTCGACGCACACCATGATTGACGACGCCGCCCGCCCCGGCAACCGCACCCCGATGTTCGACGAGAAGGACGCGTCGATCGGTCTTCGCGACGGCGTCGCCTATACGATCCAGGTGACGTGGGCGGACGGTGCGACGACGGGCGTGACGACCTACGAGCTCGGCCGGTTCCGTCCCGAGAAGGGCGAGGCGGCGAAGAAGGCGATCGAGGAGTTCCGCCGGGCGAACGGGTCGTAGCGGACGTCAGGCACGCAGTGCGGCGAGGTCGCCCGCGAGGAGGGCGACGGCGTCGTTGAGGGTCAGCATGCCGACGGTGTTGCCGTCGCCGTTCTGGACGAAGACGAGCCGGGCTTCCTTGGCCTGAAGCGCTTCGAAGAGGCGGACGGCGGTGTCGTCCGTCGAAAGGGTCGCGACGGGAAGGACGAGCGCGTCCAGCCCCTTGACCCGGCCGTCGGTCAGCCAGTCGCGGGCCCGGACAGCGCCGACGGGGCGGTCCATCGTGCCGTCGTAGACGGGCAGGAACGAGTGGGCAGAACCGCGGACGGCGGCGTCGATGCGGTCTTGGCCCCAACGGGCGTCGAGGGCTTCTATGCGGTCGACCGGGGTCATGACGTCGGCGACTTTGCGGTCGCTGAGGTGAAGGGCGTTGACGACGAACCCGGCTTCCTTGCGGTCGAGGGCCCCGATGCGAAGGCCCTCGGCCATCAGCGTCAAGAGGTCGGCCTCGGTCACGCGGGATCCGTGGGGGCGGTTGCGGTTGACGACGCGCTCGGCGACCTGTCCGGCGACGATGACGACCCACGCGAGGGGCCTTGTCAACCGGATCAGCCATCGGAAGGGCCAGGCGAAGAAGACGGCGACGTCGTCGGCGTGGTCGAAGCCGATCTGCTTGGGAATGACGTTCGTGGTGACGAGCGCGACCACGGTGGAGACGGTGAGGACGATCGTGGAGGCGACGGCCTCGATCTGGCCCGTCGTCCAAGGGACGGCGCTGCGCAGGGCCTTGACAAGGTCCGGCGTGACGGCCTGGCTAAGGATCGCGCCCGTGACGAAGGAGCCCGCCGTCGCGAGCACTTGCCCGGCGGAAAGGAACGGGACGGGCGAGCGTTGATAGCTGAGCACCATCGTCCCGCGGCGGTCTCCGGCTTTGGCGACTTGACGCATCCGTTCGGGCCGGGCGCTGAAGGTCGCCATTTCCGCCGCCGTCAAGAGGCCGGTGACGACGAACAACAGGGCCAGGCCCAGGTAGAGCATGGGCAGAAGTATGGGCCGACAGGCCGGCCCTTGCCGACCGGGGCACGGACTTTAGAGCGGGTTGGCGTCGAAGGTGTCGCCCTCGCGGACGTCGCCCGACCGGAAACCTTTAAGGAACCACCGCGTTCTTTGTTCGCTCGTCCCGTGGGTGAACGCGTCGGGCTTAACGTAGCCTTGCGCCTGCTTCTGGAGCGTGTCGTCCCCGATCGCGTTCGCGGCTTCCATCGCTTCGCGGATGTCGGACTCGTCGAGCTCGGCCATCTGCTTGGCATGGTGCGCCCAGACTCCGGCGTAGTAGTCGGCTTGCAGTTCGAGCCGGACGGAAAGCTGGTTGTACTGCCGCTCGGACATCCGCTCGCGCATGGCGTGGACCTTGTCGAGCGTGCCGAGCTGGTTTTGGACGTGGTGCCCGACTTCGTGCGCGATGACATAGGCCTGGGCGAAGTCGCCCTTCGCGCCGAAACGGGTCTTCATCATGTCGTAGAAGCTGAGGTCGATGTAGACCTTCTCGTCGTTGCCGCAATAGAACGGCCCCATGCCCGCGTCGGCCGTTCCGCAGCCGCTCTGGACCTGGCCCGTGAACATGACGAGTTTGGGAAAGACGTACTTGCGGCCGTTCTGCCGGAAAATGTCCGACCAGACGGTTTCGGTGTCCTTGAGCGTGACGGCGGTGAACTTGCGCAGCTCTTCTTCGTGCTGAGTCGGCTTGTACTCCCCGGAAGCGGCGGTGTCGCCTTGCGGTCCAGAGACTTGGTTCAGGACGTCGACGGGGTTCTGCTTCGTCGCTAGGGCGTAGACGATCACGATGACCAGGCCGAGCCCGCTGATGCCGACGGCCTTGCCCCCGACCCCGCGGCCCCTCTGGTCCTCGATGTTGACGCTTTCCTCGCGATCCTCCCAACGCACGGTCAGATTATACGGTGGGAGCCGCCCGGACATTTCATGCCGCTAGAGAGTCCGAGGCGCGTTCCTCAGGTGGTGTTCGAGGCTGAACGCCTCTTCCACCTCTTTCGCGTCGAGCCTGTCGCGGACAGTGGCGTCTTGCTGCACCGACGTCTTGAAGTCCTCGCCGTCCCAGGCCTTCGCCGCGTTGCGCTGGGCGGTCTTGTAGGCGCCCTCGCGGCTGAGCCCCGACCGGATGAGCGACACCATCACGTGTTCGCTAAAGACCAGGTCGCCCATCTGCCTCAGGTTCCGGGCCATGTTGTCCGGCATGACGACCAGGCCGTTGAGGATCCTCGTCAAGCGCGAGATCATGAAGTCCACGAGTTGGAACGTGTCCGGGAAGACGATCCGCTCCAGGGAGGAGTTCGTCAGATCGCGCTCGTGCCACGTCGTGACGCTTTCGAGCATGGCGTGGGCGTTGCCCCGCACGATCCTCGCGAGCCCGCAGACCGTCTCGCTGTTCCAGGGATTGCGCTTGTGCGGCATCGCGCTGCTCCCGGTCTGGCCGGCGGCGAACTCTTCTTGGACCTCAAGGATTTCCGTGCGCTGGAGGTTTCGGAGCTCGGTCGCGATCCGCTCCAGGCTCCCAGCGAGAACGGCGAGGTCGCAAAGCAACGCGGCATGGCGGTCCCGGGCGATGATCTGGGTGCTGTTCGGGTCCGCCTTCAACCCCAAGCTTTGACAGATCCGGGCTTCCATGTCCGGCGTGACGTGGGCGTGGATCCCGACCGCGCCGCTGACCTTGCCGACTGCGATCTCGTCTTTCGAGGCTTGGATGCGGTCGATGCTCCGGCCCGTCTCTTCGTACCAGCCTTGGAGCTTGTGCCCGAACGTGACGGGTTCTGCGTGGATCCCGTGGGTACGGCCGATGCACGGCACCTGGCCCGACGCGTCGAAGAGCTTCTTCAGCGCCCCTCGGAGCGAGTCGAGCGATGCGATGAGGACGTCGCACGAATCGCGCATCATCATGCCGAGCGCGGTATCGATGACGTCGTACGACGTCACGCCGAAGTGGATCCAACGCGACGGGTCGTTTTCGAGGGCCTCGGATTCGGCCGACAGTGTGTCGACACCGGAGACCTTCTCGCTGACGTTCCGGACGAACGCCATGAGGTCGTGGCGGGTCACCTTCTCGATCTCGTCGCACCGGGCGATGTCGAACGACGCACCGCTTCGGACGGTGTCCATGTCCGTGGAGGGCATGACGCCTTCGTCGACCCAACCCTGACAGACCGCCAGCTCGACTTCCAGCCACCTCGCGTACTTGGCCTCGCGGCTCCAGATCGCGGTCATGGCGGGCGTGCAATAGCGGTCGATCACGCCAGGCAGGGTACCCGTCAGCCTCGGCTGCGCTTGCGCACCATCCGGACCGTCTCCCAGAGGTCCTCGACGTCCTGACCGACGGCCAGGAATTCGATCCCGGCGTCCTCCCAGAGAAGGGCCGGACGGTCTTGCGACCGGACGACGGCCACGTCGTGGCCGTACTTGAAATCGGTCGAAAGCCCTTTGACCGTCCCGTGGCTCTTCCGGACGTAGAGCGAGACCGAGTGCTGCCCGACCTCGTACTCGATGCATCCCCAGCCCGTCCCACGGTAAACGCGCTTGACAGGCAAAACGGGGAGCGAGCCTTCGGGGACGTCGAGCGCCGCTTCGGCCGCCAGCCACAACCGGGCCGATTCCAGCCCTTCGACCGAAACGGCAGGGCGGGCGCCGACCAAGTCGAAACGGATCTCCGTCGGCCTCTTGAACACGATCCAGGCCCAGGCGAAAGTGGCGACGACGAGGACGGCCGCTAGTGTGGCCCACCGCCAGGTCGACTTCGGACGATAGAAGACCGATTCGAGGCGTCGGATCGGAACAGGTTCGGTCGACATCGCCGACACGGCCGATTTCAGCCGACGCAGTCCTTCGAGTTCGGCTTGGGCCGAGGGATCGGTCGCCAATGCCTGGTCTGCAACCGCTCTTTCGGCCGGACCGAGGCTGCCGTCGTCGTACGCTTGCCAGTCGATCCTCACGACGTCGCCTCCAGTCGCTTGCGGATTTCGACCCGGGCCCGGAACAGCCTCGACCGCACCGTGCCGATCGGGACGTCCATCGCTTCGGCCGCTTCCTCGTAGCTCATTTGCTCGACGTCGCACAGTTGAACCGCCAACCTGTAGGGTTCAGGAAGGACGGCGACGACGGCGAAGATCCGCTCCACTTCAATGTCGTTCTCGACTTCCGACCAGAAGTCCTCCGTCGCAGGCTCGTCGGTCAAGAGGTCGATCGTGTCGGTCTCGGGCCGGTACGTCCGAAGCTTGGCCAGTCGCTCGTTCCGTAGGATGCGGACGAGCCAACTCCTTAGATAACGCCCGTCGAACTGGTGCCACTTTCTCCACGCTTTCACAACCGTCTGTTGCACCAAGTCTTCGGCCTCGTCCGGATCCGCGCCGAGCCGCCTTGCGACGCGATAGAGCACGGGGAGTTCGGCTTTTACCAGACGTTCGTAGTCGTTCCGCCTGCCCAATCGTTCGCTCCGATCACGTCCACGGCAAGCGGCGCCTAGAGTCCCGTCCCGATGGGCCCCCGTACTTCCTCGCCTCGAATCCGATACCCGTAACGCCGAGTAGGGCCGACGGGTTCCATCCCGTGCACGTTTGCAACGCTAAAGGGCATTCTACGTGAATGACTGTGGTGCCTGACGCCCCGACTCCCACTGATCTGCCGACGCCGTTCGACCGGGGTTGGGCCGCTGCCGTCCACGTCGCTTCGATCCCCTGGCCGTTGATCGGGCCTCTCGTTGGTTGGGCCCTCTTCCACAGGAAGAGCCGCTACGTCGCCTCCCACGCCAAGCAGGCCCTCCTTGAGACGATCGTCCTGAACTTGGGCCTGTTCATCGTCGGGCTGGCGTCGTTCTGCTACACCGTCGTCCGGGTCGTTCACTATTTTCAGACGAACTGGGCCGACTTTTCCTGGCAGGAGTTCCTGGTCCGGTTCTTGGTCGGGTGGATCTTGCTCGCGCTCCTTCAAGTGTTCAACGTGGTCTGGTCGGTCAAGCAAGCTGTCGACGCGTGGCGCGGGAAGCTTCCCAAACGTTTCGCTACGGCTTGATGACCTCGTCGTCGACGCTTCCCGACTTGGCGTCCTTCTTCCAGACAAGGTCGATGCGCCCGGTCTGCTCCGTCCCGCGGCTATAAAGCTGGTAGGTGTCGCCGGATACCTCATAGACAAAGGGTTTGCCCGTTAACGGATCGACCGTCAGGTTCTGGTCTCCAAGCTGGTCCAGGGTGTCGGGCAGCTTGTTCGCCATCAACCTGTGCCTTCTGACCAAGACGTGGACTCTGAACAGACGGAGTTGCATCCTGCGCTTCAGTTCGGCCGCAAGGATTTGAGACCCTAAAGCGAAGCTCTCGGACAAAATCCCGACGGGGGATTTGTCGTTCGCCTCTCCGGACTCGAATTGCGAGATCAAGCCCGACCATCGCGGCTCTGGTGAACCGAGGATCGCGTCGATGCGCTTGATCCGGGCCAAGGTCCCCGCCTTTGCCGCTTGGACCGCGGCTACGAACTCAGAGTCCGGTAACGACTTCAATCGTTTGATCCCGTTCGAAGTCTCGCTGTCGTCGGCCGGGTCATTGGCGAGGAAGTCTTCGGTCTTTGTCCGGTCGCGAGCCAGTTCGTCGAACATCGTCTGAATGCTCGTCGCCTCCCTTTGAAGACAGGACCTTGCGGCGGTGGAATCGTCCTTACCGATCGGAGACCGCGCCAAACGCTCCAAATCGGGCAAAGGAAGCCGCGAAAGGTTGTCGTTGTATCCCCGGAGAACGATCGATTGCATCGCGATACCCACGAGGAAGTTGATCAAGACTCCGGTTTCCTGGACCCCTGAACTGAACCGAAGGGCTCCGTCCAAGGTCCGTACGGCGTCTCTCGGTTGGCCGTCGGCAAACTGGACGGTGGCCCGGACCACCATGACGCGCGTGAGGTTCTTGAAGTACACGAGCTCGGGAACCGTCGTCGTCAGACGATAACCGGTGCGCGGGTCGGAGACCGGTTTATCGTTCCCGGCCCGCACCGTCTCGATCGCCTGCGAAGCCTTGTTCGAGACGGCCCGATGGGTGTTCAACCAACCCAGATCGCCGGCACGCACCATCTGAGATTCCTCCCAAACCTGATCGCCGACCTGGGAACGGAAGAGGTCGCAAGCTTTCAGATACTCTTCGTAGCCGTTGCGACCCGTGGGGTTGGGGCAAACCTGCTCGAAGATGCTCTTTTCCTGCTGCGGGAACGCCGCTAAGAGACAGATCGTAAGCCCGGCGAACGAAGGCATGGACCCATTATAGGGCGATGTCCGTTCGGAACTGCATTCCGTCGAACCGGATCTGAGCCACGCCGTCGTACGCGGCACGGCGCGCGGCTGCGAGGTCCGGCGCGGCGGCCGAAACCGCCAAGACCCGGCCGCCGTTCGTGACCAACGTACCGTTCGACCGGGACGTACCCGCATGGAAGACGAAAACGCCATCGGGCATCGGTCCGACCGTGGCGGGCGTCCCCTTCTGGACAGGCCCCGGATAGCCGGCGCTGGCGGCGACGACCGTCACGACAGAATCGCCGTTCGTCTCGACTTCCGGCACAGGCCCGCCTGAAGCGCAAGCCCAGAGAGCGTCCAGGAAACCGGCCCCCAGCCGTCGGACCACGCTTTGCGTCTCGGGGTCGCCGAACCGGACGTTGAATTCAAGACAAGACGGCTTGCCGTCGACGACCATGACCCCGCTGAACAGCACGCCGCGGTAGTCCCCGCCGAGGTCCCGCATCGCCTGGACAGCGGGCGCAACGATGGTCTCTTCGACTTCGCGCACCATGTCGGCGCTCACCCATCCCACCGGACTGTACGAGCCCATTCCGCCCGTGTTCGGCCCGACGTCACCGTCGCCGATCCGTTTGTAGTCTTGGACGACGGGCAGACTCCGGAAGCCCGATGCTCCGACGAGGGTCAACAAGGAGAATTCGCGCCCGTCCAAACGGTCTTCGACGACGACCGTGTTCCCGGCGGCGCCGAGTGACCCGTCGACCAGCATCGCCCGAAGCGCGTCCTCGGCTTCTTCGAGCGTCGAGGTGACGACCACGCCCTTGCCAAGGGCGGCGCCGCTCGCCTTGACCGCGACCTGCCGTCCCGCGTCGTAACGGGACTTTGTCCATTCGAAGGCTTCGTCGAAGTCCATGAACGAGTCCGATCGGGCGGTCGGAATGCCCGCCGCGTGCATGAACTCCTTGGACCAGGCCTTGCTCGCCTCGTGTCGGGCGAACTTGGCCGGAGGGCCGAACACCGTCAGGCCAGCGGCCCGGAGGTCGTCGGCCACACCGGCGATCAACGGGTCTTCGGGGCCGATCACGACCAGTCCGGCACCGACCTCGCGGGCCAGGATCGCCAGGCCCTCAGCGTCAGAAGCCGGGACGTTGAACGTCGGACAGGAGTCGGAGATCCCGGCGTTGCCGGGGGTGCAGAACACCTCGCCTTCTTGGGCCAGTTTCCACACCAAGGCGTGCTCGCGACCGCCCGACCCGACCACCAAGACCTTTTTCATAGTTCCCTCCGGTACTCCAAAGCGCTCAACAAGGTCGCCGAATCGGCATAGTCCAGTTCTCCGCCGACGGGCATCCCGTGTGCGAGCCGCGTCACCTTGATCCCCAACGGCTTGATGAGCTTTGCCAAGTAGAGCGCCGTCGTGTCGCCTTCGATCGTCGGGTTCGTCGCGACGATGACTTCGGCGACGTCCGCCCGGAGCCGCTCCAAGAGCTCGCGGACCTTGAGGTGTTCGGGCCCGACGCCTTCCATCGGGTTCAGCAGGCCGTGGAGGACGTGGTACCTCCCTTTGAACTCATGGATCCGCTCCATCGCGGCCACGTCTTTCGGCTCGGCCACGACGCAGATCGTCAACGGGTCGCGGCGCGGGTCGTCGCACGTTTCGCAGACGTCCTTCTCGCTGACGTTCTGGCAGACCGAGCACAACTTGAGCGACTCGCGCGCATGGACCAACGCTTCGGAGAGCCGACGGACATCGTCCTGAGGCATCCGGACGACGTGGAACGCGAGGCGTTGCGCCGATTTCGGCCCGACCCCGGGCAATCGCTCGAGTTGCGAGATCAGTTCGGCAAGCGGCCGCGCGAAGAGCATCGACGGGTCAAAGCCCGAGGCTGCCCATGCCCGGGATGTTCGGCATGATCTCCGCCAGCCGGGCGTTGCGGAGTTCCACGGACTTCGTGAAACCGTCTTTCATGCAGCCCAGGATCAAATCTTCGAGCGCCTCGACGTCGTCCGGGTCGACGACCGACTTGTCGATGCTGACCGAGAGCATCTCGCCTTGACCGTTGAAGAGCGCCTTCACCGGACCCTTGTCCACCGGGATCTGTTCGGCCTGAAGCTCGGCTTCCAGGTTCTTGGCCCGGGCCATCGCCGACTTGGCCTGCTGCATATAGCCGCCGATCCCTTGTCCGCCGAATCCTTTGGGGAGTTTCATGCCTTTCAAGCTCCGGAGGGGCCGAACACCTCTTGGACCAACTCCGACAAGCGTTCGCCCTCCGCCGCCCATTCTACCGCCGCCGTCTCGACCTCGGCCTGCGGGGCCGACGGCCTACTCCCGGCGAAAAAACGGAGGGTCAACGACTCCCCGGAGCGCCGGGCCCAACACTCCCGGATCGCCTTCTCCAGCTTGCCGCCGACGACCATCTCCAGGATCATCGCGCTCGGAAACTCCACCATCGCCTCTCGACCTTCGACCCGGTCGACCCTCGTCTTCGCGAGCCGCTCGCGGGCGACGGCCGAGACTTCGGACAATTCCGCCAAGACGTCCGACCAATGGCCCCTCGCCGCCGCGAGGTCCGGATCGTCCGTTGCTTCGACCACCGGTGCGGCCGCGACAGGGCCAGCTTTGACCGGAGCCTCGTCTTGCGGCTTTGCCGGCGAGGCGGACTGTCGGGCCGTCTCCACCGGGCGCACGGTCTCTACAGGAGCAGGACGGGCCGCTCGGACAGGCTCAGACTTCGCTTCGGAGACGGCCGGAACCGCTTTTGGCCCGTTCGCGATCCGGATCAGCTCCGCCTCCAGCCAAACCCGAGGGATCGTCACGTCCCGGATCATGCGGTGCGCTTCCGCGAGCGCGGCGCGATAAGCGAGAAGTGTCGGCGCCCCGAGGTTCGCGGCGGAAGCCTTCAGCCCCGCCTCCTGCGCCGAATCCTGAAGACCTCCGACGTCGACGCCGTAAGCCGCACGGGTCAGGTCCGACAACCGGATCAAGACCGATTCGAGCAACGAGCGCGGGTCTTTGCCCCTCCGATAGACCTCTTCCAACGACGACATCAACGTCGGCACGTCTTTGCCCGCCATCGCGGTCAGGATCTGGTCGATCGTCTCGTCGTTGACGAGACCGAGCTGCTCGTAGACCTGGTCGAGCGTGACCTTGCCGTCCAGACTCGTGAGCGCCGCTTGCTCCAGGAGCGTCAGAGCGTCGCGATATCCGCCGTCCGACACCCGCGCCATCGCCGTCAATGCGGCCGGCTCGGCTTCCCAACCTTCCGATTCGACGACGTACTTCAATCGGCCGACGAGGTCTTGGATCGAACCGCGGTGGAACTCGAACCGCTGGCAGCGCGAGCGGATCGTCGGCGGCACCTTGGAGTACTCGGTCGTCGCGAGGATGAAGACGACATGGCCGGGCGGCTCCTCGATCGTCTTGAGCAGCGCGTCGAACGCTTGACGCGAAAGGTCGTGGACCTCGTCGATGATGAAGACCTTGTAGCGGCAGCTTGCAGGCTGATAGTCCGCGACCTCTACGATCGACTGCCGGACGTCGTCGACCCCGCTCTCGCTCGCCGCGTCCATCTCGACGACGTCCATGCAGATGTTCGTCGTGATCTCCTTGCAGGACTGGCACTCGTTGCACGGCTCCGCGGCGGGGCCCTTTTCGCAGTTCAACGCTTTGGCGAGCAGGCGCGCGGTCGACGTTTTTCCCGTGCCTCGCGGACCGGTGAACAAGTAAGCGTGGGCGATGCGCCCGCGATCGATGGCGCTCTGCAGCGTCTTGACGACGTGCCCCTGACCGACGAGGTCGCTGAACGTCTGGCTTCGGTACTTGCGGTAGAGGGACATCGGCTTGGCCGGACGCTCGCGCGGTCGGGAATGCCGGGAAGGGTGCGTCGCACAGCGAAACGACTTACCGTTGCTGCCTTCCAGCCCTGGCGGAGTTCGCCGCACGTCTGCCGCGCAGTTCCCGGCACCCAGATGATAGCACGGGGCAGGCTCGCAGTAGGGGTTCCGGGCTCCCTTCTCCTTGCCAGATGGATCGTGCCGGGAGGGAGAAGGGGAGTCACTCGGCCGCTTTGTCTTTGGACCGCTCCAACTCAGAGCCCGCGATGCCGACGATCTTCGCGAAGAGCTCGCGGGCTTTGCCCTTCCCGGCCTGGGCGACCGCGTAGAAGACCGACCCGCCGGCCGTCAACATCGCCAGCGGCACGAGCACGGCGGCGAGAAGGTTCCCGTGAAAACCCAGCCCCAGTGCGACCGGGATCGAAGCGACGAGCGGCACGTGCAAGCCTGCGAAGTAAGCGATGAAGGGGGTCTGGCGAAGGCCGATGCGCGTCCGACCGCGTTTCGACGACACTTTCAGCGTGCCGCAGACCCCGCCTCCGAACGCCTCGGCCTCGATCGATTTGCCGAACGATTGGGCCCGGTTGAGTTTCACGAGTCTGCGCACCTGGTCCATCAGCTCGCTGAGGCCGTCGTCGTCGAGTTCGCCCTCAAGTACTTTGTCCTGCTCCTCGATGAGGTTGAACAGCGAATGTTTCGGAACCGCGGTTTGTGGCGAAGCGAGCGCCCGCTCCAGACAACTGCGGTCGATCCCGGCCTCGTCGGCGATCCGGACGAGCTCCTCGTAGGTCACCCCCGGCGTGTATTCGGAACCATCGGCCTCCTCCTGCAACCGCACCGCATGCTGCAGGATCTGGCTGACCTCCTGTTCCGAGAACACGTTCCCAGGCATCGTCCGAGGGAGTGTACATCAGCTTGTTTCGGGCCATGCCGAGAAGACGGCCGCACCAAAGGTGGTCTCGAAAACGCCGATTTGGGCGGCGTGCCTCGGGCCCGTTGTGGATCAAGCCTCGAGACTCGGTCTGTCAGGATTCGGCGTCGGTTGGCATTCGGAGTCGAAGGCGGCCGATGGATAGACTCGAAGCCGATCGTAAAGACAGCAGAATCTAGTCGAACTCAGGCATCCTGTCGATCGTCGCGGCCCTCGTCGGCTGGAGGACTTGATTCCGGAATCGGTCAAGTGTCTTGATCGAACCCCATTCGCGCCATTGCAGTTCCGGTAAGGCGAGCGGCTGGAACCGATCCACCTTCTGCTGATAGTCTTCGACTTTCGTAAAGTACTGGGAATAATGGAAGAACGCAGCGTGCTCGACGGTATCGGGAAACGAATAGGGTGAAGTCCACTCGAATCCGGCACGTCTCGCTTCCGGAAGGGTCACTCGGGACTGAGTAGGATCCGACGGGATCAAGAGTTGCTTCCCGTCAGCTAAGTCGAGAACGAGGATGTTCCACGAGTGGTTCACGGGATTCTTGGTATAAGTCCCGTTGACCTGGAGCGCGCCACGTGTGAATCCTTGGACGTTGTACAGAGGAACCCCGACGTTTTTCGCCATTTGATAGACCAATCGCGAAAAACCAGCACAAACAGCACACAACTCTTGTTTTTGCAGCAAGGTCTTGGGAGTCCAAAACTGAGAGCGAAGAGCACTCTCCTCTTTCGCGGAGATTCCTTTTTGGGCTGCTATCTTCCCTGGCTCGAGCATTGAATTGTAAGGAACGTGTGACCGTACCCAATCGACAAGGCCCTCAGCCATGAGTTCCTTTCCTAACGGTGAACCGACGTCAACCCGCTCCCCTTCTAGTTGGCTTCCAACCGCAGCGGCGATCTTTGCGGACAGAGCCTCAATGGTGGATCCAGGAACATGATCAAGGTCCGGCTCCACCATGCGCCGGCCTACCTTGTTCCGTAACACTCTAAAACGGGCTTGGTCGATGCCAAGCAAGGCGTGGAACGGTGGCATAGCACGCTCGTCCACCACGTCGGACCAAAGACGGACCGCTGCTTCTTTGCTTAGATCAAGGTGCGGGCCCGGGTTTAAATTTTGAGCCTGAGCCAAGGTCATGACGAGAAAGGGGACGAGCACGACCTAGGTTAGCACGGCCGTCCCTTGTATTGAGCCCGACCCGTGTCGTCTCCATGCAGACGGAGACCTGGTTCCGCCACCCTTCCCCTTACCGGGTGAGGAATAAGGAGACGATGGTCCTCTGAACGTCCGGATCCTCCAGGCTCAGCACTATAGTGAACCGGGAGAAACACGACATGGATCTCAAAACCGTCCTCGCATCTGCCGGAGCTTCGGCAGCCGTCGTCGCCGTCGGAGTTCCGGCCATGGTGAGTTTCGTCACGCTGCAACCCACGACCCCCGGCACCGCCGACACGGGCCATACGAACGTTTCCGGCTATTCGCTGGCCGCCCGGTTCGGGGCCGGCACGTCTCCGACGTTGGCGAGGGTACAGGTCAACGAGACGGGCCCCCTGCAAGGCGTCCGGGCGATCACGAGCTCCGGAGTCTCCGTCTACGGGCAGAGCACGGCCACAACGGGGCTGGGGGCCGGCGGATATTTCACGACCGGGTCATCGGGCGGGCGGGCCGTCGTCGCCGATCCGCTCAGCACGACGGGCAACACGGTCGGCGGGCTGTTCTACAACCACTCTTCGAACGCGAACTCGGTCGGCGTCTGGGGCCGGGTTTTGGGCGCGGGTGCCGCCGGAACGGGCGTCTTCGGCGAAAGCGCGGCACCGGGGGGCACGGCACTCGCCGCGTTGAACGGTTCTTGGGGGAACGGCGTGCGCGCCGGCACTCCGGACGACAGCCTGATTAGTAAAGGCAAGCTGCCGCGACACGAGTACTCCGCCGGGACTCCGGCCACCATGGTGCCCGTCGCCTACGGTTATCTGTCGACGTTTGGGTCCATCCTGTCGGGTTCCGGCAACTTTACGGCCGCGAACATCAGCCAAGGGGTCGTCGACGTCGACATCCTGAACTACACGAGCAACGGCTTCGACCTTGCGATCGTCGCCTCGGCGGTCGAAACTGACGGGAGTCAATACGCTTCGGTCCAGAGGAGCGGAGCCACGGGAGACTTCCGTATCATCTGCACGGATGTGGCCCTCGGTGTCCAGGACAGCGACGTGACGTTCGTCGCCTATCGCAGCACGGGCATCGCCATGCCGCCGATGCCGGAAGGACTGAGGCGACCGAAGGAGTTGGACCGATACGGGGAAGCGACGGTCTGGGCTAAGAAGGATCCCGTGGGGTTCGAAGCTTGGATGGCCGCGCTCCGCAGATGGGAGCGTGCGAATCTGAAGAACCGGCCCTATACGGTTCCGGACGAGGGCCAAATCAAGCCATAACGCTCGTCCGCCGCTCGGACGAACACAGGGACGCCTCTTTCGAGGCGTCCCTGTCGACTTTTCGGTGTACGGGCGTCAGCCGCCCTGCTCGGACAGGAGGCCAGGGACCTTGATGACGTCGTCATCGAGCTGCTTGACGCCGAAGCCTGCGAAGTTCTTCGTGCGGCGCACGGGGACTTCGGTCTTCCACCGTCCGCGACGGAACAGTTCGTCTTTCGAGAACTCCATCGACGTGAACACGACGCGCTGGCCTTCACGGATCTCCGTGTTGAGGTAGTTCTTGTCGGTCATCCCTTCGCCGCTCCAGCCGAACTTGTCCTGGATGTAGGACGGGGCCTGGCGCGGGTTGTAATAGAACTCGACGGTGTACTTGTCCGTGACGAACGGGTACATGAGCGGGTCGCGGGACATGTCGATGTCGCGCTTGAACCGCTGGTTCTTCACGAACAGCAGGTCCTGCATGAACGTCTCGTCCTTCGGCGGGTCGAGGTTGACCTGGCCGCCTTGGTACCACTTCATGCCGCCCGGCACGGCGTTCTTGAAGTCCTTGTCGCGTAAGATCACGCGGACGCGCGTCCCGACGGGCATGACGTTCCACGTGCCTTCGACCCGGATGACCTGCGGCTCGATGACCGTGACCTGTGCGCTGAACCCGACGTCGAACGGCGGCTTGGTGTCGTATTGGCCCTGTTCGTAGTCGCCGCGACCCTTGGCCCAGTAGCCGCGCTGGGCCATGCGGACGAGGAGGCTGTCCAGGTTGTTCTCGATGACGTCGCGGTTCTGCTTCGCTTGGAAGTCCCGCAGGTCTTTGGTGCGGGCCTCGGCCTTGTCGAGGACTTCGAACAGGTAGTCCGCGGCCTTGTCGACGCGGCCGTTGCGCTGATAGGCGAGTTGGAGGATGTTCCGCCGGGCCGGAGTGATGTCCGTCCGTTGGACGGCCTCTTCGAACCACTTCTGTGCGTCGGCGTAGTCGTCCTCGATCTTGTGGTGGTAGAGCCACCCGGTCGCATAGAACAGCTCGTACGTGTTCGGGTTCGCTTTGGTGCCTTCGACGCCGAGGGCGACGGCGCTCGGGATGTACCGGCGGTCGGAGCGCGAGCCCTCGTCCGTGAAGTTGTAGGCGATGTGCCACATCCCGGTGTCGAACACGTCGATGTTGTGCGGGTCGAGAAGGGTGACGAGGCGGACGATCGGGAGGATCGCGTCGAAGTTGCCCTCGTCGAAGAAGTTGTCGGCCTTGACCCAGAGGATGCCCGCGATGAGTTCGCGGAACCCGGCGAAGACGAACAGGAGCTGGTCTGACGTCAGGTCGCGCAGTTCGCCGTTGGTGATCGGCGCGTAGTTCTTGCGCCAAGTCGGGAAGACCAGTCCCTGGTGGAACGCGCCTTGCAGGACGACGAGCCCGCAAAGGGCCGCCAAGAGCTTCGAGCCGCCGCGCCTCACGTCACACCTCCCGGTTGTCGAAGATCATGACGCCCGCGATCATCAGGATCGAAATGTACGTCAGCGCGTACGCTCCGAGTTGAAGGTAGTACAACCCTTCGTTCTGGATCCCTTGACCTTGGTTGATCGCCGCGTTCTGGACGTTGAACGACTGGAAGTTCGGGACGATGCCGTGCACGACCTGGACCAGCATCTTGAACGCCGGGGCCATGTCTTTGCTCTTGCTGACGTCGAAGAACGAGTCGAAGACCGTCCCGACCATGTACACGCCTCCCGAAAGGAAGAAGTTCACGATCGGTGTGGCGAAGGTCGAGAAGAACACGGAGACCGCTGCGAGCAGCGACATCTGGATGAAGAAGGCGACGGGCACCTTCGCGACGGCGGCGAGGTCGGCCGCCCCTTCGGTCTTACCCATGATGAGGAAGACGAGGAGCATGATCGCGGTCATCAACGCCATCATCAGGCCGAGCGCACTGACCGCTCCGAGGTACTTGCCGACGAGGAACTGCCACCTTCGGACCGGTTTGGACAGGATCGTATAGATCGTACGACGTTCGATCTCGTTCGGGATCATGTAGACCGTCAAGACGACGGCGATGACCGCGCTCGTAAGTTGGATGACGCCCAGTGTCAACGACCGGAGGACGACCATGTTCTGCCTCGGCGACAGTGACTCGAGCATCGGCGCGAAGGCGAGGAACAGGACGCCGATCAACAGCGTGACGAGGATGACGCGGCGGCGGATCGCTTCACCGAGCGTCGTCCGTGCGATGGAGAGGATGACGTTCACGCCTGGCCCTCTCCGTTACCGGGTCCGGGCGTTTCGGGGCTTTCCGCTTTCTCGTCCACCATGCGTTGCATCTGTCGTCCTTTCGACTTGTTGTCGTCGCTGACCGCTTCGAGGAAGAGGTCTTCCAGCCTTTTTCGGCGTGGGATGACGCTCACGATCTCGCCGCCGGCGGACTGGATCGCTTTGACCAGGGCGTCAGGGCTGTGGGCGTCGGAAATGTCGGCGATCAACCGGCCGTGGTTGACGGAGACGATCGTGTCGCCCGTCTTGAGCTGGGCGGCCAGGCTGTCCGGACAACTGTTGGCGGTGACTTCGATCCGGCCACCGATCAGGAGCTCTTCCAATCGTCCTTCCGCGACGACCTCGCCTTTGTTGATGATCGCGACTTGGTCGCAGATCCGCTCGACGTCGCTGAGTTCGTGACTGGAGATGAAGACGGTCTTACCTTCGTCCCGGAACTGGAGGATGAGGTCTCGGATCTCGATGTGGGCGATCGGGTCGAGACCGCCCGTCGGCTCGTCGAGGAACAGCAGTTGCGGCTCGTTGATGAGGCTTTGCGCCAGTCCGACGCGCTGCTGCATACCCTTGGAGTATTGGCTGATCGGCCGGTTCATGTCGTTCCCAAGGTTCACGCGCTCGAGGAGCCGCTTGCACTTGGCCTCGTCGTGGATGCCGAAGAGGCTGGCATAGAACTTCATGATCTCCAACCCGGTCATGTGCTCGTAGTAGTACGGCTTCTCGGGCAAGTAGCTGATCTGCCTGTGGACGTTGATGTCGCCCGCCTCCTTTCCGAGGACGTAGGCTTCGCCGGACGTCTGATAGATGACGCCTAACAAGATCTTGATCGTCGTCGTCTTTCCGGCCCCGTTCGGCCCGAGAAACCCGAAGATTTCGCCCGGCTCGACCCGGAGGTTCAGGTCGTTGACGACGTTCGTTGTGCCACTACGGCTTTTATAGGATTTGACAAGTGCTCGGGTTTCGATAGCCAGGCTCAAACGATTGGGCCTCCGGTATGAGTGCGGGGCGGATTATACCGGGCCCCGCCGGACGGCATCGCCGGGACTGAGCCTCGGACCCCGGTCAACTCAACGCTTCGGAAACCTCGAACGCTCCCGGATCGACCACCGCCATGACCGGCACGGCGGTTTCGGTCTCGGGCTCAGGATCGCCGAACAGCCTGGGCTGGTTCAGGACGGCCGCGACCGGAGCATAAGAGCGTCGGTGCACCGGCGTCGCCCCGTGCTTTCGTAAAGCGACCATGTGGTCGGGCGTCGGATAGCCGAAGTGCTTTTCGAAACCGTACTCCGGATAGCGGGACGCCAGATCGGTCATGATCCTGTCCCGGGCGTTCTTGGCCAGAATCGAAGCCGCCGCGATGCACGCGTAGGCCGCGTCGCCCCGGACGCACGGCGCACAAGGGCACGGGGTGTGGGCCGGGAGCTTGTCGCCGTCGATCAAAGCAAGGCGCGGAACCGTGGCGAGCCGTTCCAAGGCACGGCCCATGCCTGCCAGGGAGGCGTGAAGGATATTGACTTGGTCGATTTCGAAAGCTTCGACGACGTCGATGGCCCAGTCCGCTCCGGATTTGATCCGGACTTCGAGCGCCGCCCTCTGGTCCGGGGTCAACCGCTTGGAGTCGTCCAGACCCCGCGTATCAAAGCCCTTCGGAAGGACGACGGCCGCGCAGACGACGGGTCCGGCGAGCGGGCCCCGCCCGGCCTCGTCGCAACCCGCCACGTCGGGAAGATGGATGAGCCCCGCCATGATCGTTAGTCTGAATGATCGGTCGGACACTGTCAAGTTTGCAGGGAGGCCCGCTGCAACGCCGGTCCCTCACGACCGTTTCTCTTTACGGGTGGCAACATGAAGTCCGGCTTCCGAAACAGAGCGTTGTTCGCGGTTCCGATCGTCGTGACGGCGGTCGCGGTCTTGGCGGTCTCCGCCCGCAAACCCGAAATCACGCTCCGAATGTCCCAGGCCGAGCTCCAAGACCGGATCAAAGCCAAGTTTCCGGTCGAACAGAGCGCTTTCCCGCTGACCGTCGTCTATTCCGACCCGGAGGTGAGCCTTGATCCTGTCGGAAACCGCATCAAGATCGGCCTGTCCGCCTCGGCGACGCTCCTATCGGGCCGCATCGCGAAAGGTCGGCTCGAAGGCGACACGACCGTCCGATACGAACCGGACCGAGCCGCCCTGTTCTTCGACGACGCCTCGTTTTCGCGGCTCGAGATCGAAGGCGTGCCTGAAGACGTCCTCAAGCCCTTGCTCCCGATAGCGGGCCGCCTCGTCCACGACCGTCTCGACTCGGTCGCCGTCTACCGGCTCAACGCCGACGACCTGCGCCATAACGTCGCGAGGGCCGTGCTCAAGGACGTGGACATCGAGGACGGTTCCGTGAAGTTCGTCCTCGGAGTCCCGTGACCGACCGGTATCCTGAGGACGCCCCATGCGCCCTCTCGTCTGGTTCCGCTCCGACCTGAGGACGCACGACAACACCGCCCTGGCCCGATCGGCTGAAGCGGCCGATGACGGAACCGTCGCTCTCTATGTGGTGTCACCGGGCGACTGGAAACGCCACGACGTGGCGGCCTGCCGCGTCGAATTCATCCTAAGGACGTTGAAGGTCCTTTCCGAAAGCCTCGGCGACAAGAACGTCCCTCTTCTGGTCCGCACGGCACCGACCCCCGGCGACGTGCCGCGAACGGTCTTGGACGCGTGCCGAGAAGCCGGGTGCGACAGGGTCGCGTTCAACAGGGAGTACGAAGTCGACGAGGCGGCACGGGACGACGAAACCGTCCGTTTGACCCGAGAAGCGGGGATCGGTGTCCGGTCGTACGACGACCAGGTCTGCCTGCCCCCGGACAGTGTCAAGACCGGCGAAGGCAAGTTCTACTCGGTGTTCACGCCCTATCGCAAAGCATGGGTGACGGAATGGACCGCCCAGGGCGGTGTTCCCGTCCTTCCCGCTCCATCTCGACAGAAAGCTCTCCGTCTCCGCCCTGACCCTGTCCCCGAAGAGGTCGAGGGGTTCCGCTCAAGAGTTCCGTCCGAGCTTTGGCCGGCGGGAGAAAGGGCTGCACTCGAAAAGTTGGACACGTTCGCCCGAGAGAGGCTTCAGGACTACAAGGCCGATCGAGACGTCCCCTCCAAACCTGGCACCAGCGGACTCTCGCCGTACCTGGCCGTCGGCGCCTTGTCCCCCCGACAGTGCGTCCAGGCCGCCCATGGCGGCTATGATCCGACCGATCCGTTCGAAGGCCTGGGGCCAGGCGCTGCAACGTGGGTTTCGGAGATCGTCTGGCGAGAGTTCTATACCCATGTCCTGGTCGGGTTCCCCAGGGTCTGTAAAGGGCGGGCGTTCCAAGCGGCCTCCGAGGCGGTGGAATGGTCGTACGACGAAGCCGCCTTCCGGGCCTGGTGCGAAGGCCGGACGGGCGTGCCGATCGTCGACGCAGCGATGCGGCAACTCTTGGCGACCGGTTGGATGCACAACCGGCTCCGCATGGTCACAGCCATGTTCCTGACCAAGAACCTGCTGGTCGACTGGCGGTGGGGCGAAACGTTCTTCATGGAACACCTGATCGACGGGTCCTTCGCCAGCAACAACGGAGGCTGGCAATGGTCTGCGAGCACGGGCACGGACGCCGCACCGTACTTCCGCATCTTTAATCCCGTCAGCCAAGGCCGGAAGTTCGATCCCGACGGGACGTTCGTCAAGGAGTGGGTTCCGGAACTGCGTCACCTCGATGGGCCCGACGTCCACGAACCTTGGGCGCACGCTTCGTTGTTCGAAGAGTCCGACTACCCTTCGCCGATCGTCGACCTTGGCGCCAGTCGACTTCGCGCCATCGCGGCGTTCGAAAAGGCGAAGTCCAAGGCGTAAGCCGCTTGCGCGGCATAATCCCGTTGTGACGACCGTCGTAGGCTCGAACGTGGCGACAGGGATGCGGATCGGCATCGTCGTCAGCCGCTGGAACGAGTTGGTGACGAAAGAGCTATTGGACGGTGCCGTCGACCACTTGCAGCGGTCCGGCGAACCGGAACTGACCGTCGTCTGGGTTCCAGGCACATGGGAAGTGCCGCCCGCGGCGTCAGCCTTGGTCGAATCGGGCGCCGTCGACGGTGTCGTCGCGCTAGGCTGCATCCTTCAAGGCGCGACGCCCCACGCGACCATGCTCGCCCATGACGTCAGTTCGGCCCTGATGGACCTTCAGAACCGCACGGGAGTGCCCGTCGCCTGGGGGGTCTTGACGCCCGAAACGCAAGAACAGGCCCTGGAAAGGGCCGGCATGAAACTGGGGAACAAGGGTCGCGAGGCGGCCTGGGCTTGCGTCGAAATGGTCGATGTCCTCCGCAAGATCGGCCGCCCCGGAGCCTGAGCCTAGGGTGTCGGTCGCTGTCCCGCCGCCAGATAGCGACGGAACTCCTCGGGCCGGTTCCTGGCCCACTCCGTGTCGTTCTTGAAACGGTGCTTCGGTGCAAAGGAAGGACCGGTGCCGCTGCTCTTGTACGAGACGAAGTTGAAATCCGAGTTCACGAGGTTGCTGTTGAACGTGACGGCGACGACAAGGTCGCCGTTCAGGCTGGTGGCGCCGAAGGTGTTCCCTAGCGCGCTTCCGACCGTCGTGAACGTCTGAGCGACATAAGTGAAGCCGTCGATGTGGACCTGGTACGTGCCCGTCGCGGTCTTGGTCACGGTGAAGTTCCCCGAACCGGACTGCACGGCCCCCGTGCCGTCGACCGTCCCATAAGCGATCGGCACCATGCGGGCGTAACCGGCCCCGTAGTCCTTCATCACGTCGCCGCTGGCGACGGCGATCGCCCGACCGTCGGTAGCAGGGGCCGAGGCTTGGACCGCGGTCCCCTGCGGGCTTGCGGTCTGGGCGTCCACCGCGACGGCCCCCGTGAACTTTCCTCCCGTACCGGCGCCTGAAGCGTTTCCAGCGACCGCGATACCCGGCGACTCGCCCAAGACCCCGGTCCCGACCGTACTGGCCGACGTCCCACGGACGCCGATCGGGGCACCGCTTCCGGAGGTCGAAAGCGCCCGTCCCCAGACGCCCTGACCCGTCGTGCTCGCGGCTTGGAACATGCCTCCGATGGCGTTCCCACCTGTCCCCAGCGAGTCGCCGAAGACCGCCCGCCCTCCGGAACTGTTGCTCACGAAGTACCCGCCGTAACCCGTGCCCGTCGGTGAAAGGCTCTGACCGAACACGCCGGTCCCTTGTGATCGGGCATAGAGCGCGTTCCCGATCGTGCCCCTATCGACGGCGATCGAGCCCCCTGCCGGACCGTTCCCGACCTTGACCGATCCGGCGAGGACGTTTCCTGTGACGTTGATGTGGCCGGTCTGTGCCGTCCCCGGTGACGTGGCCTGGAGTTCGACCGTGTTGACGAAGACGAACGTGCCTCCGACGACCGCAGAAGTCAGAGCCGACACGGCAATGTTCGAAAATTGCGACATGCCTTAACTATAAGGCCTGATTGGTCTTTCAAGGTCGCGAATGTTCTTGACTTTGGAATTTGAGGGCGGTCCTCCATGCCGCAGAGCCGTCCGCCTTGTGACTTCGGCTCCGAACAAGAAGATCTGCGACATGGCGTTCGCCCAGACCAAGACCGCCGCCAACACGCCGGCCGCACCGAAGCCGGAGAGAGCGTCGGCCCGCGTCAGATAGAGCGTGAACGCAGGCTTCAACACCGTCGCCAAAGCCGCTGCGACGCCGGCACCGAACCAGACGTCCTGCCATTCGACGCGGATCCTCGGCAAGTAGCGGTAGAGCGACGCTGAAAGGAGGCCCAACATCAGGAACGTGACCGTCAGGTCGGCCGCCCTCGTCATGCCGGCTTTGAACCCCGGATAACCGGACAATCGTCTGAGTCCGGCTTCCAAGACCGTGCTCGAGGCTAGCAACGCCAACAAGACGACCGCCGCCAAGAGCACCATCAAGAAGGAGCGGAAGCTCTCGCGGATGAATCCCCAGAACCCTTCGTCCGGAGCCTTGGTCTCCCAGACGGCGTCCATCGCTTGCTGGAGATGGGCGAACACACCGGACGCACCGGCCAACAAAGCGACCGTGCCGACAAGCGGAGCGAGAGGCCCCGTGCCGTGTTCGGAAGCCGACACCGCCAACTTGTGGACACTTTCGGCGGCCTCTCTGCCCAACCAAGGCCCGATGAGGGACACCAGCTTCTGGCGGGACGGCTCGTCCCCGAACGCCCGTCCGGCGACTGTGAACACGAGCGCCGTCAAAGGGGCGAGCGAAAAGAACGCGTAGTAGGCCACCGCAGCGGCCAGAGCGGGCCCACGGTGGGACTGAAAGTCCGACGCCGCCTCCTTGAGCATCCGGACAGCGTCGCTGACGAGCACCCTTTCAACGACGCCGCCCTGGTCCCCCGGTCATGTCGGCCGCAAGTCCCTCAGGCCCGATGGCCCCTCACGGGGTCCGTTCAATCGGTCAATGTCCAGACCGCCTGATCGAGGCCCAGACAAGGAGCGGCTGACGCGCTCGGCCCGACCCTCCACGTCCTCACCCGGGCCCGGACTTCACCCGAAGCACCGACGTAGTCGCCGGCAGGAGTCGCCGTGGCACTGAAGTCGGTATAGGTCGTTCCGACCGCCGTCTTGACGCCGGTGTCATAGACCCCGTTCACGAACCGGTAGGGCTCCAAGGCGGCCTGGAACTGTCCGGAATTGAGCATGTGCGCCCGGACCTTGAAGATGTACGACGATGCCGCGGACAGCGTCGTCGCGCCGTCGACGACCACGTTGACGATCGGAGACTGCTGGGTCGGAACGACGAATTTGCAGACGGCGTAATCGGTTCCGTCCGCCACGGCCAGATCGGCCACCGTGCCTGCCGTGTGCTGTCCGAGCACGACGGTCACCGAAGAGGGCACGACCGTCTGACTCTGCGACCCGTACAAGGTGAACGCCGTGTCTCCGCTCTTGGAGCCGAACCGTGCGCCGCCTGCATTGAAGTAGAAGTGGCTACCGTTGCCGCCCGATCCGGTTGCGATGCCCCAGTCCGGGACCGAAGGATGGGAGGCCAACATCCGGATCCAATACTTGACGCCACCGCTCAAGTGAAGGGGTCGGGACAGCGTGTAACGGTAGTCGTACATCGTCGTGCCACCGAACGTTCCGGCGGCGGTTTCCTGGGCGTTTCCGTTCACGAAGTAGCGGGCCAGATAGATGTTGTCCTCGACGTGCGGGTTGCCGCAAAGGGGCTGGCTGTCCAACGCCGCCGACTCGAAGAAGTACACGCTGAAATCGAAGGCCTTGCCGAACATCGCCCCGTAGATGTAACCGCCCCGCCAGCGGACCTCGGTCACGTCCGTATCGGAGGCGAGGACGAAGCTGTCGTACGTGTACCAATCGCCGTCATAGCCGTCCGGATCGAGCCATGACGACTGCAAGAGGGCTCCAGTGCCGTTGTGGGGTTGGCTATAGACGACTCCTGCGAACGCTGACGGTGAGAAAAGTGCGGCCAAGAGCAGAAGGTGTTTCATCGGACAACGGACGGACTCAGGCTTGTTCAACCGGGACGTCCCTCCTTCCTTCTGTACGTTGGAATCAGAGGGACTGACAACCCGGATGCCGCTTCGAATATGTGCAGATTTCTGAAAGGGGGCCTTCGCGGTCATGGCCGCCTAACGTCAGGCGCCCGACCGCGCGTTCGGCAACGTCCTCTTCGGATCGCCAATTGTGTGGAGAAGACGGTGGAAAATCGGCCCCGCACGAATATTCCGGTTCAAAGATGACGTGGACTGTTCACACCCTGTCGCCATCGGGGGCGAAGAGTCTTCGCCCGGATCGTCGCTTGACGTTCGTCCCTTCGTCCTGCGGCGTTCCGGACAAGCCCATGGCCGCGTGACGGGGCGGGCGGGCAGGCACGATTTCGACAGCCGCCGACTTTCGCCCCTTCTACTCGCGGCTGACAAGGACTGTGGACGACTTCCACTCGCCTTGGGCCGAAGTCTGCTTGACGATGCCCGTACCTGGCGCGATCCACGTCTCCTGGCGACTGTCGCCAAGGTCTTCAGAGTGCCGCTGAACGGTCACGTGCCACGTCACGAACGTTCCCGCAGGGACGGTCACCTTCTCATCAACGCTGACCAAAGTGGCTTTGCAGTGGGTCTTCAACCGCTCCCAGTCGAGCTCTTTCGCCCCTGGTCCGCCGCTCGTCTGTCCTCGGAACGGTTCGACCCATTCCCACGATTGTCCCGCACGCTTGTTCTTCAAGAGGACGGGCACGGGAGCCGAGTCCTTGTCCAAGGTCGTACCTTGCATGTCGGACACGTAGAACTGGAACAACCCTTCGGGCGAAACGCCGAAAAACTGGTGCCGACCGTTCTCCATCTTGATGTCGAACACGTCCATTCCCTGGGCGCGCGTCTGTCCGACCACTTTCGACTTTTGGAGCTTCTCACGTTCCGCACCGGTCGTGGTCTGATAGACCCTCTCGGTTCCAGGTTTCAATCCGAACTCGTCAGGACCGTGCGTCCAGGCGGACGCTCCCAGCAGGATCAACGGGATGATCGGCATCGTTCTACACCTTCATAGGCCTCTACGCCGGCCGTCACCCGATACGTTCCCGCACGGGAGCCGCCATGCGTCAGACCACCCGTGCTTCGACTTCGCGTTTGATCGAAGAAAGGGCCTGGTCCAAGCCCTGGTCGATCCGGGACTCCCAGTTTCCGCCGCTGTGCTCTTCCATCTTCTTGTCCAGGTCTGGCGGGGGGTTGATGTGAAGATGGATCGTCACTGTCGATCCGTCGCCGTCGCCCATCGCCTCGATCCGACCGTGGTAGTCGTGGTCCTCTGAGCCCCACTTAAGGGCCCTATCGCCGTCCACGCGGAGGTAGCCGCCGTCCTCATGGTCTTCGCCGTCGATCTCGACGGCTATGTGGACGTGGTCTTCGTCCTCCATGGACGCCCTTTTGACCGTCGGAAGGTACTTCGGCATGTTCTTCGGGTCGGCGACGAAGGCGATCACCTCTTCCCCGGTCGCGGCCACATCGATCGATTTTGTAAAGTCGGGCATGGGTTTCCTTGGACGGGCGCTTGGCCCGGTTCCATCCCAGACGCCGGACTCTGGCCGTGCGTTCTCTCCCGGAAGCCCGGTAAGAAGACCGGAACCAGGGCCAAGCTTCCGCGCCCTTACCAACGTCAGTGTTCCTTCGCAACGATCCTGCGCTACCATGACCCTCGATGAGAGCAAACGACGTCAGGACGGTCGTCCTTGGTTTCACAGGTGGACTCGCGGCTTGGGGACTCGTCCACTCCGGCCCCGCCGTCGCCCAAAGCGCGAAGGAGTTCATGGTGCGGTTGCAACCGACCACGCCCGGCACGCCGCAAGCCGGTCATGTGAACGTCTCGGGCACCGTGCTCGCAGGGCACCTGTCCGGAGACGGCTCGGCCGTCACTGGGGTCGACGCCGCCAAACTCGGCGGCCAGGCTTCGTCCGCCTACGGGCAGGTCGGCGCGACCAACAATTGGAGCGGCGTCAACAACTTCAACAACGCCTCCAACTCCTTCACAGGCTCCGGCAATCTCTTGACGGGTCTGAACGCCTCGGCGCTGGCAAGCGGCACCGTGCCTGACGCCAGGTTGTCCGTCGGAGGAGACCTGTCCGGCCCTCTCAGCGCGGCGAGAGTCGTCAAGCTTCAATCGTCCACGGTCTCGAACTTGCCTCCGGAAGACGGCAACGTCCTCCACTTCGACGGGTCGAAGTGGGTGCCCTTTGCGGACGGCGTGACGCTTCCGTTCCTGAAGAGCTTCAACGGTACCAGCGACGCCTTCCATGTCTTCAATCAGACCGGTAGCGCGGTCAAAGGGTGGGCAGGCACAGACGGGAGCGGTGTGATCGGGGTTTCGGACACCTTCCTAGTGGTCGAAAACGGCCACGGCGTGTACGGCCAGTCCGGGCGGCCGAACGGCTTCGGTGTCGTCGGCCGAGCGGGCAACAGCGCTGCGGGCGCGGGCCGGTTCTTCGGGAACGGACAGACGGTCACACTGGGAACGTCGGCCGGCGCGGTGCACAACACGGGGTTCTATTATCGGACTTATGCCTTGAACTCACCCAGCGTCGCCGTCCCGATGGCTTATGGGACGGTCAACGCGGCCGGCACCATTGCGGGCGGGACGGGCAACTTCTCGGTCGTCAAGGACTCCACGGGCTTCTATACGGTGACGGTCGACGGCGAGACGTACAGCAACAGCAGCCACGTCGTCACAGTCACGCCCGTCGTCTCGTCGCCCCGCACGTTCGGAGTCGTGAACCCGGGCAACGGCGGCTTCGTCCTCCGGTTCTGGGACTCGGCCGGTGCTTTGACCGACACGCAGTTCCAGTTCACCGTCTGGACAAGGAACCCCCAGTCGCCAGGATAGTCGCGCGTGGAAAGACCGACCGTCGTCTCCCGCGTGTGGTCCGGGATACCGACCTGCGTCCACACTCCGACCGGGGCCTCGGCGTCGTCCGTCCGTATCACGCGTGATACGGACGTATTACGGACGTATTACGGTCGTGATACGGAAACAGGGCGCTGCAAGCTCTTGAGCACGGAGAAAGAGCACGGTCTGAGGCGTCTGACGGCAGGAACCTGACCGGGCCCAGAGAAGGCCGCGCCGAGCGGCCTTCTCTTTGAGACCGGCTTACGGGAAGATGCCGCGGACGGTCGTAGCGTGGGCCACGCGGTCGACGGCGATGATCATGGCGGCGGTGCGCATGTCCGTCTTGTGCTTGAGCTGAGTCGCATGGACGGCGGCGAAGGCGCTGCGCATGATGCGCGAGAGCCTGTCGTTGACCTGCTCTTCTTCCCAGAAGAAGTTCTGCAGGTCTTGCACCCATTCGAAGTAGCTCGTGACGACGCCGCCCGCGTTGGCAAGGATGTCCGGCACGACCATGACGCCTTTGTCGGACAGGATGTCGTCCGCCTCCGGAGTCGTGGGGCCGTTCGCGCCCTCGACGATGAGCCGGGCCTTGACGTCGCCCGCGTTCTCGCCCGTGATCTGGCTCTGGATCGCGTTCGGCATCAAGATGTCGCACTTGAGGGCGAGCAGCTCGGCGTTCGTGATCTGGTCGCACTCCTTGTAGTTCCGGATGCCGCCGTCGATGCCGCTGTACCGCTCGTAGAGCTCGCGGATGGGCAGGCCGTTCTCGTTATAGATCGCACCCGTCGCGTCACTGACCGCGATGACTTTGGCGCCGGCCTCTTCGCTGAGTTCGGCCGCGACCGAACCGACGTTCCCGAAGCCTTGGACGACGATCTTGCTGCTCGCGAAATCCATGTTCAGGACTTTGCAAGCTTCGTGCGCGCTGACGACAACGCCGCGGCCCGTGGCCTCGACGCGGCCCTCGGAGCCGCCCAGCTCGATCGGTTTGCCCGTGACGACGCCCGGCGCCGTGTATCCGACCTGCATCGACAGCGTGTCCATGATCCAGGCCATGACCTGCGGGTTCGTACCCACGTCCGGGGCGGGGATGTCGCTGCGTTCGCCGACGACGATGTTGAGCTCGGAGATGAAGCGGCGGGTCAGCTTCTCGAGCTCGCGCTTACTGACCTTCTTCGTGTTGACCTTGACGCCGCCCTTCGCGCCTCCATAGGGGATGTTGACGACCGCGCACTTCCACGTCATCCACATGGCGAGCGCGGTGGCTTCGTCCAGGTCGACTTCGGGGTGGTAGCGGAGACCGCCTTTCGTCGGGCCGCGGCTCGAGTTGTGTTGGACGCGATAGCCCTGGAAGCACTCCACGGAACCGTTGTCCATCACGACGGGAAAGTTGACGACGACCTGCCTTTTGGGCTGGGCGAGGACGGCGTGAAGGCCCTCGTCGAGGTCGAGATACTTCGCGGCCGACGCAAGCTGCTTGCGGGCCATTTCTAAGACGTTGACTTCGCTCATCCTTTCAATCCACCGGCGGGTCCAGCCATCGCCGCAGGAGAGCGTCTAGGGACGCCGCGACGACACCGTTGTAGATCGCTGTCCCGATTGTAACCCCTAGGAACGCACCGATGTCAGGCGGCTGGGCCATGAACAAGAGGCCGGTTTGGGCGACAAGAGTGAACACGATCGCGACCAGTCCGACGAGCAGGCTTCCCACCTGGAGGCCGAGTCCGACGACGAACGACGTCAAGAACGAAACGGCCGTCCGGGAGAGCGTCAAGGCCGTCATGTCCGCACCTGCCGGCCCTGCGGCCAGGACGCCGGCCATGAATCCGAAGAAAGCCGAGACGCCTGGTCGGGAGCGTACGGAGGCAAGGACGAGCACGACCAGGACGGGATTGAAGCGATGGCCGAACAGTAACGACCGGCCGGCTTCGGACTGGTTCCAGCACGACGCGAGCCACAGCAGGACGACCACTCCCGCGACTTTGAGCGCGTTCATTTCAGCACCCAGACTTCGGTGGCCTTGCCGACCTGCACGGCCGGGGCCACGTAGACGCGGCGGATGCCGTAGTTCTCGTCGGTGACGACTTGGACGACGCGGCCGACGGCCAGTCCCCGAGGGATCTTTTCCGAGAATCCGGACGTGACCACGGGATCGCCGACCTCGACCTTGTTCGTGTCGAGCACGTCCAAGGTCAGGCGGACCGGCGACTGACCCTTCAAGAACCCGGCGACAGGCGGGTCCCGGAACACCATCGCGCCGATCTTCACGGCGGGCGAAGTCAACAGCAACACCTGGCACCGGTCCGCTTCGACGGCCTGTACGACGCCGAGCAGGCCCTGGGCGCTGACGACGGGCAAGCCCTTCGTCACGCCTTGGTCGCGGCCGGCCGAGACCGTCACTTGGTTCTGGTAGGCGAAGTAGGCGACCGTCCTGGCAGGAACGCGCGTCCGGCCGACGTCGGGGAACCCTTGCAGGGCCCGGAGGGACGCGATCGTCTGGTCCTTCACGGCCACCGTATCGGCGTAAAGCTTGGCCGCACTCTCCACATCCTTGAGCCGCGCCAACTCGCGCTGCAGGCCCGGGCCGGAGGTCAGGTTGACGGCCGTCGATCCGAACCACGCGGACATCCCGTCGAACGCGCGTGCGAGGGGAAGGGTCACGGTCCTTGTGAAACCAGAGACCGGATCGACGGACCCTGTCGCCCGGGCACGGTTCTGGAACTGCCCGAACACGATGGCAAGGGCCACGAAAACGGCGAAGGCGATCCAGTCCGGACGCCGGGAACCTTCTAACCCCTCGATGCTTTCTCCAGCATGCGGCGGATCGCCGGCTCTTCATAGAGGGCATCGAGCATGCGGCCCGTGCCGATCGCGACACAGTCGAGGGGGTTCGGTGCGATATGGACGGGCATGGACGTCTCTTCGCTGATCAACCTGTCGAGACCTCTGAGAAGGGCCCCGCCTCCAGCGAGGACGATACCGTGATTCATGCAGTCCGCGGCAAGTTCTGGAGGCGTCGCTTCCAGCGTGAGCTTGACCGCTTCGACGATCGAATTGACCGGCTCTTGGATCGCGACCCGGATCTCTTCGCTGGAGATGACGGCGCTGCGGGGCAGGCCCGTCACCAAGTCGCGTCCCTTGACCTCTAAGGTCAAGACCTCTTCCAGCGGGTAAGCGCTTCCGATTTCGATCTTCGCCTGTTCGGCCGTCCGGTCTCCGATGAAGAGGTTGTGGGCCCGCCTGACATAGGCGCCGATCGCTTCGTCGATCTCGTCGCCCGCGACCCGGATCGAGCGCGAGTGGACGATGCCCGCGAGCGAGATCACCGCGACTTCGGTCGTCCCGCCTCCGATGTCGACGATCATGCTTCCGATCGGCTCGACGATCGGAAGCCCGGCGCCGATCGCGGCGGCCATGGGTTCCTCGATGACGTACGCCTTGTGCGCGCCCGCTTTCTTGCACGCGTCGAGGACGGCGTCGCGTTCTACCTCCGTCACGCCGCTCGGAATACCGACCACGACGGTCTGGTGCAAGGTGATCCCGCTCCGTGCCCTCTTGATGAATTTCTGGATCATCTTCAGGGTCATCTCGTAGTCGGCGATGACACCGTCGCGGAGCGGACGGGTGGCGACGATGTTCGCAGGCGTCCGTCCGAGCATCCGCCGGGCTTCCTCACCCACTTCCAGGACTTCCTTCGTGTCCTTGTTGATCGCGACGACGCTCGGCTCGCGGATCAAGATGCCTCGTCCCGCCACGTGGACAAGGGTGTTGGCCGTCCCGAGGTCGATCCCGATGTCGCTGGTGAAGCGCTTCAGGATGGACCTCCAAAGGGGCACGGGCTGGCCGTTGGACTTCATGAAAAAGGAGAAAAGGAGCCGCGGCCCTTTCCTGGCAAAGATGACACATCGCGCGAACCTAGCGTGGGCCGAAGCCGGGCGCCGCGCGAGTCCCAGCCGGACAAGGGGCGGACGGTGCCGCGATGCGTCACAATCCGTCCATGCGCGGGAAGTTCTGGGCGCTCGCCGCCCTGACGACGTTGGCCTTCGTCATCGGGTGCGAACAGCCTCAACGCGGTATCGAAGGACGGCCGATCGACAAGCCCAAGAGGATCGTGAGCCTCAGTCCGAGCACGACCGAGATCGTGTCTCAGATCGGACTTTCGAACTCGATGCAGGGCCGAAGTTCGTCGTGCGACTTCCCGGCGGGCGTCAAGCAAGTCCCGGTCGTCGTCGACGGCACGAAACCCGACTTCGAAAAGATCGCGCAGATCCGGCCCGAAGTCATCATCTTCGACGGCGCCCTCTTCGGCGACGACGTCAAGCAGAAACTCCTCCAGACAGGCGCGACCCTCGTCGACGTTTCGCCCACGACGATCGCGCAGTACGAGGACCAGCTCCTCGACTTCGGATCGATGACCGGCACCATCACGCGCGTGTCCGACCTCGTCGACAAAGTCCACAACGCTGCCGAAACGGCCGCCTCGAAAGTCCCCGAACCAAGGGTCAAGGGCTGTGTCCTCATGGCCGGATCGGGAGAGTTCCTGACCGCAGGCAAAGGCTCGTTCGTCGCCGACGTCCTCAAAACCTGCGGCGTCGACGTCATCGGCCCCGACACGCGGCTCTTCGCACCGTTCCCGGTCGAACAACTCGTAGCGGGCGATCCCGAGATCGTCTTCACCGGGTTCGGCGAGGGAGAGAAGATCCTGAAAGACCCGAGACTGGCCTCGACCAAGGCTGTCAGACTACGCCACGTGTACGAAGTCCGATCCGACATCCTCTACCGTACCGGCGCCCGTGTCGAAGCGTTCATCGACAGCGTCAGCAACCAGGTCGCCCGGGTCGCTGAAGGAAGGACGTCGAAGTGAGCCGCACCCCCATCGAGATCGGCGTTTTCGGAGGTTCGGGGTTCTACAGCCTCCTTGAGGACATCACGGAGGTCAAGGTCGATACGCCTTACGGCCCCCCCAGCGACAGCGTCTTCGTCGCGACCGTCCACGGCCGCCAGGTCGCGTTCATGCCCCGTCACGGCCGGCGTCATACCATCCCGCCCCAGAAGGTCAACTACAGGGCGAACGTCTGGGCCTTCCACCGACTCGGCGTGAAAGCGGTCGTCAGCCCGTGCGCGGTCGGTAGCCTTCAACGGCACATCGCACCCGGCGACTTTTTGGTCGCAGACCAGTTCGTCGACCGGACGAGCGGGAGACCCGACACGTTCTACGACGGGCCGATCACGACGCACGTCAGCCCCGCCGACATGTACGACAAGGCCCTCCGCCGGCTCGCCTGCGAGGCGATCGAAGCCAACGGCATCACCTGTCACGACGGCGGCACGGTCGTCGTGATCCAGGGCCCGCGCTTTTCGACGAAAGCGGAGAGCGCGTGGTTCACCCAAATGGGGTGGCACGTCGTCAACATGACGCAGTACCCCGAGGCTTACCTGTGTCACGAACTCGGTATGGGCGTGGTGAACATCTCGCTCGTCACCGACTACGACAGCGGGATCGTGGCCGACACCGAAGCGGTCACCGCCCATAACGTGCTCGAAGTGTTCATGAGCAACGCCGAGAAGGCCCGGAGCGTCGTCCTAGACCTTGTGAAGCGTCTTCCTGCCGACCTTTCCGGCATCGGAGGCCGAGAGGCCCTACAGTTCACAAGGGGCGACGGTCATGCGACGTCTCCGATGGACGTGCGTCTTTTTGAGGTGACATGACCGTCAGCGCCTTGGTCTTCGCGACCTTCCTGAGTCAAGCACAACCTACGACGCAGGACGCCAAGCCGGCAGTCCCCGAGGTGACGTTCCCTTCGGGCGGACCCTTCGGCAGGAACACGCCGACCGTGCTGATCGGGACGAGCCGCGTCGCCGTCGCTGGCACAGGGCGAATCGACCGACCGTATCTCGTCGATGGAGGCTGGGGCGACTTCAAGGAGCTGTACTCGAAGGTCGACCAAAGCACCACCAAGCCGGCTTATCGCTTGAAAGTCATCGTCTTCGACGACACGACGGTCCTCCAAAAGAGCCCGGCGGGCGTCGTCCGCCAACGACGGACGGTCATCGATGGCCCCGACCTTGCCGACCTTCGATCCGGACTGGCGACGTTCGAGGCCATGCTCGAAGGATCGCTCGGCGGAAAAGTCGACGTGAAGCTCGACCTCCAGACCGAGGGCGACCCGTTCGTGGTCGAGACCGAAGCGGGAAAAGAGGACCCGCCTCAGGCCGCTAGACTGGACATCGGCACGGATCCGACGTCTCTGCCGCTCGGATCCTTCGGAGCCCGGTTCGTCTACCAGAACGCCATACCTTGCTTCAACAACGACCTGTTCGAAACCGACGACAAGGTCTACCGGGGCCCCTATGCCGGAGTCTTCGTCGTCCATGGAGGTCTCGCAGGCCGGACCGACACTTTCTTGTCTGGCAGCACGCCGCTTTCCGTGGTGCCGCTCTATCGAACAGGTGACCAGGCGACGCGCGAAGCTTTTCCTGCAGTCCTCTACGAATGCTGGAAGCGCCAGCTCGTGGTCAAAGCGAGCGGTCTCGTTTCCGCTCAGACTCCTATCGAACTCTCTCGGACTCCCGTTCCTTGGTGGGGCCCGACGGTCGAACGGCTGGCCCTCGAGCCGACGGATCCGGCCGCTTGGACCCTAGAAGACGTCCAGGGACCTGTGGTCAAGAAGGACGGCCGGACGGCTGTCCGCATCGAACTGGCCGATACTCTGTTCCGGACTCCGTCCGGCTCGAAACCCGTCGCATGGAGCTTCTCCCCTAGCGGCGTGTACGCCGAATTCGAGTCGGCACCGTCCGAGGACGTCCCGACGTTCGAAAACGTCGAATACGAGAGCGTCCAACCCGCCGTGCCTTTCGGGTCCGGAAGTTTCGAGTGCTCGCAACTCCCGGACTCCGGGCAGGCTTCCGCGTTCGAAATCAAGGTCAAGGGGCGCGTCTTGCGAGGTTTCGCGCGGGTCTTTTCCGGTCTTGTCCCTCCTGACGCGAAGTATCTGAACGCCAGCGTCAAACTCTCGGCCGACGAAAGCGTGGCCCTTCGGCTCGTGGGCACGGAAGGTCAAGAGCTCGCCACGGTGCTCTTGGGCGGCGACTCGGCAGGCCCGGTCGAGCAACCCGGCCGTAAGGGGCTCTTCGACGCGGCCGTTCCCGCCGACGACCAGTTCCATGCCGTCAGCGTCCCGATCGGAGGGCTGATCGCCGGGCACAAAGCGGTCACGATCCTGTTCGGACCGGCCGAACCAGGAGCCTGCGAGCGGACGACCCGAGGGACGGCCACGTTCACTGTCTCCGGCCTCGCGTTAGCCCCGGCCCCGGTCGAGGTCCCCAAGGCCGAACCGGCGTCCCTGAAGGCCCTTGAACTGGCCGCGATCCAAGACACGCCCGACGCTGAGGACCTCGCGTCGCTCAAGGCGGGTCTGTCCTCTCAAGATACGACCGAGAAACTGACGGCCCTCTCCGTTTTGACCCGTGTCAAGGACGTGGGATCGATCCCGGCCTTGGCCGAGGCGGTCCGTTCGGCCTACGTCCCCGTCGCTTTCCTTGCCGCTAGGGCCCTGGCGTTCCAAGGGACGACCGACGCGCTCGCCGAATTGAGGGCCACGGTCGAGAAGGGGCCGTTCGACCATAACCAAGGGTTCGCCGCAGCCCAGATCGCACCGCTGGCCGATCCGGCCATGGTCAAGTCCTTGAACTTCTTGGCGGTCCGCAACCGGGAAGCACGGCTCGAATCCGTTCGCGCCCTCACGCTCGTGAAATCACCCTTAGCGGGAGCCGTCCTGTCCACGATGTTGATGACGGAGCCCGATCCGGTCGTCAAGACGGAGATCGCCAGGAGGGCCGACACCGGCATCGACCTTGTTGCCAGGAGGCTGTTGTTCGCGGCCGTGAACGATCCGTCCGAGGTCGTCCGAGCAAGTGCGTACGCCCGTCTGATCGACGTCAAAGACCCCGGGCTCCAGTCCGAAGCCCTCAAGGGTGTCAAGGACGATTCGCCCACCGTCCGGACGTATCTGCTGGACGTCATGCGCCTACGGGCGAAGGAAGCGTATCGCCCCGCCCTCAGGTCGGCCGTGGTCGATACCGACCCTCGCGTCCGGGCCATGGCGCTCCGCGCCTTCGCGACCCAGCCCGGACCGGTGCAACCGGACGAAGTCAGAAACGCGTTCTCCGATCCTGATCCTCTCGTCAAGAAGGCCCTTGAAGAGCTTGCCAAGGCCAAAGGGTTCCCGGTGACGGGAGGATGAGACTCGTCTTCGGCTCGGACCATGCAGGTTTCAGCCTGCGACAGAGCTTAGCCTCGGCCGCCAGGTCGAAGGGCCATGAGGTCGACGAAGTGGGCGCCCCAGGTTTGGAAGCGTTCGACTATCCCGATGCTTCCGACCTGGTTGTCCGGACTCTCCGCGACAGCGCTGCCGACTTCGGCGTCCTGATATGTGGCACCGGGATCGGTGTCAGCATCCGGGCCAACAGGCATTCCGGGATCCGGGCAGCGGTGTGTTGCTCGGTCGGGCATGCCGAGATGGCAAGGAAGCACAATCACGCCAACGTCCTTTGCCTGGGTGCCAGGGTGACCACGGAGCCTGAGGCGGAAAAAATCCTCACCGCGTTCCTTGAAACCCCGGAAGACCACGAGGAGCGGCACGAGCGCAGGGTCCGAAAATTGGACGGGAACCCAGACGGCGCGTAAGTTGTAAGGAGTCTCACAAGAAGAGCATGTCGGACTGGAAGAAGAGCGTCGGACCCGCCGTGGCCGCCTTGGCCGCGATCGGGTCGTTCATTTGGGGGAGCGAGGTGCGGACGCGCCAAGAACTGGGCGCCGCTCCGAAAAAGACCGGCCTTCTCGATGTCGCCAGCATCGAACTGTCTCCCGACAGTGGCCGCAACATCCCTGAAGGCGAGTACTTCTATCAGTTGACGCGCATCTTAGAGCGCGACTACATCGAACCCGTCGCGGACGAGCGGAAGCTCGCCTACGGGGCCGTCAAAGGCATGGTCCTGGGTTTGTGGGACCCCTTAAGCCAGTTCCACCCGGCCGACCATCTCGCTGAGGCGAAAGACCGCCTCAAGGGGACGTTCCACGGTGTCGGGATCGAGATCCGGGCCGGCATCGACCCTTCGCAGGTCTCAAAGGCCCGGAAGAACATCCGGTCGGCCGACCCCGCCATGCTGTTCCCTGAGATCGTCGTGGCCACGGTCCTCCCGGGAAGCCCGGCGGAGCGAGCAGGAATGAAGGTCGGCGACGTCATCCGCGGTGTCAACGGCAAATCGGTGCTGAGTTGGCGGGACATCAAGGCGCTACGGGACATGCAGGACGCGGTCTCGAAGGGCAAGGGGGACGCCGCCGCCCTGAAGTCCCTGCGTACGGACTTTCAGAAGCGGGCCAAGGCCGGAATAGGCGCCATGCGCGCGGCCGACCTCCTGACCAGCGGATCAGGCACGACGCTGTCGGTGGAGTGGTCGCACGGCGGAAAGGTCCAAAGAGCCGACGTCGAGACCGCCGTCCTGAAGCTTCCTTCGGTCGAAGTCGACGGTCAGACCGTCGTCTTGAGGATGTTCGAAGGCGCCGCCCACGAACTGGGTTCCAAACTGCCACCCGGGGACGTCACCATCGACCTTCGACAGAGCACGATCGGAGCCTGTAAGGAAGTGCTCCCCGTCTTGTCCGTACTCGCCCCCCGGAGCCAGTTCGGCGAGATCGTCCGAGAAAAGGGAGGAACGTCCAAGACCCTGACCACTACGAACGGGGCGCCCGTAGCCAAGAAATTGACCTTGCTCGTCGACCGCTCGACCCGGGGCGCCGCCGAGATCTTGGCCTCAGCGTTGACGGTCAAGAACTTTGCCGTCGCAGAAGGAGGCGCCATGGCCGGAGAGCCGGTCTGGACGGAACTGCGGGAACTCGAAGACGGAAGCGGATATACATTGAACGAAGGCAGGTACCAGTCCGAAAGCGTGGAGGCGTCACGATGAAGGGCGTGGCCAAGGGACTCGGGCTCCTCGTGCTCTTCGCCGTCCTCTTTTCGAGCGGGTTCGTCTGGCGCGACGTGACAGCGAACCGTCAACCCGACCTGAAAGGACTTGCTTCGATCGTCAATCCGAAGCTCGGTCAACAGAAGTCGGCGACGGAGATCTTCCAAGAGCAGTACAACACGATCCTCGCCTCCTCGTCCGTACCTGTTTCAGACCAGAAGCTCAAGTACGCGGCGTTCGAAGGGATGTTCCAAGCCCTCGGAGACCCCCATACGAGCTTTCTCGAACCGGACGACGCCGACACGTGGAAACAGATCACGAAGGGCGATTTCGTCGGCATCGGGGCCAAGCTCGGTAACGATCCGTCAGGCGCCAAGATCGTCGTCGTCTTCAAAGGCGCACCTGCAAGTCGCGCCGGTATCAAGCCGGGCGATACCGTCATCGCCGTTAACGGCGAATCTGTGGCCGGAAAGGACACCAACGAAATCGTCTCGATGATCAAAGGCCCGGAGGGCTCGATGGTCAAAGTGCGGGTCATGCGGGCCAAAGAACCGCAGCCGCTCGAGTTCGAGATCCGACGGACCCTGGTCGTCATCCCGACCGTCGAAGGCCGCATGGTGTCCAATGACGAGGTCGGTTACGTGTCCGTGGCCGACTTTGCCAGACCGACCGGACAGCAGTTCGAATCGGCCCTCGACGACGTCCTGGCCCAAAACCCAAAAGGCCTCGTGATCGATCTGAGGGGCAACGGCGGCGGGTTGCTCGATACGGCCGTCGACATGCTCAGTCGGTTCATGGAGAACAAACCGGTCGTCCGAACGAAGAAGCGGAGCGGCTCGATCGAAACCGTCTTCACGTCGTTCGGAAAAGTCAAGGGCATCAAGGTCCCGGTCGTCGTGCTGGTCAACTCCGATTCGGCCAGTGCGTCCGAAATCTTCGCGGGTGCCCTCCAGGACTATCACCTCGCGACTTTGGTCGGTGAACACACGTACGGCAAGTCGTCGGTGCAGTACATGCGAAACCTGGCCGACCTGTCCGTCGCGAAGATCACGATCGCGAAGTACTACCTACCGTCGGGCCGCGATATCGGACGGAAGCTCGACGAGGACGGAGAGTACGTGAGCGGCGGCCTCAAGCCGGACGTCGCCGTGACCGTCGACCTCGACGACGAGGTCGTCTTCGGCGACGAGGTCAAGGACCCCCAACTCCGCAAGGCGATCGAGATCGCAAAGAAGCCCGCAGTCCAGCGCTAGCGGCTTCGGGGGTCGACCAAGGCCCGGACTTCGTCGCCGAGGAAGTTCAGCGCGAAGACCGTCAAGCTGAGGATCAAGCACGGCCAGAGCAGCATCACGGGTTGCGTGTTCATCGTGACCCGGGCGTCGTTGATCATGTTGCCCCAGGTCGGTTCGGGCGGCTGGACGCCGATGCCGAGGAAGCTGAGCGAACTCTCGGCCAGGATCGTGCCCGCGACGTCGACCATCGAGACCGCCAACAGCACGCCCCAAAGATGAGGCAACACGTGCTTGAGCACGAGGTGGACGGTCCCCGCGCCGAGCGCCTGCGAGGCGACGAAGAACTCACGGTCCTTCAACGAGGCGACCTGTGTCCGGACCAAACGTGCGACGGCGGGCCAGGCCGTGACGGACAGGGCCACGATCACGGGGACCAAACCCGTTCCGAAAACCCCGATGATCAGGATCGCGAGCAAGATGTCCGGGAACGCGAACATCGCGTCGGTCAACCTCATCAAAGGGACACGGATCCACGCCGGACCGAAGACCCCGGTCACGCCGACAAAGATTCCGACGGCAAGGGAGACGACTTGGACCGAAAGTCCGACGAACAACGACAGCCTCGCTCCGTAGGCCAATCGCGCGAAAATGTCGCGTCCCTGTTGGTCCGTACCTAGCCAAAACTCGGACGACGGCGGGGAGAACGGTTTACCGGCGGCTAACGTGTACCCGTGACCGACTTGCGGCCCGAACACGGCGAATACGGCAAGAACGACGAGGAAAGCGCCCGCCGAGACGAGCACGGCGTTCTTGCGCTTCAAACCTGGGACTCCCGTATGCGAGGATCGACGAGGGGCAGGAGCAGGTCGACGATCAAGTTGACCAGGACGAAGAGCGCGCCGGTCACGAGGACGGTGGCCAGGATCAGGGGCGTGTCGCGCTGCTTGATCGCGTTGATCGCGTAGTAGCCGAGACCTGGCATAGCATAGAAGCTCTCCGTAATGAACGATCCCGTAAGGAGAATGCCGAACGACGTGCCGATCGACGTCAGGACCGGAAGGACGGCGTTCCGGAGCGCGTGCACCACGTAGAGCCGGAACGGCGGCACGCCTTTGGCGACGGCCAGACGGACGAACTCTTGGCGCAACGTATCGACCATGCTCGCCCGGGTCAAGCGCGCCAAAGTGGCCATCGGACGGGCCGCCATGATCACGACCGGGATAATCAGGTACCAGTACTCGTCGAACCGGAGCTGAGGGTCGTAGCTGTCAGGCAAGACGCCAAGTCGGTTATGGAAGACCAGCACCAAGAGCGGACCGAGCACAAAATTAGGCACAGTGACGCCAAGCGTGCTGACGCTCAGAGCAAAGCGGTCCGTCAACCGGTTTTCGTAGACCGCCGCGACGGTCCCGAGCGTGACGCCGACGATCGTCGCCAGCAAGATCGCCAACAGCGCGATCTTCCCCGTCATCTTGAGTCCTCGGCCGATGATCGTTCCGATCGGCTCTTTCGTCCCGAGCCAACTGTTGCCGAAGTCTCCGTGCGAGGCTTTGGCGACATAGTCGACGAACCGGACGGGCCAAGGACGGTCGAGACCCATTTCTTTGCGGGTCGCTAGGTACGCCTCTCGGGACGCCTTCTCGCCGACACGGGCCAAAGCCGCGTCTCCTGGGGCGAACTCGCCCGCCACGAACGTCACGAATGCGACAAAAAGAAGGCTCAGAAGTCCATAGACGAGCCTGAGTGCGAGCGACTTAAGAAGTTGTCTGGCAGTACCCATCAACCACGTACGATGGACGTGGACGTTACCTGATCACCCAGTTCGACGGCTCGGACGACGTCCATGCCGCCGACGACTTTCCCGAAGACGGTGTAACTACCGTCCAGGAACTTGGCCGGACCCAAGAGGATGTAGAACTGCGAGTCCCCGCTGTCGCGGTCGTTCGGCAAGGTCGACAGGCCGACCGCGCCCGTATCGTTCGGCACTCCGCTGTCTTCGTAAGGCACCCGGGCCCCGCTCCCGCCTTTGCCGAGGCTCGGATCGTCCATCGGCTTGGACTTCGAACCCGGATCGCCCGTCTGGATCAGGAACGGGCGTGGCTGTTTGACGACCTTGAAGAACTTTTGGCCGTTGTAAAACCCTTGCTGGCTGAGCTTGATGATCTGCGCGGTCGCCTTTTGCGCCTTCGCCGTGTACAGTTCGACCTGGATCTGGCCCCGGCCTTTGACGTCGATGAGCCAGAGTGTCTGTCCTGGCTTGGCCCTGACCTGCGCGACCGCGAGCACCGAGATCACGGCGAGGATCGCGGCGACGACCGCCTTGGACAGGAGCGGCAGGAACAGGACTCGGGCGTTCATCGTCCTCACTTCACAAGCTTAGACGACCGAAAGCGCGATCCTGCACCGCTTACCTAGTCCTCGATCAATCGGCCGTACCCGTCGTACTTGACCCCGCCCAAAAGGATGTAGATCCCGTCGATGATCGACCAAACGAACCCGATCCCGCACAATGCGACGGTGAACAACTGGAGGACGCCGTGGGCCGCATATCCCAGATAGAAGCGTCCGAACCCCGGGAGAATGTTGAGAAGGCCCCCGACGACCCGGCTCTTGTCGCTCTTAGGGATCCCGGATTCCAGGTACGTCCATTGTCCTGCCGAGAGTCCCGGCATCGGGGCCGCGGCCATGGGTGAAGGCGGGCGTTGCGCCATGCGCGCCGGACTCCCGGGAGCAGGCGGAGGCACGATCTCGTAGGCGGGACTGGGGACGCTCAAGCCAAGGTCGGGGACGTCACGGGCCTGTCGCCAGTCACCGATCCCGTGCCGCCAGACGTACGTGTCGGCCGCGATGACGCCGTCCCGGGCCAGCTCGGTCATCTGTTCGTACGTCAATGGACCAAGCTGACCGTAATGGCCGACGTAATACCATTCTGCCTGGCTCAGGAGCTCGCCCATGGATCAGCCTTTGTGCTACGAACGGTTCATTCTAACGCGGGGTTGCGGTCGGATTGGGACCCGATCACAATAAGTCCAAAAGTCGGAGCGCTGTACGCACCTGGTCGAAGGGAGTGAGCCCGGCTGTGACAAGCGTGGCTGCCCAACCTCGCCGGCGTGCAGCCTCGACGTTGACGGCGCCGTCGTCGAAGAAGACGACTTCGTCCGGGGAGACCCCTGCCGCCGTTTCGAACGCGGCGAACGACGCCGCGTCAGGTTTGTTGGCCCCGCAGAGGTGAGAGGCGACCCGGACCTGTAGGCGACCGATGGCGGACATGGAGACGAGGGCGTCCCAGTGCAAGGCGTTCGTGTTGCTCAGGCACCCTGTGACCAAGCCCCGCTCTTGGAGCCCGACGATCAACCGGTCCATCCCTTCGAACTCTTCGCGGAGGATCGCGGTATGCGTCCGCCTCGCGTCGTTTTTCGTGACCTCCAACAGGTCGGCGAGAGCCTCCAAGTAGTCGGACTCCAGGACACCGCCCGCCTGATAGGCCGTCAAGAGCGGACATTCCGAAAGGCGAAGGGTCCGTCCCGTCGGTTCCAGGCCGGCTCCTACCAGCGCGTCGTCCCATGTGTGACGGATATCGACGAGGACGCCGCCAAGGTCGAAGCAGACCGGTCGCGACCTCAATCCTCGACACCCAGCCCGGTCAAGTACAGGTAGCTCGCCGCGACGCAATCGACCGGATCGGACGGACTTTCGTCAAGCTCGACGATCGCCCATTCCACGCCCGCCGTCCTCGCCGCCGCGACGATCGGCTCCCACTCCAGAGAGCCCTCACCGACAGGCGTGAACGCTCCGTCCCTGCCGTCCTTGAAGTGGACCAAAGGCACCCTTCCGGACAGGGCTCGGAGCACTTCGGCCGGGTCTCTGCCCGCACGGTGGGCCCAGTAGACGTCCAGTTCCGCCTCGACCGTCTCAGGTGCCGACTCCCATAACGTCTCGAAACCGGGACGACCGTTCTGCTCGCGGAACTCGAAGTCATGGTTGTGATAAGCGAACTTCAGCCCCCTGGAAAGGACGGTCTCCGCGACGGAGCCGAGCCTTTCGCCGAAGCGGTCCCAACCGCCTGCGTATTCGGCCTCCGAGATCCAAGGCACGACGAGCCACTCCGCACCGAGCGTCTTCGCCATGTCTTCGGACTCTGAGAGCCCGCCCTCGACGTCGTCGAGGCCGACGTGGCACGAAACCGCCCGGAGTCCTACCGAGTCCAGTCTCTTCCGGAACTCCTTGGGCGACAAGCCACACGTCCCGGCCGTTTCCACGTGCTCGTAGCCTGAATCCGACGTACGCTTCAGCGTGCCGTCCAGATCTTTCGCCAGGGACTCGCGGAGCGTGTACAGTTGAACGGCGAGCTTCATTGTTCGATGATAGTCGAAGGGCCCGACAAGGCCCGAAGAAGAGGCCGTCGGGCGGGACCTGCGATATCATAGAAGGGCAATCTGCCTGTCCGCAGGGGGTGCCGAAGGCGGCTGAGACGATCCCGTAGAGCCGGGACTGTCCCCTAGAACCTGATCCGGGTCATGCCGGCGTAGGAAATGCGGCGACGCAAGGTCCCTTGACAGAGCGCCGTCCACATTCGCGGGGACGGCGTTTGCAGGAACCAGACCTCGTGAAAACAACGACACGCCCTCCGGGCACCGGCCTCGCCGCGGCCTTTACGCTCATCGAGCTCCTCGTCGTCATCGCGATCATCGCGATCCTGGCCGCCATCCTGTTCCCCGTGTTCGCGCAAGCGAAGGCGGCGGCCAAGAACACGGCATGCGTCAGCAACGGCCGCCAGATCGGCATGTCCGTCATGATGTATCTGGGCGACAACGAAGACGTGATGCCGATCTTCTATGCCTACAACTCCGTTCCCCCCAACGGCGACCCCGCGCACAAGGGCACCGAGCTCTTGGTGTTGCCCTATGCGAAGAACAAGGACATTTTCAAGTCGCCTTGGGACAACGGGAGCCCGTACCAGCAACGGGACGTCCCCGGTGCGGACAGCTATTGGAAGGCATATGGCACGTCGTACCGGTTCACGTCCTGTCTTTACTCGGTCGTCAAGGGCGAATCGTCCCAGAACAACAACGTGCTCGACTTCGACCGCCTCGTGAACGCCACGGCCATGGCCCTCCCGGCCGAGTCGAGGATCCTCCGGTCGGAGATGTTCCCGTTCTTCTCGTCGGAGAAGGATCCGGGGTGTGCCCGATATGGCTATGACTGCGGCAGCCCTGCGGACTACTACAGGCAATGGTCGGGAACGGGCGGGACCGTGATCTTCGCGGACGGCCACGCCAAGTTCGTGACCGGAAACGGAACCTTCGACAGTCATGTCGTCGATAGGAGCGGGCACCGGTCGGGGGAACCGAACGACCAAAGCTGGTCGGGGACGTGGTACGGGGTTTGCGACTGACCTTCACGTCGTTCGAACTCCGTCCTTGACGACCACCCTGTCCTTCGGGACTTCGCCATGGCCTGAAGGACAGGGGTAAAATCCTGCCTCCCGCAGGGGTGTAGCTCAGTCGGTAGAGCGACGGTCTCCAAAACCGTAGGTCGCGGGTTCGAATCCTGTCGCCCCTGCCAGCCTCGACATTCCCATCGATCCGACCGATGATGAATAGCGTCGAGGGCCATGTCGATACCCATCCTGTTCGCGTGCCTGACGCTCGCGCTTCCAGGTCTGATCGCGTTCGTCTGCATCTGTCGCCAAGCCAAGGGGCTGGGCGCGAAGACGCTCGAATGTGTCGCGTGCGGCCTGTGTTGGTCGGCCCTAATGGTTTCGGCCGTGTGGGGAGCCGAGTCTTCGGCCGCCGAAAAACGGCGGGCGCTCCAGTCGGAACTGCAATCGGTGGCGGCCCTGTTCGCCCAAAGGATCGAACGTCTGGGCCATGCGCGCGTCCCGACCCGCGCTAGAGCCGACGATCCCGACCTTCTGCGGCTGATCGAGGCCGAACGCCGTTGGATGGCAGACCACGCGGACGCCGAGTCCGTCTACACCGTCCGACGCCGGCCTTCGGGAGGCTACACGTTCGTCGTGGCGGCAGAAGCCGACCTGGACCATGACGGGTTCATCAAGGGCGACCGGGAGGCGAGGATCGCGCCCGGCTCCGACTACGAAGAGCGACCTGCAGAGTTTGCCGAAGCGTTCGCAAGAGGATCCGGCTTCTCCCGGGCTCCCGAGGCGGACCCGTGGGGGGTCTGGGTCACGGCCACCGAGGCTTTGCACGCCCCTGACGGGAGGGTCGAAGCGATCCTAGGCGTCGACTTTCCGGCAGGTGAATGGACGACCCTTCAAGAACGAGCCCGACTTCCGTTCCTGTTCCTGGGGACGGTGGTCACGTGGCTCTTTCTGGGGACGTGGGCGATGACGGTCCGGCTACGAAAAGAGCGTGAAGTCGCCCTCGAACGGGCCCGGATGTTGGCCCGCGAACGCGACCTCTTAGAGCAGTTGGCCGACGACGAGACCCGTCTCACCGAGGGGAGCCTTCTCGAAGAAGACCGGGCCGCCTAGCCGCGCCGCCGGACTTGGGACGCGGCCGACCTCAAACCGTCCGGATCTCTGTGGGTCACGACCAGGAACAGGCAACCAGACTCGGTCCAACTGATCGCGGGAACCCCGTTGACCTGTCCCCAAAGGTAACCGCCTTCCCTCTGCTCGATCCCCTCGACAGAGCTGGTCCCTGACAGGACGAAGAGGTCCATCGGACCGATATGGTCTTCGAGGATCATGTGCGCAGCTTTGCGGCCGTCCACGTATCCGATCTCTAGGGACCGGACTTTGGCGTCCCCGTCGACCGTCGCGGGCGGTGCGCCGACACTGTTGTACGCGCTGTCGAACGCTTGCTGCGAGTCAGGGAAACTCAAGGGCGTCAAGCCGTTGAACAGGGCCGCGACGTGTTCGTTCGCAAGGGGCCGCATGCGGCCCGTACGGTTCAAAGTGGCCGCGCTGAAGATGCCGACGAGGAAGATCAGACAGAACGCCCAGGCGTACTTGCCGACGAAGACTTCGGCCGACTTCCGCTTGTCCAGGGCGCGGATCCGCTCGCGGCAAACGCTCCAAGCCTCGTCGTCCCGAACCGGCTGGACCTTGTCCTGAAGGGTCTGTTTGAGATAGACGGCCCACTGGTGCTCGGCCTTGGCCCGAGGATCGCTGTCCAGGAATGCGAGGGCTTCGGCTTGCTCCTCGCCCTGCAGCTCGCCGTCGGCAAGTGCATGGACCTTGTCTACCCAGTTGCTCATCGTTTCAAATAGCCTCGTTCTAAAGCAAAGTTCTCTAACTCTCGCCGTAAGATCGCCCTTCCCCGAGCGATCCTCGACCTCACCGTTCCGACAGGCACTTCGGTCGCGGCGGCGATCTCGTCGTAGCTGAGGCCCTCCAGATCGGACAAGATGACGGCCATCCGGAACACGTCCGGAACCTTGGCCAACGCCTCTTCGATCTCCGAGCCCAGCATCTCGTCGAAGACCAGCCTGTCCGGTGCTTCGTCCGCCGGTGCGACGGGCTCCATCGCTTGCTCTTCGTCGAGCGAGCCGCTGGTCCCTTCGCGTTGTCGTTTCCGATATTTGTTGATGTAGAGGTTCGTCAGGATCCGCAACATCCACGCCTTGAAGTTCCGACCGTCGAAACGGTCGAAGGCTTCATAGGCCCGGACGAGCGCCTCCTGAGCGAGATCGCTCGCCTCTTCCCGGTCGCGCGTCAACCGCAAGGCGGTTCCGTAGACCGAGGAGAAGGCTTGCTCGGCCAACCGCTCGAAGCGCTCCCGAGCGGGGTCGGCCCGCTTGAAGAGCATCCGGCGGATGGTACCTCTCAGGCTGGTTCAACAGCGGTCGGACCGTCCTCGGTTCCCGGTTTCGGAGAATCGTGCGACTCCGGTGCAATTACCTGGCGACGCCTCTGCGGCTGTCGGGCGTCTGAATGGTCATGGTCCTGACCGTGGCATTGGCCGTCGCCCTACAGACCGGGCCGACGTGGGCCGAAGCTTTACGGTCGGCCAAGGACGCGGACACCTTGGTGGTGGCCCTGGTCCGGGACAAGGGTCGGCCGACATGGGACGCGGTCGGGGACACCGTCTTGGCCGACGCTTCCGTCAAAGAAGCCCTCTCGAAGGTCGTCGTGACCGAAGTCCCCAGCCGATCGCCGGGCGGTTTCCGGACGCCTGCCGGCCCCTATGCCGTGTTTTTCGACGCAGAAGGGGACGTGCGCGGGTTCGCCACAATCTTGACGACCCCGGGTCTGTTCGTCAAGTCGGCGAAATCGGTCGTCAGGCTATGGAGGGCGCACGACTCTCTTGAATTCCGGACGCGGAGGACCGGCAACGACCGGGATCTGGCCGAGGCGGCAGAATCCTTCGCGTTTCGGACGGACAGGCCCCGGGCCAAAGCCCTTCTTTCGAGGATCAAGCCCGAAGCGGCCCGCAATCTCGACTCCGACGCCCTCGACGCCGCACGGGCCGCGCTCGGGGAGGCCTGTCTCGTCGCAAAGGACCGTTCGGGTGCCGAAGACGCGTTCCGCGCCCTGTGGACGTCGAAAGACCGAGATTTGGCTTGGTCGTCCCGACTCGGCCTGATGAGGCTCTATGCCGACGTCCGGCCGGCCGAGGCCGAACGGACCGGTAAGGAGATCGCCGGTTCCACCGAGGCGCCGGAACTGATCCGAAAGGCGGCCGAGGCCTTCCTTGAGACCCGTCGTTAAGCGGAGTTCAACCGCCTAAGCGACCCAGGATTCCGGCCATTCCACCGCCGACGTCTCCTTGAATGGAGAACCACTTTGTCACGTCGTAGCGGTCACAAACGGCCTGGACGTCCCTGTCCGCCGCCAAGGCGGGCGAGTCCACCCGGCCGGCGCTCGTTCCAGTCATCTTGTAGAGTCCTTCGAGCGACTGCCGCGGAGAGTCTTCACCGGACGTGACGAACCCGAAAACCTCGTTCATCATCTGCGAAGTCTGTCCCAACGTTTGACCGAAGTCGGTGGCGGCACGGCTACAGACGTCCGGGGCCTTGACCGACCAGAAGGACACCGAGAGCCGGTCCCACTCCGTGCGGTATTCCTGCACCCTCTTCTTGAGCCGCTGAATGTTCCTGGACCGTTGCTCGGCCGTGACGGACGGCACTTCGTCCGGGTCGGCCAATGCTGAATAACCGGTCGCGATCATGCCCGAAAACTCGGCCAAGAGGGCCCCGGTCTGAGACCGGGCCAGCTCCCGTCGACGGTTCTCGGTCCGCTCCAAGTGCTTAAGCCACTCCATGACGTCGGGCGGCATTCCTGCCGGGGCGTGTTGCGTCAAGTGCACCGGAGCAGGCGCGTTCGCCTTCGTGACGGGCACGGCGGTTTCTTTCGCGGGCGTGACCGGCGGCTCGTAGGGCGCAGGGGACGATAAGACGGGAGACGCCGCAGGAGCCGGTGACGCCGTCTGGGGCACTGACGGTGAAACCGGTTGCGCCATGACGTTGACAGGGGCGTCCGTCCGTGCGGGCGTGAAACCCTGTGTCGGAGCGGCCGGGGTGCCCAGACTCGGTGAGGAGGGCGCAGAGGGACGGGTGTCGGTCACGGATTGCGGCCGGCCCCCCGAAGCCGGTCTGAGCGCGACAGCGGCGCCGACCGCCATGCAGAGGACCCAAGCGCTTCCCAGCGCGATCATGGCAGGCCTCTTCAGCGGCAAGGGCCGTTCGGTCATAGATCGGTTCATGGGATCCCTCGGTCCTCAGTTGGACGCCTCGAACGGCTTCCAACGTTCGGAAACATCTTGTCATTATCGGCACGTCCGTCCTCGGACATCAAGGCCCGGCGGTGACGATCCGGGCTCAAGGCGCGTCTAACGTACGGGTGCATGGAAATCGGGTCAGGTTCCCCGCTATACTTCCTGCGACCCACAGGAACCAAGAAATGATCGCTTGGAAGCACTCTGCCGCCGCTGTGATCGCGGCCTCCGCCGTTTTACAGGCACACGCCGAATTCGACGGCCCCGCCCCGGTCGCATGGCGCTGGGCGCAACCGACCTCGGCTTCCCCCTCGGGAGCCCCGCTCGTGGCCGGAGACGTCGTCTACGCGGCCGTCGGCGGACGCGTCTACGCCTTGGAACGCACGACGGGCAACCAGGTCTGGCGGTTCCCGGTGGCCGAGCCGATCGAAGCGAGCTTCAGGACCGGCGCCACAATGTCCGACGGACTCATCGTCGCGGCCGCCGACAACCGTACGGTCTATGGGATCGATCAGGCGACGGGCAACTTGAAGTGGCAGTACGTGTGCCCGGCCAACATCAGCGGTGCGCCTGTGATCCAAGGCGGCCACGTCGTCGTCGGCATGTTGCCGGGAAGCATCGTCTCTTTGAGCGCGGCGGACGGCACGCCCGAGTGGGACAAGCCGATCGAACTCGGCGAAGGCCTCTATCCGAACATGGCCGTCGTCGGCGACACGGTCGTCCTCTTGACGAACGCTCCGGCCATCCATGGGTTCAACGTCAACGCCAAGAAAGACCGTTGGTCCATTTCGACGTCACAGCTCAGTTCGTCTTCGATCCCCGCGGTTTCAGGCGACACCGTCTTCATCAATACCGGTAACTATCTGACGGCCCTCCGTGGAAGCTCGGGCGGCAAACGATGGGACGTCCGGTTCGACGAAGACCTGGCCTTCGGTCCGGCAGCCTCTCCTTCCGGCGTCGCCGTCGTTTCCAACAACGGCAACGTGTTCGTCCTGACCGCTTCCGGCAACTTGGTCTTCCGAAAGGGCGTGGCACTGAATTCGTCCCCGAGCGCGTCGCCCGCCTTTATCGGGAGCACGGTCGTCGTGCCGACCGACAACGGCTCGGTCAACGTTATCAATCCGAAGTCCGGAGACGTGGTCTTCAATTACGTCGTGCCTCCGCTCTTCCGTGGCGCCCGGACGTCTGCGACCCCGGCCGGAGGTGGTAACGCCGGCGGCGACAACAGGGGCGGCAACAACCGGGGCGGCGGCGGTGGAGCGCGTGGCGGCGGAGGCGGCGTCGTCGGTGGCGGCGGTGGCGGGTCTCAAGACAGCGAAGAGATCAAGTACGTCAACGTGGCCGGGCCGGCGTCGTTCAGCGGCGACACGATGTACGTTCTCGCCCGTGACGGGAGCCTCCTGGCGTTCGACAAATCCATGGGCGTCGACCTGACCGCACCGTCCGTCCGCATGGCTTGGCCGAACCCGGGCGACCAGATTTCTGGCCAGGCCCCACTCGAGCTCGTTTTCCTCTTGGAGGACGCCGCTTCCGGCATCAATTCGGACTCCGTCAAGGTCAAGATCAACGAGAAGGAGTACGCCGGGACGTTCACTCGTGACGGTTACCTATCGATCAAGATCTCGGCGCTCGGCTCCAACGCTCCGCTCATGGACGGAAGGGCCAACATCGTCGTCTCGGCGGTCGACTGGCTCGGCAACAAGGTCGACGCACCGTTCGCCTTGTCGATCGACAACACGCTCCGACCGATCGGAGGACCTCCCCGGCGCGAGACCACCAACAAGGGCAACTCAGGCGGAGGCGGCCCAAACCGCGGCGGCGGTGGCGGCAGCCTCGGCGGCGGCTAGAGCAGCCTCCTACGCGGAATTGGCCACGGAACACGACCTCATCTTCTGGCAGCGGCTTCTGGCATCGGAAGCGCCGCCGGAGAGGTCGTGGCCCGTGGCCGAGGATTTCTGGAACGGTGGGCAAGACCCCTTCACCCACCTGACCGGACGGGAACGGGACAATGCGGACCGGACCTCGGTCCCGTCTCCTAAAATCGGTGCGCCGACTCACATTGTCGACGCCCGAGAACGCCCGGAGCTTTTTCCGGCCCGGTCGGTCCCTCCCGGCGTCTTCATCGTCGGTGATCCCGCCGTCCTGGAACGGCCCCTCGTCGGCATCGTCGGGACGCGCTCGGCGAGCCCCTATGGCCGAGACGTCGCGTCAGCGTTCGCCCGGGGTCTGGCGAGGACGGGAGCGACGGTCGTCAGCGGCGGCGCGATCGGCATCGACGCAGCCGTCCACACGGCCGTGCTCGATGACGGGGCTCCGACCGTCGCCGTCCTCCCCTGTGGCGCCGACGTCGACTATCCCGCCCGGCACCGCGACCTCTTCGCCAGGATCCGCGCAAACGGGTGTACCGTCAGTCGCTTTCCCCTTGGCGCTACCCTGCTCGAACACTGGCTGCCCTGGCGCAACCGTACCGTCGCGGCCATGTGCCAAGCCCTGATCGTGGTCGAAGCTCCTGAGCGCTCAGGATCTCTGATGACGGCCGGGTTCGCGCGCGAACTCGGGCGCCCCGTATTCGTCGTCCCCGGGCCTGTGACAGGCAACGGGTTTCAGGGTTCGCACGCCTTGATCCGCGAAGGCGCGACACTTGTCGACGAACCTGGACAGGTCGCCGCCGCCCTGGGAATGCGCTCCCAAATCCGATCGGCACCGGACACCGACCGCGGCGGGGTCGGCGATCGCGTGCTCCAGGCTGTCACAGGGCTACCCAGAAGCGCCGAATCGATCGGGGAAGAGACCGGTCTGCCCGTGCCGGACGTCCTTCATGCCCTGACTCTCTTGGAGATCGACGGGGAGGTCTACAGATCGGTCGAAGGGTACGCTCGGCGCGCATGACGCCTAGGTTCGAGGCTTTGGGGCCGGACGGATTCGGGACGTACGGTTTCGACCGCACCGGCTTCCGCTTCTCGGATCGTCTTGACGGCCCTGCGGACGCCTACTTGATCCCGGGGTTCGTCGACGTCCACATCCACGGCGCCTTCGGGACCGACATCATGTCGTCCTCGCCGGACGACGTGTCACGGATGGTCGCTTGTCTCGAGTCGATCGGGTACGAAGCCCTCTTGCCGACGACGGTCACGGCGCCCTGTGGCCAGGTGTCGCGGGCCGTCGAGGCTCTTCCTGACCATCGCGCCGTGCCGGGCTTTCACCTTGAAGGGCCGTTCATCAGTCCGCTCCATCCAGGTGCGCAACCGCCGGCCGATATCGTCGACCCCGCTCAAGCGGACCAGGACTGGGACGCCGTCCTCGACGACCCTCGGCTCAAGCTGATCACGCTTGCACCGGAGCGGCCCGGGGCGGAGGTGCTCGTCCGACGGTTGGCCGCACATGGCGTCACGGTCAGCATGGGGCATACCGACGCGACCTTCGAAGAGTCGGTCAAGGGAGCCGGATGGGGCGTCCGACACGCGACCCACACGTTCAACGCGATGCGGCCGTTCCATCATCGGGAAGCAGGGGCCGTGGGGTTCGTCCTGAGCGATCCTGACCTGACGGCGGAGCTGATCTACGACGGCCACCACGTTTCGAAAGAGGCCGCCGCCTTGTTGTTCAAAAACAAGGGCGTGGAGAAGGTGGTGGCGGTGAGCGACTCGACGATGGCGGCGGGCCTGTCCGACGGCTCGGCCCTGACCATGTGGGGCCACGACTGCCGGGTCTCGGGCGGAACCGTCAGGTTAGAGTCGAACGGGGCGCTAGCGGGCAGCGCGAGCACGCTGACGGACTGCTTTCGGAACCTTTGGTCGGACTTCGGACCGGAAACGGCCATACGGGCGGCATGTCTCAACCCGAGGCTCGTCGCGGGCCTGAAAGGCGCCCCTATGGTCTGGACCGTCTTAGACCGGGCCCTGGACATTTGTGACATCTGGCGTCAGAATCCGGAGGGCGCGGCACCCGACTCCGTCGCGGCGCCACCGTCAGGCCCGCCGCAAGGTCGTCCAAACCCATGATCGTCGAATCGTATGATGACGTCGTCGTCCTGTCCGGCCCCTTGAGGTCGAATTTTTGGGACACCATCCACACGGCGATCTCGTTGACGCTAAGGAGGCACCCGACGGGCGTCATCGTCGACTGTAGCGGCATCACGGCCCTCACACCCGAAGGCGCGGAGACCTTCCACGATGCGATCCGGTTCGTCAAGTCGCACGAGCAAGCGCGGATCGTGGTGGCGGCCGTCCCTCCCGCCGTCATGGAGGTCTTCCGCGAAGTACCGGAGGTCCGGTCTCAGCTTCCCGTCGCCGCGACGGTCGAGGAAGCCCGGCGGTCGCTCGACCTGCTCGTCAAAGAAGAGGACCACGGGAAGAAGCGGAAGAAGGAGTCGTTCAAGGAGTTCGACCGGAACATCTTGGCCGTCATCAGCGGCGACTCCAGCGACGCGCACATGTTCAAGGTTTTGGAAGAGCTGATCGAGGCCGTGCCCGCCAAAGTCGTTCTACTCTGCCCGATCCTGATCCCGAGGGAACTTCCCGTCACGGCTCCGATGCCCAAAGAAGAGGAGTTCGCCGCCTCGGCCCTAGAGCACGGACGTCGACGGATGTCCGAACACGGGACGGCCTGTGAGATCCGGTTGGAGCGGACCCGCGACATTCCGACGATCATTCAAGAAGTGTCGGCCGAGGTCGACGCCGCCCACGTGATCGTCGGCTTGGCTTCCGACATGAAAGGTGACGACGCATACCTGAAAGTCTTGAAAGCCGTGATCGACAAAGTCAAGCGGCCCCTCGTCATCGTCCGCGGCGAACGCGACTAGCGCGAACTCGCCTTCCTGAGCCGGTCACGGACAGCTTCCCATTCTTGCGTTTCGGGAGGAAGCTCGACCCAGATCTCGTCGTGGCCCTGGTCGTCTAGCCGCTTCAGAGCGCTGTAGAGGTTCGCCGCATAGGCGGCCGGTTCGCTAGGCATGGAAACCTGCGACGGGCCGCCCGAAGCGCCGAACACGAGACCTGGCTCGCCCGCCCTCATACGGTCCGTCAGCTTAACGGTCGCACGCGGCGCATAGTGGCGGCGATAAAGCCCAGGGGACTTCCTGACGGACGGAGGAGGGACGATGCCCAACGGCATACCCAGGACAGCCTGGACTTCCGCCCTGGACACGCCTCCCGGTCGAAGGATCTGGACTTGTTCGCCGGCCAGGTCGAGGACCGTGCTTTCCAAACCGACTTGGCACTGCCCACCGTCCAAGACCATCCCGGCCCCTTCCGCGATCTCCGGGGCGACGTCCTTGGCGCTCGTCGGAGAGAGCTTCGTAAAGGCGTTCGCGCTGGGGGCAGCGAGCGGTAAGCCGCACTCCCGGATCAAGGCCAAGGCGACCGGATGGTCCGGGATCCGGACGGCGACCGTGTCCAGCCCACCCGTCGTCCGATATGGGACGTGCTCGGCCTTTTCGAGCACCATCGTCAAGGGGCCCGGCCAAAACCTCTCGGCCAAGACACGGACGACCGCAGGCACGTTCCGCGCGATCTGGTCCAGGCCGTCGAGATCGGCGATATGGACGATCATCGGATTGTCGTCCGGCCGGCCCTTCAAGGCGAACACCTTGGCAACGGCCTCTTCGTCCAGGGCGTTGCACGCCAGGCCGTAGACGGTTTCGGTCGGCATGACGACCGTCCCACCCCGCTGGATGATCCGGGCGGCCGCCTTGATGTTCTCAGGACTCGGTCGGAGGACGTTCAAAGGACGGCATGAAGCATAGCTTCTCGAGGGGCGGGCAGGCCCGTCCACCACTCGAAGGACAGGGCGCCCTGGTCGACAAGCATCCTGCGGCCGTCAACGGCCCTCAAACCGACCTCGCCGGCCGCACGGACGAAGGGAGTCTCCTCCCCCGAATACGTCAGGTCGTAGGCGACGGCCCCTGGCTCGGCCCGGCCCCAAAGGACTGGCGGACACTCCTTCCTCAGACCGGCAGACGTCCCGTTGACGATCAAGGCACACCCTGCCGGATCCGGGTTCTCGAGGACGGTGACCGGAACTTGGACCTGTTCGCACAAGGCCGTGGCCCTGGCCGACGTACGGTTGAACAGCAAGACTTCGAATCCGGCGTCCGCAAGGGCGACGACGAGCGCTCGAGCCGATCCTCCTGCGCCGAGCACGAGGCTCTTGCAAGGGGCGACGCCCAAGTCGCGGAGGGTCCCCATAAAGCCGGGAGCGTCCGTGTTGGTCGCCCGGTCGTCGCGCAGATTGATCGTGTTGACCGCACCTTGCCGGGGGTCTCCGCCCGGAAACGAGCGGTAGGCCGTTTCCTTCAACGGGACGGTGACGTTCAATCCCCAGTACCCCAATGACCGGAGCCTATCGACGGCCTCTTCGAACTCGCTCACCGGGACTCGGACGGCCCGGTAACGGTAGGACAGCCCGAGCGCGGCATAGGCTTCGGAGTGCATGCGTGGCGACAACGAATGGGAGACCGGATCGCCGATGACGGCGAACTCTCCTTCAGGCGTCTCGGACCACTCGTACCAGTCCACAGTCCCGTTGTTCCCCTTACGTTCCCGATTCGCCCTGAGGGACCTGCGGGAGAGAGCCGTCCTGATCGCTTTCGCTGCGGGGCTTGAAGGCCCAGAGCTTCTGACCGAAGAAGTTCCAGAACGCGACGACGACGGTCGCGACGGCCTTCGCGACGGCGAGGCTGACCTTAGGATGGCCGGGGACGACGCTGTTCAGTTTGGTCGTGATCACCCAGTTCAGGAACATCGCCGACAACGAGACGACGAGGAAGCGGCGGAACTGGAGGCCCTTGTCCTCGTTGCCGGAAATGCGGAAGGTCCACATCCGGTTGAACGCAAAGCTGTTCAAAAGGGCGATGGTCGAGGCGATGGGCTGGAACACCGGGACGGCCGCGTCGGACGTCCGGGTGATCCAGCCCTCGAACAAGTGCGGGTACTGAGCGATCAGGTTCCTTCCGACGATGGTCCCCAGCTCTTCACCGCCCGGTTTGATCCAGAACATCAGGACGAACAGGACTGTGAAGTCGATCACCGTCGACGTCCCCCCGACGATCACGAACTTGCCGAATTGACGGACCAGGTTATGGCCGAAGAAACCGGTCTTGGTCGGCTCGGACGGCTCGTTCGACTCCGTCGCCTGGAAATATCGGTAGAGGAACTTCCCGATGACCCGCTCGACGTTCCGCGACAGGACGCGCGTGCCGACGAACTCCTTCGGCCCGAGCGGCTTGACCCAGACCGCGTCGATCCCGGCCCGGTTCGCGCCCAACACGTCCGTCAACAGTTGGTCTCCGACCATGACCGCCTGTTCGGCGGGCACTCCATAGCGTTCCAGCGCGATCAAGTACATCTTGCGGCTGGGTTTGAACTTGTCCCGCACATAGTCCACGCCCATCTCCGAACAGAGGGCGGTAAGCCGCTCCGGATGGCGAGTGTTGCTGAGGACGCAGAACTGGAACCCGAGCGTCTTGGCCGCCCGGATCCAGTCGTGAGTCGAAGCCGGGATGTCGCGGCTCCTCCACGGCAAGAGGGTGTTGTCGACGTCGAGAAGGATCAGTCGTTTGCCTGCGGCCCAAAGGGCTTCCAGGTCGATGTCCTCCAGCGCGCGCAGGGCCTCCGTCGGACAGAAGCCGCGAAGCGACGAGGGGATACGGTGCCGTTCGAATCGTCCGTGTCGGAAATGTCTCAACGCCGCCCCTTGGCGGCCCACTCTTTACGGGCCTTCTTGATGTTCTCCCGGTGCTCCTCGTACGTCTTGGCGAACAGATGGCTCCTGTCGGGCCTGGCCACGTAGTAAAGGTACCCGTGCGTGTCGGGTCGCTTCGCAGCGAGGATGCTTTTCACGCTCGGAGAACCGATCGGGCCAGGCGGCAGACCCTTGTGAAGGTAGGTGTTGTACGGCGAACGGACCGTACGGACGAACCCGGGCGGCAACTGTCTCCACTCCTGCAAGGCGTAAAGCACGCTGGCGTCCAAATCGAGCGTCATGTTTTTCTTGAGGCGGTTTTCGATGACGCCGGCAATCTTCGACCGTTCCGCGTCCAGGGCTGCTTCCAGTTCCACGAGCGATGCGATCGTCACCGTCCTCCGAAGGTCGCCCTCGCCGACTTTGCGCTTAAACGTCCGAAGTTGCGTCTTCACGACCTCTACCGCGGGAGTCGCAGGTGAAAAGTCGTAGGTGTCGGGAAACAGGAAACCTTCCAGCGAACCGTCGACGGTCAGTCCCGCCTCCTGGGCGAGCGACGTATCGGCCGCGGCGAGCCGGTACTCCTCGGCGGAACAGACGCCCGAGTCTTCCAGCCGCTTGGCCGTCCTTGCGATCCACCATCCTTCCGGTGTCCGGACGCGCAAGACGACGGGCTTCGATAGCGCTTGGAACAGGCCGTCGGTCGTCAGACCCGGCTTCAGCCGATAGGTGCCCGACTTCACCTCTGCGGGCCTTCCCGTCACTCGGGCCACCGCCTCAGTCGCCATCGCGTTCTTGACGATGCCTTCGCCTTCCAGCCGTACGAGTGCGTCGTGCAACCGTGTCGACGACGCGAACTTGACGTAGCGCTCTTTCCCGACCGGGGTCGGCGTCAGACCGATGGCGAACCAGGCCCCGGCCCCGATCAATGCGGCCAAGGCCAGAGAGGCACAGCCGCAACTCTTGCCACAGCCCTTACCCCTTCGGGACATCGGCCTCCAGATACCGTTCCACGATCCGGCACGCCGCTTCCCCGTCGCTCTTCTTGCGCCGTTCCGAACCCTTCAACCCTACTTCGAACATGGCCGTCTCGGCCTCATGGCTCGTCCACGACTCGTCGCAGAACGCGACCGTCGTACCTAGGGCCGCGATCTCCGCTCCGAGCGCCCGGCAGACACGGGACATCTTGGTCTCTTCGCCCTCGACCAAAGGCAAACCTACGACGACCGTCCCAGCCTCTTCTTGGGCCGCAAGTTCGACGATGTGCCGCGCATCCGTCTTCAACGTGCCGGAAGCCTCCAAAGGTTTCCTGGGTGACACGAGGCCGACACCCGACTCACCGACGGCGACGCCGATCCGGGCCCCTCCGAAGTCGATGCCGACGATCCTCATAGTCCGAGTGCCTCCCGAAGCGGCCCGTCGATGGCGGGCGTCCGGCTCAGGGCCGATCCACCCGGCTCCTCGTTTCCCTTAAAGTCGTGGAAGAGGCCACCGGCTTCCTTGACGATGACCGACATGGCACTGACGTCCCAACGAGAGACCTTGGGATCGACCATGGCGTCGGCCCGGCCCGTTGCGACGAGGGCGTGCCCGTAAGCGTCGCACCAGGTCCGGACGGCCAGCGCCCGACGCGACAGACCGACCAGCTTGTCCAGGACCCCCTGGTCGGCCAAGGACGCCAGACCTCCGCAGCACACGACAGCCCGCGACCAGTCCGACTCGGACTTGACCCGACACCGTTCGCCGTTCCAGAAACACCCGGACCCCTCTTCGGCCCAGACGGTCTCGTCGAGGGCGGGAAAGTACGCCGCCCCTATGACGGGACGGCGATCGACTTCGTACGCGACCAGCGTTCCGAACAACGGGACGCCCGCGACGAACGACTTCGTCCCGTCGATCGGGTCGACGACCCACCTGTCCTCCGATCCAGCCTCGCCCCCTTCTTCCTCCCCGAGCACGGCTTCTCCCGGATACCGCTCGGCGATCCTTTGCCGGACGAGGCGCTCGGCGCCCGTGTCCGCTTCGGTGACGGGTGTCGCATCGGACTTCAGACCAAAACTGCGTCCCTCACGGAACAACGCCATCGTACTTCGCCCGGCTTCCCGGGCGGTTTCGACCGCGAACTCGAGCCGGGACGTCATCTGCGGGAGTTTGGCGCAAGCGCGTTCCGTCCTATGGGATTTTTGCCTGCCAGACCTGTCGACTAACCGCCGCCGTCCCCTCCCTCGGAAGCGGGCACTCTCCAGAGCGATTTTTTCTCGGCCGTCACGGACGCCGAACCGTTACCCTTGGCTTGGAATCCCGCGGCCCCGTCCTTTCCGAAGAGGTCGATCTGTCCGTCTTCCGCCGCTCCTTTGACCTCGAACTTCTGGACCCCGTTCCTGCCGTAACCTGAAATCCTGCCGCCCTCGGCCGGTCCATCGATCCGCAGTCGGGCCTCGCCCCGGGCATCGTTGACCTGGAACCGGCCCCCGTCGTTCGAGGACGTCAGGACCGCACCGTCCTTCAGTTTCAGGGTCGACGTCCGGCCGTCGAACGTCAGTTGGAGGCCGGCTTCGCTACCGGAACCGAGCTTGACCGACGTCGATTGGCCTTGAAGCGAGACCTGGCCGCCGCCGTCGCCCGAGAGCAACACGCCCGGTCGCCCCCTCTGGTCGAACAGGGCGATGGACGCGGCGCCGTTCGTAGAGCCGATGAACCCGATCGTCCGGTTTTGGCCCGTCACCATGCGAAGGCCACCGTCAGGGATGAACAGCACGTTTTCCGTCCGGACCTGTTGGTTCGGGCTGTTCGGGGGCACGACGTACTGCGCCATCGCGGGCGTGGGCCCCGTCCGGGCAAGGTAACCGCCCACCGTACTGCCGACGAGCGTGACGGCACAAAGTGCTAGGAACTGGTTTCTGCGCATATGGAACATGACGTCCCAGACGGCCCAAGGGCATGCAGGACAGGTAAAAGGATCGAGTGATCCTTATCGCCGCCTTGGCCCTGCAGACGAACCACTTCGTCGCTGCGGCCCCGTTCCCCGCCCTCCCGTACGTCACAGTGGACGAGCGGTACGCCGGCGATATGGTCGCGGACGGAGTCTGCAGAAAGTACGGCCTCCAGGGCCGCGTCCTCTGGATCGACGGAAGCGCGAACCTGAGCGCCCTGTCCAGCGACCACCGGATCCGGGCGCTGGTCGCCAAGATCAAGGACGTCGGCTTCAACACGGTCGTCTACGACGTCAAGCCGATCGTCGGCCGCACCGTCTATCCGAGCGCCTTGACCCGGCAGATGACGCGGTGGAAAGACCAGACGATGCCCGAAGGCTACGATCCGGTCAAGGCGATGCGCGCCGAGACCCTCGCCGCCGGGCTGTCGTTCTTCGTCAGTTTGAACGCGTTCTGCGAGGGCCACCAGTACGCCAAGCGGGACGAAGGTAAGGCCGACAGTCAGTTCGGCGACGCAGGATGGGGTTACCGACATCCTGAACTCCAGTCCGTCGTCTATTCGGCCACGCCGGCCGAAGAACTCCGCTCCGGTCTGCGCGGATCGAACGCGACGTTCGCACCGACCTCTGAAGGTCAAGACCAAATCCCGTTGATGATGAACCCCCATCATCCAGAAGTCCAGGCCCGGGTCTTGGCGTTCGTCAAAGAAGTCGCGTCCCGGTACCGACCGGACGGGCTTTTGTTCGACGACCGCTATCGGTTCCACGGCTTGGACGCCGACTTCAGCGATTACACGCGGGCGAAGTTCGAGAGGAAAATCGGCCGAAGGCTCGTCTGGCCGGACGACGTGTACCAGACCACGTTCTCAGGCGAAACCAAAGGCATGAAGCCCGGCGCCTTTTTCGACGATTGGCTCGCCTGGCGCGCCGACGAACTGGCGTCCTTCACGCTGCGCGTCCGACAGACGCTCAAAGAGGCCAGCCCCGCCACGCGGTTCGGCATCTACGCCGGTTCATGGTACGGCGACTATGCCAAGTACGGTTCGAACTATGCCTCCGACGCCTTGGCCGCCGGGTTCCCGTTCCTGACGCGAAAATACCGGCAAGCCGGTTTCGCGAAGAACCTGGACGTCCTGATCACGGGCTGTTATTACCGCGTTCCGACGATGTTCAGAGCCTTAGAACAGGGCCAGCCGATCGGTCGGACGGTCGAAGCCGCAGGCGTCGTGAGCAGCCGCGTCGCCCGAGACCAGTGTTGGGTGTACGCCGGAATCCAGCTCGCCGACTTCAAAGGTGACGAAGACCTCGTCGCGCGCTCGCTTCAAGCCGCCGCTGCCACGACCCAAGGGATCATGGTCTTCGACCTGTCTCACGGGATCGATGCCTATTGGCCTCTATTCAAGCGGGCTTTCAAGCACCCCGCGGCTGCACCGCACAGCGTCAACGGCCTGATCCAGGACGTCCGCGCGCGTCGCGAGCGTCGCGACGCCGAGAAACGGTACGACAAACCGTTCCCGATGTTCGAAGGCGCGCCCGGCGCCGGGTTCTGATATGGCAAAGCCGAGCCCACTGGCCCGTATCGACGGCATCCTTGCGAGCAGGTCGCCGCTGGCGGTCGTCTTCCGCCGCGGCCCGAGCAAACTCACCCAGCTCCTTGTCTGGGACACGGATACCGATAGCGTCGCTCCGGGCCAGTGGATCCGCGGGCGGGTCTACACCAAACGGTGCGACGTGAGCCCCGACGGACAGCTCATGGTCGGCGCGTTCACCAACTACTCCTCGACCCGGCAACTGGCGGACAAGATCGTCAGCAAATCATGGGAAGAATGTGGATGGACGGCGGTCAGCCGGCCGCCCTACTTCTCTGCGATCGCACTGTGGTTCACAGGCAGTGAATGGAACGGCGGAGGAGTGTGGCAAGAGGACGGCAGATTGTCGCTCAACGATCCCCCTGGACTCTGGAAGGAGGCCAAGGCTCCCCCCTCGTGGCTTAAGGCCCGCCGGATGTCGCTCGGCGGGTCCGAGGACGAACCGGTCTTCACCACGAGGTTACAGAGGCACGGATGGGACGTCGTTCGAAAACTCAAGGTCGAGATCCTTAACCCCTCATGGAGCGACGTCTCCAAGAAGCTCCTGAACGTGCTGGAAGGCCTCCTCGATCCTCGAAAGCAAGCGAGCCTGGATCCGGACCAGGTTTCGTCCTTGCTCGAAGACAGCGTCCCAAGGTGGCGGACCGACGCGGCCGGCCTCATGGTCAAGTCGTTTGCGAACGGCCGTCTCGAGCGTCATTCATGGCACGACCGTGGCGTCTGGAAAGCCTTGGACAGCGACGGACGTGAGCGGCTGTCCCTTGCCGAACGGACCTTTGAATCGCGGTGGCTCGATGTCGACCACCGAGGACGGGTGATCTTCGGCGACAAAGGCTGTCTGTGGGCTTGGGACGGTTTCCCTGACGGGTCACCGACCCTCGTCGCTGACTTGAACGCGAACACGTTTGAGAACGTCCCTCCACCCGAGTGGGCCGTCTCAAGGGAGCGCGGCGCCCGTTAGTCCTTGCGGTACGGACGGCACAACGGGTCACCGATCACGACGTCCTTCCACTTCGCCACGAGTGAGGCCGCGTAGAACGATTCGGCCAGGTTCATGCCCTTCGTATAGCGCTGGAACAGGATCTCGGGTCGTGCCAGCGCGAACGTGTACGGCTCGCTGACGTAGCCTTTGACGCCCGTCACGCCTTGCTTGATCAGATCCGTGATCTGGCTCTGACCTGGTTTTCCCGGCTCGAACGACCGCCCGCTCGTCGACACGAACGTTTCTGCCAGCGCGCCCGGCAAGAACTTCAACTTGTGATACGTGACTTCGCTGAACCCACTGTCGTTGCTGCCCCAACTGCAGTAGCCCATTAGGGCCTCGCTCGGGGCCACGAACGCGTTCGTCGATTCGAGGGCCGCCTGCCAGCCGCCGCTGCGAAGGTCTTCGCACGCCTTCTCCAGCGCCTTGTTCAACACGGAATAGCCTTCCGAGTTGCGGTTTCCCGCCTGGTCGAAGAAGAAGGGACCCCTCGCCGACTTGGCGGCCAAGGCGTTGTCGATCAACCGCTTCGCGTCGGCCACGGTCGGCCCATCAAGCCGCGTCACCAGGTACATCCCCCTGAACTTCGTGCTCTCGAACGGCTCTTCGGAACCGAAGTACGGGTTCATCGACTTCTTGACCCCTTCTTCCGTCAACTGGCTGATCGTGCCGAACGGCAGGTTCATCCCCGCTAACAGCGCGTCCGTCGCGGCACCTCCGTCGTCGTTGATCCGGATCGGGACGCCCTTCGTCATCACGATGTAGTCGATCCGCCGACCGAGCTTGCCGATCGCTTCCTTCACCGGTTTCTCGATCGACTTGTAGTAATCGTCGTAAGGGATGTTGTCCGTCGTGACGGTTTTGACCTTGATCACGTTCTCGGCCGGGACCGCCCGCTTCGTGCGGTAGTAGCCCGCGACCTCTTCGCTGTCCGTGCTCCCCTGGTTGACCACCACAACGACGCGCGACGCCTCTTCCTTGTCCCGTTCCGTGAAGACGACGGGCGGCTGACAGGCGACGCAGGCAAGAAGGGCGGTCAACATGATGATCGGGGGAAGACGCACGTCGGTCTCAAGAATGCAGACGTATCCGGCGCGCGGATCGTGCCCTTAGGCCGTCACCGCGCCCAAACGGTCCCGTACCCGCACGAACGCGTCCAACGCGTCCTTCAAGTCTTGGTCGGTGTGCGCCGCGCTCGGCATCGTCCGGATTCGGGCCTTGCCGCGACCGACCGTCGGATAGACGATCGCCAGCGCGTAGACCCCCTCGTCCCACAGCATCCTCTCCGCATCCTGAGCCGCCTTCTCGTCCCCGAACATGACGGGAGTGATCGGCGTTTCGCTGCCCATCGTGTCGAAGCCTGCATCGGCCAGCATCGCCTTCCACTTCTTCGCGTTGTCCCACAGCTTGCGCATCGGCTCCGGGTCGTTCTGCATGACGTCCAGCGCCGCGATCAGCGCCGCCGCCACCATCGGCGGGTGCGCGGTCGAGAAAAGGTACGGGCGACCTCGGTTGATCAACCATTCTTTCAGCTTCGCCGAGCCCGCGATGTAGCCGCCGACCACACCGAGCGCCTTGCTCAACGTCCCGAGCTGGATGTCGACCCGGCCGTAGAGGCCGAAGTGCGAGGTCGTCCCCGCCCCGCAATCGCCGAGCACGCCCGAAGCGTGGGCGTCGTCGACCATGACGAAGGCGTCGTACTGTTCGGCCAAGCGGACGATCTCCGGCAACGGCGCGATGTCGCCGTCCATGCTGAAGACGCCGTCGGTGATGATCATCTTCTTGGCGAAACCCTTGGTCTGCGCCCGCTTCAGGCAGTCCTCGAGCGCGTCCATGTCCTTGTGCGCGTAGACCCAACCTTCGCTCTTGCGGTATTCGGCCGGGCTCAAGCGCACGCCGTCGATGATCGAGGCGTGGTTCAGTTCGTCGCTGATCACGACGTCCTTGTCGGTCAGCACCGCGGGAATGCAGCCGCTGTTGGCGGTAAATCCGCTCGTAAAGACGAGGACCGCCTCCACGTGCTTGAACGACGCCAGGCGCTCCTCCAGCTCGTCGTGGACGCGCATCGTGCCGCCGATCCACCGCACCGCACCCGCGCCGACGCCCCACTTCTCGACCGCGTCCAGCGCCGCCTGCCGCACCTTCGGATGGTTGGCGAGGCCGAGGTAGTTGTTGCTGGACATGTTGACGACCTCCTTGCCGTCCATCCGCACCCGCCCTCCGGCCGGGGACTCGAGGATGCGCGGGGTCTTGTAGAGGTGCTGGTCGCGGAGCTTCTGGATCTCGTCGCCAAGCCAGTTCTGCAGCGTCGGGTTCACGCGATTAGTTTAGTCGGGAAAGGGGATCAGGGGGTGGGGAGTCGATCGTCCGGGGCCCCTCGCCCCTCCGGGGGAGAGGGGTTGGGGTGAGGGGTCGATCCACCCCTGATGCAGATCATGGTGCCGCTATCGGAGGAGGTGGCGCAAGGCGACGGAGGCGATCAGGGGCCGACGGTCGGGAGTCGGGAGTCGGCACCCGAGACCCGACTCCCGACACCCGCTCTACGCCGCCTTCTTCTTCGTCCCGCTCCCACCCGCTTCCAGCGCGAGCGTGACTTGACCGGCGTTGATCGGTTGCAGGTCGGTCGCCTGCCCCGTCGCGACGTTGACGAAACGGTACGCCGCGGCATAGTATCCCGGCGGCACCGTCACGTCGAAGCTGAGCGTCCCCGGCACGAACTGTACGAAGCCCTTGCTCCGGTAAGCGCCCTTTTGCGCATGGCGGTTCTGCGCCGGAAGGCGCTGCATGAGCAACTCGGTCCGCGTGTTCAGGCTATTCGGCGCCGACCCGGTGAAAGTCGCCTTGCCGGCCGAATAAGCGACCGTCACGGCGATGCTGTCCCCGTAATAGGACGCCGCAGGCGGGGCGGTCGGCACCGTTCCGGTCGGAGTGACCTGCAAGAACTTTGCGGCCAACTCGACAAAGGCGTCGACTGCGGTCTTCTTCGGTTTGCGCCCCGTCGGAGGGTTCTCCACGACCTGCGTCTGCGCATAGAGCTCCCATGCCGCCGCTTGGGCAGGAGTGAGGTTCTTATAAGCGACAGCGGCCTTGCGAAGGTTCGTACGGACGGCTTGCTGCGCGGGAGTACTCGGGTTCGCAGGTGTCACGCGCGGCCTTATGTAATAGCCGTCGCGCCCTTTGACGATGACGAGAGTGCCTGCCTTACCTCGTAAGGACTGGAAGGCGACGGACAGTTCGGCGCGTGCTATGGCGCACCTCCTTCGGCTCGTTTCATGTTGTTATCCGTTACGGGCCTCGGGAACGGTTTGCGGACCGGTATTCCCTCGGCCCGCAAGATAGAGTTTTGGAGCGCTTTAAGCGGTTCGTTAGGGCGAATGCGAAAAAGCATGAAGATTCTTGTCCCTCAGGCGAATGTGGCCACCCGTCGCTTGCCCCTTCCGTCGTAAGACCTGTTCGCGAAGGTTTGGGCAAGCACCCGGGATCGTCCCGATCAACCCGGTCGCTCGACAAAGGATTCTGACGGGTGGCCCGGTCTGGCAACGCGCCGTGACGAGCCTTTCGAGCGCACTTGTCCCGTTGCAGACCGGGTCAAGGACGTCACCACGGGTCGCGTCCCAGGACGTCCGAGCCCGCTGAGGACCAAGGATAGTCTTCCGGACGGGAAGCCAGGGCCTTGCGGCGGGTGGCCCCACCAAAGGGTGACCTCTTGACAGGTGGCCAGGACAAAGAGGGACGGGCGTGCCGCCTTGTCCTGGACGCGGCGCGACTGCCCCGTTGACGCGGTCCTGCGGACAAGGACAGAAACGCTCGCTCGGTCCACGAGCCATGCCTAGGGCAGAACGGAGCGTTTTGTCCTTGCCACCCGCCGGTCCGGCGGAGTGAAACGTGGACACCGTTGCCAGACCGGGCCAACCGTCAAGCGGGGAGAGGGAGACCCTTGGGAGCAGGCCGACAAGCCTCCAGACTAGGTCGGATCCTTGTCGTCACCGCGAGGACTTTGGAGTCTGGAGGCAGCAAAGGGTCAATCGGAGGGCGGTCGCGCTTTGCGATCCTTCGCATCTTTGACACTCTGCGGGAAACGTGCGGAAGCGGCCGCGACGGAGCGTGGCCCTCCACATCGGAGTCTGGCGGAAGATCCTGATCCGCCGAGGGCGGAGTTCGGAGATATTGAGACATGACTTAGCCACCCTTTTTGGAATCGGCCAACAGACCTCTCCATCGTTGGACATACTCGTCGATTCCCTCGAGCTCCAATACCCCTTCCTTCGCTTGCTCGCGGGCAATGACCTTGCATCCTAGACCCTGCAAAGTCGAGCCGTACTTCTCCCAACCCTCGATCTGGCCGGTGGCCAAGGTTTCAAGGCTTCTTGGTTCTCCCTTTCGCAATCTGTGGTCGACGGCCCAGGCGGCCATAAGCGTGTTCATAAAGCTGAAGCGCGGCCCGTTGCTCGTCTTGAACACGCTTACGGCTAATTCCCCTGGCCTGCCTTCTGGCGAAGACAGTTGAAGTCCTGCGGCCGCGCTTCCGCCATCGTCCTGAAGTTCGAGGCCTCGCGCCGTGTTCCGTGTCAGTACAGGGTTCAGGGCCTCTCGGCAGATCGCGGTGAGGCTAGCGGCCGTATAGCCGTTCGCTTTGATCTCTTCTTCCCAGACGTAGGGCAATATGCGGTTGCCGTCCCCCGACTGCAATGCTTCTACGACGGCTTTCGCGTCCAAAGTCAAAGGCCTTGGCCTTCTCGCCACGACGACCCAAAGCACGAGAGAGGACGTGACCAAAAGCACAACGACGCAAAGTGCCTGCCGCCGCTTTTTGTCTGCAATCAGAGAACGGACCGTGGTCTTCAACGACGTTTTCCGATACGGCGACCAAACCTACGGAGAGCACCGTCCGACCACACCGTTGCAGAGCCTGGTCGAGTACTCCAGTCTTGAAGCCGACAGTGCGCCTGTCCCACCTCCGCACCAAGACCAATTCACGCAAGTTCCATAATAATACGTGCACTGGCAGCAAGCGTCCATGCTCTGGTAGCACGTGTCAGCCGTTGGGCCCCACACCGTTAGGTCGCACCCAAGAGCACAGTTATATCCTACGCAGTTGTTCGGAGGCGTCGACGGTGCAAAACTACCGCTACCCCAGTTGCAGAGCGCTATTGAGTTCGCTGCTATGGCTAATGTCGCCGCTAGGACGCTTGTCATCTTTGTTAAGTATTTCATAGTGTTCACCTTTTGGGTCGATCTGTCGCGGGTGGTCTCACTCCCATGCCTCGTACCGGGCCAAGAGCCCTTTTGTCCATTGCCTTCGTACGTGCCCGTCCGCATAGATACCCAGGCCGAACCTGCTCTCAAAATAGCAATCAGTACAAGAATCTTCGACGTTTTGACTGTCGTCGACCAAGAGGACCGGGTTCCCGCCGGTTCGTGAATTGTGCGTCATCCAAGGACTTTCACCACCCTTCCCTTTCGATGAGGCAGCGTCATGCTCCGAGGGGAACATCTGGATATAGACTGCATATTTGCTGCCGGGCTTTGGCGTACCGCCCGTCTTGAACATGTCCAATGGATAGCGGTAGGGCGTAAACCTGAATATGGCTAAACTCTGTGGCAATCCGATTTGTGATGGCCCGCCCTGAAAGTCGTGGTCGATCTGGTACAAATAGAGTGCCTGCTGAAACTGCCTCATTTGTGCCGAGCTCTTTGAAATGATCGCTGATCTCCTGGCCTTTGCGAAGACCGGCATGAGGACTGTGAAGAGTAGAACGAGCACCGTCAAACATGTGACTACCTCCAACAATGTGACGCCGTGCCTAAACTTGGAGCCATTGATCGTTGTCACGAGGCACGTCCAATACATTTCTCGTCAGCGCTCCGTTGCATGCGCACAAGCGTTCCGTCGATGTATTCATACCAACGTCCGACCCAGAGGGCGTTGAGCGAAGTTGTAAGATCAAGGTGCGGATCGGCGATCAGGCGCAGCTTGGCATTGACTGAGCGCAGCGCTTTGGGAACCTCCTGTGGCGTGGCGGAGAACACCAAAACGATTTGATCGAACGCTTTGAAGGGCAACACGGTCGGATCAACGGCATTTAGGCTGCAAGAGGTGCAAGCTCCCGCATAGACGACGAGCACTTTGCCTTGTGCTAACCCGATCCCTCGATTGTCGACGTCGTGGCCGGGCAATGTGATGCGTGAACCAATCCGTGGATCTCGGCGAAGGTCGCCCCCCCCCGCCGCCCGCAGTCGACTCTCTGTGTAAAGATCGCACGAAAGCTTATACAGTGCGCCCAACGAAGCTAAAGCTCCTATAACCCCTAGCACCGTGTACGAGGTATAAGCCACATATTCACTGTATCACAGATTCTGCAATTTGAGGTCTAGATTTCGTTTCCTCCACACTCGGCTCACCACCTCCCCTCGCGTTCGGACTTCTCACGAATTGCTGCCTCCAGACTCCGGACACCACCTCACACCGCGCGCCGCCGAACCTAGTCTGGATGCTTCGTCCGCACCGACTCCAGGCACGCTACCAGACAACCCTGCTCCCGCGGCCGGCCTACGGAAGCGTCCCGTCCTGCCCCCTGTCCGTCGAAACACGCCATTTTCCCCGGTCTTTCACCGCTCCTTCACGCATGCTTCACGCATCCGCATGCGTGAAGCATGCGTGAAGGAAGGCCGCACCACTGCAGAAAGCGGCTTGCTGCGCCGAAGATCAAGGTCAGGATGGCGCGGGCGACGACAGGAGTCCTCTTCGGCGGGTTGACGGGGAAACCCGGCACGGTGGTCTTGGTGCGAGGGCCGTCGGGCGCGGTCTACGTACGGCCAAGGATCACGCCACGGAACCCGCAGACCCCGGGCCAGAGGGCCGTGCGCGAGGCGATGTCTCGGGCCACCCGCATTTGGCGGGAGCTCACTCCGGCCGAAGCCGAGGCTTGGTCCGCCTATGCCCGCGGGCTCGACCGTTCCCTCGGCCCGACCGAAAGCGGCGCCGCCCGACGGCCCCACACCGTCTTCTCCGGGCTCGCAGTCAAGTTCCTCCAAGTCGACCCGGACGGCGACGTCCCGCGCCTGCCGCCCGGCGAAGGTTTTACAGGCGACGCGGTCGTGGTCACGGTGGCCCCCTCATCGGTCGCCGCAGAGGATCCGTGCACGAGAGAGCGGGAGGAGTCCGGAGCCCGCTCCCCGTGTGCAGGTGACGGCTTGGGCAAGGAAGGAGAGGAGGAGTCCGGAGCCCCCTCCTCGTGTGCAGGGGATGGTTCGTGCCCCGAACATGAGGAGGGGGTTGGGGGTGGAGCCTGTGTCCGGCACGAACCGTCCGGTCCCCAAGCGGGCCCGGATCTCCCTCCCCTAGCCCCTCCCTCATGTGTCCGGCACGAACCATCCGGTCCCCACGAGGGAGGGGGAGCGGGAGTGGTCTTCTCCACCAACGCGCCGAACGGCGCCGATGTCACGACGGAGCTGCTTCTTCAGCCGGTCGGATCGCTCCATTCGAAGGGCACGCCGGCGCTGTTCCGGACGAAGGGTTTCCACACCTTCACCTCCGGGTCCCTCTCGGGGACCGTCGCGGTGCCCTCAGGGTGTTACGCCTGTGCGGTGCGCTTCGTCCGCCCGTCGACAGGGCAGAGCTCGGCGCTCGTGCCGGTCGGAACGGTACGGGTGTAGGGTGCTTTCCGCCTCACCCCTCGACCCGTAACCGATAGCCCACGCCAGACTCGGTCGTCAGGAGCTTGGGGCGGGCGGGGTCGCGCTCCAGCTTGTGCCGCAATTGGGCCATGTAGACGCGCAGGTAGTGCAGTTCGTCGGCATAGGCCGGGCCCCAGACCTCGGTCAGCAAATGGCGGTGTGTCAGCACCATCCCGGCATTGCGGACGAGGCACGCGAGCAGCCTGTATTCGATCGGTGTGAGCTTGACCTCGGACCCGTTCAAGAAGACGAGGCGGGCGGCGAGGTCGACCCTCAGGCCCTCGGCCTCGAACAGGGGCTCCGGCTCGGCGCCTTTCAACCGAGCGGCGTGGCGCCGGGTGACGCGGATGCGCGCCATGAGCTCGCCCACGCCGAACGGTTTGGTGAGATAGTCGTCTGCTCCTGCGTCAAGGGCGGCGATCTTGTCCTTCTCCTGGCCTCTGGCCGAGAGCACGATGATCGGCACGTCGGTCCATTCGCGGAGCCTACGCGCGACTTCCAGTCCGTCCATGTCCGGTAGACCGAGATCGAGCAGAACGACGTCGGGATTGGCGCGGGCGACGATGCGCAGCCCCTCCTCGCCCGTCTCCGCTTCGAAGAGTTCGATCGACTCCGCACCGAGTCCCGCCTTGAGGAAGCGCCGGATCTGGACTTCGTCGTCGATCACGACGACGCGCACGGGCTCAGCCATGTGGCACCTCGGGCGGTTGACCGTCGACAGGCAGCCCGATCCGGAAGACGACGCCGCCGCCACTCCGGTCCAGAGCCGTAATGGTCCCGCCGTGAGCGTCCACGATCGCTTTGCAGATCGCCAGACCGAGCCCGAATCCTTCACGGTTCGGACCCTTCTGGAAGCGTTGGAAGAGGCTGTCCGACGCACCGCCCTCGATTGAAGGGCCGTCGTTGGCGAACTCCACCTGGACGCCCCCCGGCGTTCGCGAGCCGTGGATCCACACGTGGGTCGTGGGCAGGGTGTGACGGGCAGCGTTCTCCAAAAGGTTGACGAAGACCTGTTCGATCAGGACGCCGTCCACTTCGATCAGCGGCATGTCGGGATCGAGTCCCACACTGAGAGGACGCGGGCCAAGAAGGGGTTCGGTGCGCTCGACCGCAGAACCGACGAGTTCCTCGAGCGACTGCCATTGACGGTCGAGGACTACGGTACCGGACTCCATTCGGGTCATGTCGAGCAGGTTTCGGACTTGCCGTTCCAGGCGGTTGGCCTCGGTCAGCACGGCATCGGCGAGCTCCTTGTCGCGACCGAGGACCGAGGGGCTCGAAGCCAGGCTCTCCGCGGCTCCAGCGATGACGGCGAGAGGCGATCGGAGGTCGTGCGAGACCGAACTCAGCAGGCTGTTCCGAAGCCTTTCCTGCTCGACGGCGATGGAGGCTTCGTGAGAGTCTTTGGCCAGGTTCGTGCGCTCGATCGCGACCGCGAGTTGGCTGGCGATGGCTTCGAGAAGGTGGCGTTGTCGGGGATCCTCGCCTGCCACGCTCGTCTGAAGCGCCATCACGCCGACGCACCCTGACTCTGCATTGAGGGGGACATAGAGCCCCTCGGCCCCGGAAAGGGTGTCGGTCCCCCGGCCTGCCCGGATGCCGTGCTCCAAGACCCACTCGGCGACGACCGTTTCGTTCGCGGCCTTCTCGAAGCCGGACCTCGACTCGGGAGCCGGGAAAAGCTTGCCTGTCGAACGGCTCCGGACGAGAACGGCGACGTCGCATCCGAGGACTTCGCGGACTTTGCCTGCGGCATAATCGCCGATCTCGTGGCGGCTCCGGGTGCTCGAAAGTTTGCGGCTCAAGTCGTAGAGCGCGGCGGTGCGGCGTTCCCGGTCGGATGCGGCCCCGGACTGATCGCGCAAGCGCGAGGTCAGGCTGCTGACGAGCACACCGACGACCAACATGACGACGAAGGTGAGAAGGTACTCGGCGTCGTCGACCGCGAACGTCCATCGTGGAGGCACGAGCGTAAAATCGAACGCCAGCACGCTCAGAAGCGATGCGACGACGGCGGCTGTCCGCCCGTGCCTGGCCGCGACGAAGACGACGCCGAGCAAGTACAGCATCACGTGGTTGACGAGCGAGAGGCCCCCTGCCACCAAAAGGTTGACCACGGTCGCCAATGCCGTCACGACGACCGCGGTGGCAAATCCTTGCCAGTCGTGCCTTTCGGTGCGCGGAGCCAACCGGATCGGCGTACCGAGGTCGTCGCCGCCCGTAATGACGTGGACGTCGATGTCCCCGCTCGCGCGGACGATGGAGGCGACGACGGATCCGAAAAGGAACTCTCTCCATGGGGGTCGGACGGGCTTTCCGACGACGATCATCGTCGCGTTGTGCTCTTGGGCCGCGCGGACGATCTCCGCCGCGATGTCCTGCCCGCTCAGCATCAGCGTCTCGGCGCCCAAGCTCTCGGCAAGCCGGACGGCTTCGGACGCGAAGAGGCGGTCGCGGTCGGACAGTGCGGCTTGTCGAGGACTCTCGACGTACACGGCGATCAGTCCGGCATGGAGGGCGCCCGCCATCCGCTTGGCCGCCCTGACGATGCGCGTCCCCATCTTGTTCGGAGCGATACAGACGAGGATGCGCTCGTTGGTCGCCCAAGGCTGGACCGATCCTTCTGCGGCCCTGGCCGTCCGGACGTCCAGCTCCACGCGCTCTGCGGTGTGCCGGAGGGCGAGTTCTCGGAGGGCGAGCAGGTTCGGTCGCTTGAAGAAGTGCGTTAAGGCGTGTTCGACCTTCTCTGGGACGTAGACTTTGCCTTCCCTGAGCCTCTGGACGAGTTCTTCCGGCGGGATGTCGACGAGTTCGACCTCATCGGCCTGAGCGACGAGGGCGTCCGGGACGGTCTCGGCGACGCGGATCCCCGTGATCTGCGCCACTACGTCGTTCAGGCTTTCGAGGTGTTGGACATTGACCGTCGTAGCGACATTGATGCCGGCCCGAAGGAGTTCCTCGACGTCCTGCCATCGCTTTTTGTGGCGGCTCCCCGTAGCGTTGGTGTGGGCGAGCTCGTCCACGAGAAGCAGCGACGGCCGGCGAACAAGGGCCGCGTCCACGTCGAACTCGTTGAAGGTGACCCCGTTGTGCTCAAGGCCTTTCAAGGGCATCCGTTCAAGACCGTCGGCCATCGCCTCCGTTTCGGCGCGACCGTGCGGTTCAAGGTATCCGATGACGACCTCGACGCCCCGCTTCCGGTCCTCTTGCGCGGCTTGGAGCATGCTGTACGTCTTGCCGACGCCCGCAGCCATTCCGAGATAGACCTTCAGTCGGCCCCGTTTGGCCCGGGCTTCTTCGTGGCCCAGCCGTGCCAAGAGAGCATCGGGGTCCGGTCTAGCGCGCATGCTCCTCGTTCAGGTTAGCACCCCGTGTCAAACGCGCCTCACGACCGTGCTCTCGGGTAAGGACGCGCTCAGCCGCTCCAACCTGACGGCGAGGCGTCGGCTCGACCGGAGCCCGGCATCGTCGGCTAGCACGAGAAGGTCGATCTCCCGGTGGCGCGCCGCGAGTTCGGCGACGAACGCGCGAAGGTCGTCGTCGGACGAACCCGGTTTCGTCCGGAGTACGAACAGATGGGCGTCGGGCCAGTCGGGTTGCACGGACTTCTCCCAGGCGTTGCGGACTCCCTCCGACGGTTCGCCGACCCCCATCAGGCACAAGAACACGATGCGCCCGGCTTTCTGGAGTTCCCCCTTCGCCATCGCCACGAACGATGCCGGCAGTCCTTCGAAGCACAGCACGCGGAACGGGCGGTCCACAGTCAGGGCCCTCCGCGGTCTAAGGCCATGTTCAAGCGCAGGACGTGGACAGCCGGCTCGCCGAAGACGCCGGCGAACCGCGGGTCTGTCGACGCCGTGATCAACGCCCGCACTTTGGCTACGCTCAGGTTCCGCTCGCGGGCGACCCGCGCCGCCTGCAACAGCGCGTTTTCCACAGAAATGTGCGGATCGAGCCCGCTCGCGGACCGCGTCACGGCGTCCGAAGGCAGCTTCGTGTCGGCAGGCAAGCCGTTTTCGGCCCTATAGGCTTCGGCCAGTTGCTTCACTCCGGCGAACGATTCGTCGACGTCCTTGGTCTTCGGATCGTCGGCAATGCCGTTGATCAGTTTGTCGCTGGTCGGGCCAAGGTTGGTGCCGCTCGAATTGGCCGCATCGTATCCGCTTCCTGCGGCAGACGGTCTGGGGTGGAAGTACTCCGGCCTTGCGAAGTCCTGTCCCAAAACCGCCGATCCGACGACCTGGCCCTTGGCATCTTTGATCAGACTGCCGTTCGCTTGGTTCGGGAACAGGACCTGGGAGAGGCCGTACACCGCAAAGGGGAAGACAAGCCCGGTGAACACGACGAAGAACAGGGTCATTCCGATCGCCGGCCAGACGATCGGTGAACGGGTCGTAGCGGCTTTCGCAGCGGTTTCGGATTGCAACGAAGGTTGTGTCGTCATGGTCTTAGGCAAGGCGCATCAGCACCAGAAGGCGGTCGATCAGCCAGATGAACGGGAACGGGACGAGGATGCCGAACAGCCCGTACACGAGCAGGTTCCGTCGAAGGACGGCCGCGGCGTTCATCGGGCGGTAGCGCACGCCACGCAGGGCGAGCGGGATCAAGGCCACGATGATCAGGGCGTTGAAGATCACGGCCGAGAGCACCGCCGATTTCGGGTTGCTGAGGAAGTTCATCTGCTGAAGTTCGGGGTACGTCACGATGAACATCGCGGGAATGATCGCGAAATACTTGGCGACGTCGTTGGCGATGGAGAACGTCGTCAGCGAACCTCGGGTGATCAACAATTGCTTGCCGATCTCGACGACTTCGATGAGTTTCGTCGGGTTCGAATCGAGGTCCACCATGTTCCCCGCTTCTTTGGCCGCCTGAGTTCCCGTGTTCATCGCCAAGCCGACGTCGGCCTGGGCGAGCGCAGGGGCGTCGTTGGTGCCGTCGCCCGTCATGGCGACCAACCGCCCGCCCGCTTGTTCCTCCCGTATGTAGGCCAGCTTCTGCTCAGGTGTGGCTTCGGCAAGGAAGTCGTCGACTCCGGCCTCGGCCGCGATCGCTGCCGCGGTCAAGGGGTTGTCGCCTGTGATCATCACGGTCTTGATCCCCATCTCGCGGAGCTGGGCAAAGCGTTGTTTCATTCCGCCCTTGACGATGTCCTTGAGCTGGATGACGCCCAGCACCCTCGAGCCATCGGCGACGACAAGGGGAGTGCCGCCTTCCCGTGCGATGCGGTCGACGTTGTCTTGGACCGGGACGGGGAACGACCCGCCGAGCTCCTCGACGAACCGCTTGATCGCGTCGGTCGCGCCTTTGCGGACCTGTCTGCCGTCGATGTCGACGCCGCTCATGCGCGTGGTCGCGCTGAACGGAACGAACGTCGCGCCGAGCTTCTCGACCTCGCGTTCGCGCAGCGCGTACTTTTCCTTGGCGAGCACGACGATCGACCGACCTTCGGGTGTCTCATCGGCCAACGATGAGAGCTGGGCGGCGTCGGCCAAATCCTCGTCGCTGACACCCGGGGCCGCGAGGAAGGCCGTCGCCTGACGGTTACCCAGCGTGATCGTGCCCGTCTTGTCGAGCAAGAGCGTCGAAACGTCGCCCGCCGCCTCGACCGACCTTCCGCTCATCGCCAACACGTTCTGCTGCATGACACGGTCCATACCGGCGATGCCGATCGCGCTGAGGAGCCCGCCGATCGTGGTGGGGATCAGGCACACGAGCAACGCGACCATCACCGGGATCGTCGGCACGGCACCTTTTCCTTGAGCCGTCACGGCGTATTGGGCATAGGGGACCAGAGTGAACGTCGCGAGGAGGAACACGATGGTCAGACCCGCCAGGAGGATCGACAAGGCGATCTCGTTCGGCGTCTTCTGGCGCTCGGCACCTTCGACGAGCGCGATCATGCGGTCCAAGAACGACGATCCGGGTTCCTGGGTGACCTTGATCACGATCCGGTCGGACAGCACGCGCGTCCCGCCGGTCACGGCGCTCCGGTCTCCGCCCGCTTCACGGATGACGGGTGCGGATTCGCCGGTGATGGCTGACTCGTCGACGCTGGCCACACCCTGGACGACGTCGCCGTCGGCCGGGACCATGTCCCCGACTTCGCAGACGACGAGGTCGCCTTTCTTCAGGGTCGGTGCGGCGACGGTCTCTTCGGAACCGTTCCCGAGGAGGCGTCGGGCTTGCATGGTCGACCTCGCCTTTCTCAGCGAGTCGGCCTGAGCTTTCCCTCGACCTTCGGCCATCGCTTCGGCGAAGTTCGCAAAGAGCACCGTGAACCACAACCAGAGGGCGATCTGTCCCGAGAACAGGGCCTCGCCGCCGGTCGTAAGGTCGCGGACGAAGAAGAACGTCGTCACGGCGCTACCGATCAGCACGGTGAACATCACCGGGTTCTTAGCGACCACGCGCGGGTCCAGTTTGCGGAACGCGTCGACAAGAGCCCGCTTGACGATGTCCGGTTCGAACAGCTTGGGCGGTTGATGCCGGGGCGTGTGCATTTTCGGCTCGCCCGTGGACGGGTTTGCGGAAGGCGTATGCGTGGTCATTTCGTTTGGAGTCCGTTCATTTGAAAGTGCTCGACGATGGGGCCGAGCGCGAGAGCAGGAAGATAGGTCAGGGCACCGACCAGCAGGACGACCCCGACGAGCAGCACGACGAACGTGCCGCCGTCGGTGGGGAACGTCCCTGCGGTCACTGGCACCGCTTTCTTCCGTGCGAGGTTGCCTGCGATCGCCAAGATCGGCAGGATCATCAGGAAGCGTCCGAAGAGCATCGCAAGACCGCCCGTGAAGTTGTAGAACGGGGTGTTCCAGGTGATGCCTGCGAAGGCCGAACCGTTATTGGCGGTCTGCGAGGAGTACCCGTAGAGGATCTCGCTGAAACCGTGGGCGCCAGAGTTATTGATGTTCGCCGAAGCCGGGCCGTAGGCGTTGTCCGCACCTCCGTACGCCGAGCCTGGCCAGGTATTAAGGGCCGCTTGCGGCCCATCCTTCGGGAATTCCGCGACGCTGGCGACCGACGTGAAGCATAGGATGCTCGCCGCGCAGACGAGGATGGCGAGCATCGACATCTGGACCTCGAACTTCTGGATCTTCTTCCCGAGATACTCGGGCGTCCGGCCGACCATCAGGCCTCCGATGAAGACGGCCAAGATGGCGAACACCAGCATGCCGTAGAGTCCGGCACCGACGCCGCCGAACACGACCTCTCCCGTCTGCATGTTGAACAACGGCACAAGTCCGCCGAGCGGCGTGTACGAGTCGTGCATCGAGTTGACGGCGCCGCAACTGGCGCCTGTCGTCACGGTCGCGAACAAAGTCGATGCAGGAATGCCGAAACGGACTTCTTTGCCTTCCATGTTCGCGGCTTCGACACCGAGTCGCGTGAAATGAGGATTGCCGCTTTGCTCCGCGACGGTCGAGACGGCCGCCCCGGCGAGGAACAATGCGGACATCGCGGCGAACACCGCCCAGCCTGCACGGACGTTCCCGACCATCTTGCCGAACATGGTGGTCAGTCCGGCCGGGATCAGGAAGATCAGGAACTTCGTGAACAGGTCGCTGAACGCGGTCGGGTTTTCGAACGGGTGCGAAGAGTTCGCGTTAAAGAACCCGCCCCCGTTCGTCCCGAGCTGCTTGATGACCTCTTGCGAGGCCACCGGCCCCATAGCGATCGTCTGCTTCGCGCCCTCTAAGGTCGTCACTTCGGTGTACGGCAGGAAGTTCTGCGGAACGCCCTGCGAGACGAAGACGAGAGCACCGATCAGCGAGATCGGCAGGAGCACGTAGACCGTGCACCTTACGCAGTCCACCCAAAAATTGCCGATACCCGACGCGCTCTTACGCGCGAAGCCGCGCACCAAGGCGACCGCGATCGCGATCCCGACCGCCGCCGACGCCCAGTTGTGCATCGCGAGCGCCACCATGTTCGACAGGTAGCTCAGCGTCACTTCCGGCGAATACGCCTGCCAGTTCGTGTTCGAGGTGAACGAGACCGCCGTGTTGAACGCGAGGTGCTCCGGCATCTGCTTCGCACCGAAGTGCTGCGGGTTCAACGGCAGAACGCCCTGAAGGCGCAAGAGAGCATAGGTCGCCACGAGCGAAACGAGGCTGAAGGCCAGCATCGACAAGGCGTACTTCCACCAGGGCTGGTCGTCGTCCTCTCGGACCCCGAGTAGCTTCAGGACCCCGCGCTCGAACCAACCGAGGACGGGTGATAGGAACGTCCGTTCACCGTTGAAGACTTTGGTCAAGAACAAGCCCATCGGCTTGGCCACCGCCAAGATCAGCAGGAAGTACAGCGCGATCTGGAGGAACCCGTTCATCGTCATCTCAGAACTTCTCCGGTTTGATCAGGGCGTAGAACAAGTAGGCCAAGAGCCCGAGCGAAACGAGAGAGATCCAAACGTATTCACTCATCGCCGTTCTCCGGCTGCAGTTTTCTAAGCCAAAGCGTGGCGCCGGCGGCCAAGGCGAAGAAGCCCACCGCGACCATGAGATAGAAGAGGTCTTGCATTGTCAAGCTCCGTTAGAATCGGAAACCGATCCCCGCACCGACGAACCAACCGTCGCGCTTCTGGTCGAAACCCGATCCGACCCGAAAGTCGACCTGGGTCGCCTTGTCGAGCAGGTAGACGACGCCGAAATCGGCATACGTCGCGTCGGCCCCCCCGTTCGAGACAGGCGTCAGGTGATAGATCTCGGCGAACGCGCCCGTCTTGGCGTTGACCGTCCTGGACCAATAGCCGCCGAACGCCCACTGGTCGAAGTCGCTCGGGTCGGAACCCAGCCTCGACCAGACCACGTTCCAGCCGAACCCGTCGTCCGCATCGGCTTGGTAGTAGCCGGCGAACTTTAAGGTGGGCTGGTGGGCGTCGGTCCGGAAGTCGCGGTCACCCATGGGGAGCGACGTCTGGGCGATGACGGCCAAATCCGGCGTCTTGCCCGTGACTCCTGTCTGGAAGCGGTACTTCACGCCGACCACGGGATCGAGCCATCCCGAGCCGCCGCCTCCGGCGACGTTCGCGCGTCCATAGCTCAAGTTGCTCAGTCGCAGTTCGACCCTTTCGTGCAACGGATAGCGAAGAAGGAACTCGCCGAAGGTCTTGAACTCGGACTTGTCCACCTTGGTGAAGGTGAATCCGGACTCGATCTGCCACCGACCCATCGGAACGATCCCGGTGCCGTCGGAAAAGCTCGGCCGGTCCGTACTGATCGGATAGCCGTCTTGAGCATGGGCGCCCGCGACCGCGAGCCCTGCCGCGATAACGAACGATAGGCGTTCTTTCACGCCTCAAGTTTTGCGGTACGGGAATGTCAAGCCCGCATCAGCATTTCGTCGTACGCCTCAGGATTTGCTCAAGATTCCTCACTCTGGAGCCCGCGCCGGCGACGCCCCGCCGACGCCCGCTCGTTCGACGCAAAGGGTGTCGGACCATAATAGAAGGAACATGAAGCTCGTGGTGTGCGTCGTCCACAACCGGGATCGCAACCGCCTCGGCGATGCGCTCGTCAAGGAGGGCTTCAAGTTCACGGTCATCGGTTCGACGGGCGGCTTCCTGCGCGAAGGCAACTCGACCCTTCTCATCGGTGTCGAGGACGACCTTGTCGATCCCCTCATGGTCCTCGTCCAAGCCAACTGTTGCGCCAGGGAACAGGTCGTGAACGTCGCTCCGCTCGAAGCCGCTCCAGGCGGACCGTTCCTCGGCAGTCCCGTGAAGGTTCCGGTTGGCGGGGCGGTCGCGTTCGTCTTGGAGGTCGACCGCTTTGTCCGGTATTGACCTGGACCGCTACTCTGGATCCCACGCCGTCCTCTTCTACGGCTCCGAAGGGTCCGGACCGGAGGACGCCGCCGTAGGCCTCGCCCAGAAATGGCTTTGTCCCCAAGGCGGGTGCGGCGAGTGCGCCGTTTGCAGGGCGTTCGAGACCCGACGGTGCGTCGACTTCATGCACGTGGCCCCTTGGGGCCCGTCGTCGTTGATCAAGGTCGGTGCCGTCCACCCTCCCGCCCGTAACAAGCGTGATGAGGACGCACCGGATCCGACGATCTTGGAATTCCTACGCATGCGCCCGTTGATGGCCCGCAGCAAAGTGGTCTGGATCGAGAGGGCCGACCGCATGAACGCCGATGCTGCGAACGCCCTTCTCAAGACCCTCGAAGAGCCTCCGGACTACGCCAGGCTCGTCTTGACGACCGCCGAGTTCGGCAGGTTGCTCCCGACGATCCGGTCGAGGTGCCTGAACGTGGCGATGACGAGCCAGCCGCCTTCTGACGACCCGATGCTCCGCGCCTTCGGCCCGACTCCGGGGCTGCTCGCCAGGGTCGAATCGCATCGTGAGCTCTATGAGAAGCTATGGTCGCTCCTCGAGTCGTCCCTCGACGCACCGTTCGGGGCTGCGATCGCCCTCTCCGAAAGGTGTCGAGGCATCGGAGAGTCCCTTGCCTCGGCGCAAAAGTCGAACGCGCGCGTTGCGAACACCGAAGTGACGCGTTGCGTCGCCGCATGGCTCCTTCACCGACGACCGGACGATCCAGAGCGGGCCCAAGCCGCGGTCGAAGCCCATCGGTTGATCGTCGGCAACGCCAACCCGGGACTCGTTTTCGACCGACTGTGGACGGCTGTCCTTCGGCCCTAAGACGCCTTCTTGTCACTTCTTAAGCCGGTCGATGTGACTCTGGATTTCGGCGACGACCGTGGCCGGCAACTTCTTCCAGAGTACGGGACGGGCTCCCGCGTCCGCCTTGCGGATTCGAACGGCGACAAAGGGGTATTCCCGCCCTTGAGCCTTTAAGACGATCGAAACCGTCTCCGTCTTCGCCGTCGAATATCGGTTCGAGATCGGCTTTGACCCCGGTTGGGAGGTCCTACCGGACTGCTCCAGCGCGATCTCTACCGTCCGCGTTTCACGGACGCACATCCACTCTCCCGCGATCTTAGACCACGTGAGAAGCGTCGGACGGTCGTCTCTCGTAAGGTAGAGGGCCGCGTCCCCGAACCCGTCCGAAAAGGCGTCCGTCGGCTCGAAGGCTCCGCCGTTCCTCGTGGGCACGCGCAATTCGGACGTGAAGCTACCGAAGACCCGCCACGCCTGTTCCGACGTCCTCGGGTCGGTCAACCGCCCTTCATGACCGCGGTCTGCCGACAGCATCCCGATCAACGACATCTCTTGCCAATCGGAGTACAGATGGAGCGCGTTGGAGTACGGGTCGACGGCCTTCATCAACCCATCGATGTACAGCGCACGGCCGAACGGCCCCACATCGGGGTGCTTCGCTGCAAAGTCATAAATGGGCGCGACGTCGAGGGATCCCCCGGCGAAAACCTTACGTGACAGGCTGTAAGCGTCGTGTCGAGGTACGCGTGCCTTCCGCTCCGAAGTCGGGTCGCTGGGCCGGAAAGTCGTCCACGTCCCGTCCGACGACACGACGAAGACGAAGGAGTCGGCGCTCCGAGTGAAGTCGAAGGAGAGGGGAAACCCCTGTCGGGCCGTTTCGAGAGTGGACGTCCGCATCGAATCCGGAACGACGGCGACCAGGTTCAGCTTCTGCCTCTCGGCGACCGAAATCATGGCCCTGGACACGATGCGGTCGAAGAGGTCGGTGCCGTCGGGCAACTTGAGGACGCCCTCGACACCCACAGCGTCGACGCCTTTGGACTGCACCGCCCGTAACTCAGAGATCTTGGCTTTGTCGTCGCCCGAAAGCCCAATCCTGAGTGCCGTCGCACCGTTTCGAACCGCGGCGATGGAGCCGAACGCTTGTGTGACGACGCTGCGCGAAGTCGGTTGGTAAAGACCAGAGGGCATCTTCCACCGCACGGAAACAAGGCTGGATCCGATCGGCCCCTGCCGCAGGAACTCCAAGACGGGCACGGATCCGGACAGGGCCGTCTTCAAGACGTCCGCTTGGAGTTCGGGGCGGCATCCGGCTTGTTCCCAGACAGTCACTTCCTCTCGAAACGCGGTCAGCGCGGGCTCGACGTCCCTTTCAAAACCGTGCTGCCGTGCCGTTGGGCTCGCAGCAAAGACCGAGCGGCCTTCGTCGGTCGAGGCGGCCAATTCTGCCGGAGCGACCGAGAGGATGAGCCGCATGGCCAACCGCTGCCTCGGCGAATTGTCCATGAGCGAACCGGTCGGACTGACCGATTCGGCAATCCCCTTGCCCGGTCTCCATGCGGCGGCGGCCCGGTCCCGTTCTTCAAGGAGTTTCATGACCGACTCCTTCGTGTAGGGCATCGCTAGTGCCGCACGGACTTTGTCTTGATAATCCTGTGCTTCGGCGGTCCGACGGGCCAAGCACACTGCCTCGGAAGGTCGAAGGACTTCTCCGTCCCCGCCCACCGTCCACTCGGCGTCGAGCGCCGTCGCCAGTCGGCTCTTGACCTGCACCACGGACGCGCCCTTCAACCGCAGCACGAGGGGCTCCCAGGCGAGTTCCGGACTCACGGTCAGGTTCTGTCCGGAGGCCGTCGCCAACCGCCGGACGACGTCCCTAGCAGGCCCCCATGTCTTGACGTCGACGAGCGGCCCGGACGTCCGGAACAGCAACAAAGCGGTACACGCGGCGACCATGGTCACTGTCTACGACGAACCGCGCCTCAGGAAGAGTTCGGATCCGCCAACTTCGTGTGCGCCGACCGGCGCACGGCGTCAGAAACTTCAACCAAAGCGTTCGCGCTCGGGGGCGCGCGAAAAGTCGAGGTCTTTACCCTTGCCACCTGTCGAAACGGAGGCCAACGTCTTCCCGATTTCCGTAAAACTCTTCTTCGAGAATCCTTTGTAGTGTTTGGTCAATTTTCCGCCGACGACGATCTTGACTTCGTTCGACGCTTCGACGCCGTAGGCACCGATGATCTTCTTGTCAGGATCGAGCAGGAACGTGAACCTGGGTTTGTGCTCGCTGCTCCATTTTGCGAACGCTTCTGCGTCGTCATCGATGACCCCCACGTATTGTACGGCCTTATCGCCTTGGAACGCTTCCGCGATCGCGTTGAAGAACGGGAAGGACGTCGGTACGGCTCCGCACCCGTCTTTGATGAAGACAAGGACGAGCGGCTTCGTCGCGTCGAAAGAGGCCAGGGTATAGGTCTTGCCGTCGCTTCCACCGGCAGAGAAATCGGCGGCGGCCTTGTCCGAGGGTTTCCCGGCCGAGTCCTGCCAACCCGATGCGGTTTTCAGGCCGTTCAGGCCTTGGTCACCGGCTGAGACCGTCGCCTCAGGCACATCCCGGCACGCGGTCACCGCGACCGAGACCGCCAGAAGAAGGCCGCTCCGCGCGGCCGGTCCGAAACGCCATTGTCGGTTCATGTCCATAAGGATACATGACGATCGTGCGGACAGTTCCGCCCACCGCCCGACAGGCGTCTAGGTATCTTCTGGAGACCGCATGCGCAGGCGCGCCTTTCCGGACCACGTCGTCGAAAAGCTCAAGACCCTCCCAAAGAGGCCCGGGTGCTACATTTATCGCGACAAAGACGCGGACGTGCTTTACGTCGGCAAAGCGATCGACCTGCGGAACCGGGTGCGGTCGTACTTCCAACCCAGCACCAAACACAGCGGAAAGAACGAACGGCTGGTCTCCAAGATCTGCGACCTCGAGTGGATCGTCGTCGACAGCGAACTCGAAGCGCTCGTCCTCGAGTGCAACCTGATCAAGGAACACCGCCCGCCGTACAACGTCGTGATGCGGGACGACAAGAGCTACCCGTACATCGTCGTCACGAAGGAACCGTTCCCGAGGGTGCTCTTCACCCGCAACCCCCGCCGGGGACAAGGCAAAACCTACGGGCCTTACACTTCGGCGTACGCCGTCCGCGACACGCTCGCCCTGCTCCACAAGGTCTTCCCCTTGATCCCTTGCGGCAAGAGCTGGAGCGGCCAACCGGAACAGAAGCCGTGCCTCTACCACCATATCGGACAGTGCATGGCCCCGTGTGCGGGGCTGTCCGTCCCGGCCGAGTATGCGAAAGTCGTCGACCAGGTCAGGCGGTTCCTCGAAGGTAAGGAGACGAAACTCCTGGACGACCTCCGCAAGCAAATGCAGCAGGCGGCCGAGGAGACGGAGTTCGAACGGGCGGCATCGTTGCGCGACCGGATCCATGCGATCGAAGGCGTGCTCGAAAAGCAGAAGGTCTTGAGCGAGGAGGTGACGGACAAGGACGTCATCGCGGTCGTCAAGGACGAGCGCGGAGCGGCGATCCAGATGATGTACATCCGTGGCGGGCGCCTGATCGGCCAACGCCACTTCGTCCTCGACGGTTCGAAAGAAGCGTCGCCCAGCGAAGCCGTACAAGAGTTCGTCAAGCAGTACTACACGGACGTCCCCGAGGTGCCCCGGGAGGTGCTGCTTCCTGTCGAGATCTTAGAGCGGCAGATCGTGGAACGGTGGTTGCGGCAACGACGCGGCTCGGCGGTCTCGGTCGACGTGCCTCAAGGCGGCGAGGGCCTGCGGCTCGTCGACCTCGCCGCCCAGAACGCCGAGATGGCCCTCAAAACGATGTCGTTGGAGCTCGAACAAAAGGAAGCCTACGCGCAGAACGCTATGGAAGAGCTCGCCGAAGCGCTCCAACTGCCGACACCGCCCGCAAGGATCGAGTGCTACGACATCTCGAACGTCCAAGGGACGGCGCCGGTCGGATCGATGGTCGTCTGCGAGAACGCGGAGCCGTCCAAAGGCGAGTACAGACGCTTTAAGGTCAAGTGGCACCCGGAATCGCCGGACGACTTCGCCATGATGAACGAAGTGCTGACACGGCGCCTTCGCGCCTACCTGGACGGCGATCCGAAGTTCGCCAAACTGCCGGACCTCATCGTCATCGACGGCGGAAAAGGTCAACTCGGGGCAGCCCTGAAGGCGCGCGACACGCTCGGCATGACCGTTCCGATGGTCGGACTCGCCAAAAAGCACGAAGTGATCTACGTCCAGAACGGACATGCCGGAGGGATCGGCTCCATTCCCTCCCTGCCCTCAGAGGCGACGGCGGCCGACGCGAGACCGGACACGCTGGACGAGACGCCGCAGCATGAAGACCCGCCAGGGCTCCTTCCGCCGGAGGTCGCCCTCAGAGGTCAAAAATCCGACCGCTTCCGCGAAGTCGTCCTTCCCCTGAACTCGCCCGGACTGACCATGCTCCGCCGCTTACGGGACGAAGCCCACCGCTTCGCCGTCACCTACCATCGCAAGGTCCGGGACAAACGCACACACGGGAGCGTCCTCGACGAAGTCCCCGGTATCGGGCCGAAACGGCGACGGTTGCTCCTCCGCACGTTCGGATCGATCGAAGCCATCCGCCGGGCCACGCTCGAGGAGATCGCGGCCGTCCCGACCTTGACGCTCCGTCAAGCGGAGACCGTGAAAGAGTTCCTTCGGCGCGACTGAAGCCTTCGAAACGCCCTGTCGAACGTTAGGCGCCCGTCCCGAAATCCAACGATAGAATGGGGACATGAGAAAACGCTCATGGCTCTTCTTGTCCCTGACGGTGCTCTTGTCGGCAGGCGCCGCCCTCGCCCAGGACGGGGGCGTCCGGTCGGTCGTGGGCAACGTCTTCCTCCAAGACGCCACGCCCGGCGACGCCCAGATCGGCCATGCGAACATCAAAGGCACGTTCCGGGCCGGACAAGTGTTCGTCCAACAAGCGTCGAACGCCACGATCCCCGTCGTCGGGAACAACACCTCCGTCGGCGCGGGCGGAGCCATCGGAGGCTCGTTCAGCGCCGGCCAACAGTCCAGCATCGCCCTACGGGGCACCGCCACGGCGACCACCGGGTTCACATACGGAGTCATCGGTGATTCTCGTTCTGCGACTGGGATCGGCGTCCTCGGTTCGTGCGCGAGCGGGATCGGTGTCGAAGGCACGAGTTCGAGCGGTATCGGCGTCTATGGCGAAGTCAATACAGGAGGCGGCGCCGGGGTCCATGCCCGTCGGCTCGGTTCTGGCGGCCCGGCCCTGATCGCCGAGAACACGACCGGCGGAGAGGCCGCATGGATGTTCGGCAACCTCGTGATGAAGAACGGGAAGAACCTCGTCGGGACGACGTCCCAGGGTTTCACCGTGTGGAAGACGTCGAGCGACGCGACGTCCGGCGACATCCGGGTCCAAGGTGCGGGCGCTCCGGGCAACTTCGCCTCGATCGCGGCCGGCGTCAACAACATCTTCATGACCCTGGAACGCAACAGCTTTATCCGCGTCCAGGGACGGATCGGAACCGACAATGTCGGGCGGTTCCAAGCCGACGTCAAAAACTTCGTCCAAGCCGATCCCGACGATCCCGAGCGCGACATCGTCTACGCCTGCGTCGAAGGGCCAGAGGCCGCTGCCTACGTCCGTGGCACCGGGCGGCTCGTCGACGGTGCCGCCGTCGTGGCGCTTCCGCGCCACTTCCAGAACGTCACCGTGGCAGAGGGCCTCACCGTCCAAGTGACGCCCCTCAGTCCCGACTCGGAGGGACTGGCCGTGACCGCGAAGTCGAACACCGGTTTCTCGGTACGAGAACTCCGTCGCGGGCGCGGTTCGTACGCTTTCGACTGGGAAGTCAAGGCCGTCCGGCGAGGGTTCACCGACTACAAGGTCTACCGGGCGTGGGACGACAACCTCCTGCCGAACTCGGACCGGAGCGCGGCCATGGCGGGCAGGTTGAAACAGGCCCGACAGGTCTACGACATCAAGTATCCGGAACCAAGGCCCTGAACGGACGTCGACGGGCCGTTCCCGTTCGGCCCCTTACACGTCGCGATACGGCGTCGCGAGCCTGATCCGGACGACGAATTCGGTCCCCGATCCTGGCCCGTCGCTGTCCGCCTGAACCGTTCCTCCGTCGACTTCGATGAATTTTTTCGTCACCGCCAATCCGAGCCCGAAACCGTCCGGAGTCGCTTCCCTGGCTTCGTCCGAACGGTAGAACAGCTCGAAGACGTGCGGCAGGGCTTCGCGCCGGATCCCGGCACCGTCGTCGCAGACGCGGACCGTCAGCCACGGCGGCTCGACGCTCGCCGTCATTCGGATCTGCGTGCCTTCGTCGCTGTATTTCGACGCGTTCGCCAAAATGTTCGTCAGCGCTTGGACCAAGCGGTCCTCCAACGCTGAGAGCCGGATCCGCTCGGTCGGCAACTCCCAGACCAGGTCCTGGCGTTTCGCGTCCACGATGGGCCGTACCCGGGACAATACTGACAACCAGACGTCGGACAAGACCGTTTCGTGCGGGTCGATCGTGCCTCGCAGACCGATAAAGTCGCCCAGTCCGGCGACAAGTCGGTCGATCTGGGTCACCTGTCCCTGAACCGCCGACAGTGCCGCCTGTTGCGTTTCCGACAGGTTGGCCCCGCCGATCAACGGAGCCGCCTGGGACATCACGTGCAGCGGTGACCTGATTTCGTGGACGATGTAGGCGGCGACGGCAAGAAAGTCCTCTTCGCGAGCGGCGCCTGAACGCGGAACCTCGGTCTTCATACCGTTAGGAAACACCATAACGGCCCTCCGGACAAGCCGCCATTGCTGTGAGCCTGGACCTGACGACGCCGAACGACCGCCACGGTTCGTCGCACTCCTATGTTTGGCCTTATCCTAATGGCCACAAAAATGTGGTCATAATGTCGATCGTGCCAGGGTTGTCCTCTAGAGAACGCGAACTGCTCGGACACGCTTCGGAAGGGCTCACCGACGAAGCGATCGCCGCGAAACTCGAGATCTCGGTCGCGACCGTACGGGGCTATTGGCTACGGATCAAGGCGAAACTCGGCGGAAACGGCCGTGCGCAGCTGGTCGGCCAATGGGTCCAGCTCAATTCCGACGCAACTGACGTCCAAACTGCGCTCGATAACGAACAAGCGAAGGCCTTGCGGCAGACCGATTTCGAAGAAGCGCTCGCCCAAGAGCGGAAAGAGACCGACGAGGTCTACGGGCACCTCGACGTCGGGCAGAAGGCGGAAATCGCAAAGATCCGTGAGCGGACGGACGCCGCCATCGTTTTCGACCGGGAAGAGTCGAAGTCCGACGGTCCAGAAGAAGTCGTCTGACTTTTCGGCCCTCGTTGCGGCCGTTCGACTGACCCGGCCCGACCGCTCCTTCAGTCGCCGTCTGGAATGCCGCAGCCGATCGCGTTCGTGAACGGTTTGCTGACGGTCTTACCCGCGAGGACTTCTTCGATCGCGACCCGCAGGTCTTGCCTCACGTCGCCTTCGCGCAGGCGGCCGTGTTCGATGTACAGGTCGTTGATACGGCCCCGGTACTGGAGCTTGCCGTCCGGAGTGACCACCGCGACCTCGGGCGTGACGGTCATCCCCAACTGCTTGACGAGCGCGTGTTTTCCGTCCAAGACGGCGGCGCTCGGCATCTTGAACTCCACCCCGTGCTTCCGGATGTCGTCCGTGCTCACCGAGTCGTCGACATAGACCCGGACGAACGTGACGCTTTTCTCGTGGAAGTCTTTGTAAAGGCGCTGCATCTCCGGCGCGTACCTGTTGCTGATCGGACAATCGACGGCCACGAACAGGAGGACGGTCGCTTTCGCGTCCTTGGCAGGCAAGGACACGGACTTGCCTTCGATGTCGGCCAGATCCTGCTTGGCAAGACGGGGAGGGGCGTCCTGTCCCAAAATGGCGGCAAGGGCGATCAGCGCGGTCATGGGTCTTGATTCTGACGCCTCGCGGCGGTCAGGAGTTGCGGTACCTTAGGACGAGCCCTTGAAACCTGTCCTCTTTGCCGTAGCCGCCACGGCCATGACCCTAGGGTCGTTCCAGTCCGCTCCGACCGGGTCGAACGCCGTCACGTTCACAAGCACGATCAAGCCCATGATCGACGAAAAGTGCCTGTCGTGCCATGTCAAGGGAGGATCGGCGCCGTTCCCCCTCCAAACGTACGCCCAGGTCAAAAAGCGCGCCGACCTCTGCAACAGGATGATGCTCACGCGTTCGATGCCGCCCTGTGGGGCCTTCTCGGACGCGGGCGAGTTCTGCCTCGGGGGCGGCCCCCTGACCGACGACGAGGCCGTCCTGCTCCAAAAATGGATCCAAGCGGGCGCGCCAGAGGGCGAGGCGTCTCAGCCCAAAGCGGCTCCGGAACCTGGTTCCTGGGCGCTCGGTAAGCCCGACGCGGTGGTGAAGCCGGTCTCGCCGGGCGAACTTCCCGAAGAGGGCCGGCCGTATTGGAAGGCCTTCGTCGTGCCCCTCGGGCCGCACGCGGGCAAACGGCTGCGGGCCTTCGACGTCAAAGTCGCCCAACCGGAAGCCGTCCGTGGCGTGACCATCGCCGTCGCCCGCGACTGGCTCCTCAAAGCTCCGAAAGGAGCGGCGGGCTATACGACCGGCGGCAGCCTTGACGTCGACGCGAAGAAATATGTCGGGACTTGGGCTTCCGGATACCCGGGCTGGGTGCTCCCCAAGGGCGTGTCGATGACCTTGGACGGCACCGCGTTGGTCGTCCAATGCATGACGATCCCGCGCGGCCGCATCGAAAGCGCCGACTTCGAGATCGCCCTGTACTTTTCCCGCTCCACTGACGACAAAGAGCCCGAGTGGTTCACGATCTCCGACGAGGATTTCGAGATCCCCGCGCCCGGGAACCTCGTCCTGAACCCGATCGGAAAGTTGCCGCGGGACACGCGCCTGCTCGCGGTCATCCCGGAAGCCCGGTTCTACTGCACCTCGATCCGCCTATGGTCGAAGGAAAGGCTCCTGTTCGCGACCCGACGGTGGGAGCCGTATTGGCCCGGCGTCTACCGCTACAACGACCCCGTCGCCTTTCCCGAAGGTGCAGAACTGAAAGCAGAGTTCAACTACGACAACGACATCCACATGGGTCGCAACGAAGGCCGCAGGCCTCAGACCATCGGCCCCGGGTATCGCGAGCGCGACGAACTTTGCCGTTTACACCTGCTCTATGTCAGGGACAAGCCAGGTCAGGGGACCGCCGCTGCCCCGAAGTCCAAAGGGCACAGGGGCGGGGGCCGTCCATCCAGTAAGCCACCTCCCGCCAGTCCCTCAAACGCCAAAGGCTGAGATCGGCGCGCTGACCTGGGACGAGCCGTCCCCTGTCGGTCAAGCCCAGACTGGCGGCCGCGTTGACCGTCACGGCCGTCAACGCTTCGGCAGGCGTCATTTTCATGAGGCGGCACGCCAGAGACATAACGAGCGGGATGCTGAGCGTAGGCGAGGAACCCGGGTTGAAGTCGGTCGCGAGCACGACGGGAAGTCCCGCCCCGATCATCCCACGGGCGTCCGGATAACGGACCAATCCCAGACCGAGGACGCTCGCCGGCAAGAGGACCGGAAACGTCCCCGACCCGGCCAGGGCCTTGAATCCCTCGGGGCCCGTCTGCTCCAAGTGGTCGGCTGTGACCGCACCTGACTCGGCCGCAAGCCGGGCGCCCCCTCCGTCGGTCAACTGGTCCACGTGCAACCGGACGCCGAGACCGAGTTCACGGCATTTCGCCGCAAGCAGCCGCGCGTCGTCGTGGGTGAAGTAACCGTCCTCGATGAACGCGTCCGCATAACGTGCGAGGCCCTCGGTCGCCACCGAGGGGAGGACGTCCTCGATCATGTGCCGGACGTAGGCGTCATGGTCGGCTTCCGCGTTCGGAGGCGTCGCGTGCAAGCCCAAAAAGGTCGGGACGAGCGTCATCCCTTTATGGCCGTCGGCGTCGCGGACGACGCGCAGGATCTTCCTTTCCGCCTCGTCCGTTAAGCCGTAGCCCGACTTGGCCTCGAGCGTCGTCGTCCCGAGCGAAAGCGCCTCGTCGAGCCGTCTGGCCGTGAGTTTGGCGAGGTCGCTTTCCGTCGCGGCCCAGGTGGCGCGGACCGTGTTGCGGATGCCTCCGCCGCCGGCTGCGATCTCTTGGTAGCTCTTGCCCTGCGTCCGCATCTCGAACTCGGGCGCGCGCTGTCCGGCAAAGACGATGTGCGTGTGGGCGTCGACGAAGCCGGGCAAGACCACGCCGCGCTCGGCGTCGACCGTCTCGTCGGCCATATGTCCCTCGACTTCCGACGTTGGACCGACATGGGCGACCGTCCCGCCGTCGATCACGATCCCAGCCCCTTCGACGACTTCGATCCTGCCCATTTCTGAGCCACGTCTCGGCCCTTCCGGACCTGCCATCGTCACGAGTTGGCCGATGTTCAGGATCTTCGTCCGCACGGACGACTTTTACCCCTCCCGACGACGGTGGCATCGCCGCGTACGACGGAGAGGGCGGAGTCACCAAGACGCTGTGGACGGAACGGCACGGCGACCTGACAGCACGCATCTCCCCTCACCTCACCGTCACCTCGCCGACACCTCCCCGTCACCCCGGGGTGAGGGTGGCGTGGGGGCGGACCCAGTCTGGTGCGGGGTTGCGGGCTTGGTAGGGCGGCGTTCGAACGCGGTCGGGCCCGGGGGCCCTGGACCCGTGGCCGGGGTCAAAGTCCGATGGGACCGGAAACGTCGGTGCCTTCGATCACTGCGACCGCGACCGCATGGCCCTTTTCGTGCGAGATGCTGACGGTCAACTTGACGGGGCGTCCGCTTTTGTGCGTCCCGGTCAACACGCGCGCTTCCGGTGAGCCGTCCGGAGACGTCAAGACCTCCACGTCGTGCCAGGTCAAAGGACGGCCCCACGCCTTCGCGACGGCTTCCTTGGCCGCCCATCGTCCGGCCACGTATGCGACCGTGAGGGGCCGCAGCCGTTCGCCCTCGGTCAGCACGCGGGAGACGAACGAACGCCGTTGCATGGCCTTTGCGATGCGAGAGGTCTCGACGATGTCCACGCCGAGCCCGACGATCAACGGTTCGCCTCGTGGAGCTTTTCCGCCAAGTCGACAAGGCGGATGTTCTCGTCGATGCCCTTCAAACCGGCGTCGAGCATGATCCTGCAGAACGGACAGGCCACCGCGATCTCCTCCGCTCCCGTGTCCAAGAGCTGCCGGATCCTACGGTCGCTAGGGCGGCGGCCCGGCTCTTCGTCGAACCACATGCGCCCTCCGCCTGCGCCACAGCACAGGGTCTTGCGGCCGTGTTGCACGGGTTCGGCCAAGACGCTCGACGCCTGCACCTCTTCCGTTGCCGCCCGCATCAGTTCGGACTGGGCCGAATCGAGGGACGTGTCCTCTCCGACGAGCGACCGTGGGGCGTCACTGACGTTGTTGACCCGGGCGAGATAGCACGGATCGTGGTACGCGAGCTTTCCGGGTTCGGGCGAGGCCGGCCGGAGCACCCCGCGCTGGACCTGCTCCTGCAGGAATTCGGTGTGGTGTTGGACCTCAAGCTCGGCGCCGAACTGACGGTACTCGTTCTTAAGGGTGTTGAAGCAGTGAGGGCACGGAGTGACGACCTTCTTGACGCCGTACTTGCGGAACGTCGCGATGTTCCCTTCGGCGAGGGCTTGGAACGTGAACTCGTCTCCGACCCGACGGGCCGCGTCTCCCGTGCAGGTCTCCTCTGAGCCAAGACAGGCGAAACGGACGCCGGCCTTCTTCATAAGATCGGCGACGGCCTTCGTGGTCTTGACCGCGCCAGGGTCGGTCGCACCGGCACAGCCCACCCAGAACAGAACGTCGAAACCGTCACCGTCGCGGGCGAGCGGGACGTCGAGCCCCTTCATCCAGTCTTCACGGACGTCCGGCGCCGCGCCCCAAGCGTGGCCCGTCGACCCGACTTGGCGCAACATCGTCGCACCTGTACCGGAGAGCTTGCCTTCGGCGACCAGATACCGGCGGGCGTCGACGATCAGGTCGACGTGACGGATGGCGACAGGGCAGGCCTCGACGCACGCGTTGCAGGTCGTGCAGTCCCAAAGGGCCTCTTCGGTCGCCGCGTCGGAGACGACCGCACCTGTCCGAAGGGCCCCTGCGATGTCGGCGACGACCTTCTTGGGATTGAGCGGCTTGCCGACGTTGTGGGCCGGACAGACTTCAGTACACCGCCCGCACGACATACAGGCGTCGAGCGACAGCAAGTGCCATCGGCTGTACTCCGTCGCATGGGAGACACCGATCTTGCCGGTCTCTTCGACCTCTTTCATCGAGACCGGAACGAGCTCGCCCATGGGTCGGTCCGGCGCCCCCGAGAGACTGAGCGTCGCCGTCACGATGTGTTTGATCCGCATCTGTGGGAGGAAGGCGAAGAACGCCCACACCCACGCGAAATGGAACCACCACACCCCGACGTACGCCGCGTCAGGCAGCGACGGTGCGAGCTTGGAGAGGGCGAACCCGACGGGAGAGCACCAGTCCCAGTCCTGCGGATGGTTGGAGATACGGGCCGCTTCGAGCAGATATCCCGTCACGCCCAACATCAGGAGGACCGTCAGGGCCCAATAGTCTTTGGCTTCGGTCGTCAGCGGGACGGCGCCCTCAGGATCGGCCGACTTCTGTTTCCGGTCTTCGCGGACCCGTCGGACGAGGGCCCACACGAGCCCCGCCACGAAGAACAGGCCAAGGACGTCGAACACGGTCTCGTAGACCATGTAATAGCCGCCTTTGTGAAAGTTCGGGATCCCGATCAATGGGCCGTACGTCGCGACCGCGAGCAGGGTCGTCGCGAGGAACAGGGCGACGAACCCGTAGAAGATCATGAGGTGCATCGGGGCGCCTGTCCGAGGGCGCGATCCTTTGACCCGGTGCTGGCCGAGCACGTTGTCGAAGAACTGTCTGAAAACGTCCGGCTGCCAGGTCAGGGGTTTGCCCTTCATCCAAAGCCTGGCGGGCCCAAGGAACTGCCAGAACATGACGGCCAGGCTCGCGGCGGTCAGAAGGTAGAAGGCGGTCCGGAATCCCGGCGCCTCCATGTGCAGGAACTCGGTGCGGGTCGGCTCCACGTCGAAACCCGATTCTTACTGAAAGGGCCGACGAATTGCCAGGGCAGGTCCGGGCTCAAGCCAGCCGCAGGCCGCGGGGCGAGTCGACGAACGACCGGGCGGCGTCCCGGACGGTGGCGACCTTGGCCAGATCGGCGTTGTCGGACAACCACGTGCACAACTCGCGGTGGGCTTTGCCGTCTACGCTACGGTCGCCCGATCCGACGCCGTCAAAAGCCAGGATCGTCCAACACCGCGAACGGACTCCGGCGCGGACGATCTCCACGATGTCGCGCCCCTGTAGGTCTTGCATGTGCACGCATTTGAGATACGCGAGTTCGGGGTCGTCCATGGCGTTCAAGCCTGGAACGCCCGAGCGGCACACCACGTGATGGCCCGCGACGGCCGAGCGGACGTCGCCGATCGCGTCGGAGTGGCCCGTCGCCCATGGGAACGCGATCGAGAACGATTGCTGAAGGGGCAAGACTTCGCGGATGAGCGCGTCCGTTTCCGTGATGTCGTCGGTCAACATGTCGACCGTCCAAGCACCGAGCAACCCGGCCTCGGACACCGACGCCGAGAGGCACCCGTTACCGACTTCGTGCCCTGACCTGCAGGCGTCCCGCCATGTCGGCAGACCGTCCAACAAGGGGACAGGGTCGGCATAGAACGTCGCCTTGATCCCGTACCGTTCCAAGTCGGCCAAGGCCGTTTCGGAATGGCAAAGTTGGGTGCCGTCGTAAGTCAGGCTGACGATCGGCATCGTGGACTTGTCGGCCACCGTCATTCTTGAGTATTGATACGACACAAACGGCCGAACAGCGTCAAAAACGGTCAGGACGTCCCGCTCAATCCCTCTTGAACTGCAACGGAAGGCTGTTCCCGTCCTTCTGGGAAAGCTTCAGCGTCTGGTCGCCGTCGGTGATCTCGAGCCGGGTGTCCTGGTCGAACAACGGGGAATCGGCGGCCTTGGTCTCGCCCCGGGTCTTTCCCAGCACCTTCTCGATCTTCAAGACCAACGTGTCCCCATCGATCGCCCAAGTACCGTCCTTCGTCAGGCCCCTCCAGCTCGAGGAGAAGGACCCGTCCGCCTGCAGTTCGATCCTATAGCCGCCCAATTGTTCGGCGAGGAAGTTGCTCTCGGTACCGGTCCGCGCCTTGTCCTCGGACTCCGGGGCTTTGCCCGACCAAGAGCCCGCCAACTTCTCGGCCCGGCTCGCCGGTTTCGACGGGACGGCGGCGCCGCCCTTCGACGACGGGGGAGTGCAGGCTGCGGCCCCGAACAGAGCGACGACGGCGAGGAGGGAAGTCCGGGACATCGGTCTGCCTGTATACACCATCCTCACGTCCCCCGCCGGTTCCCGAACATTCCGATGTGGAGCCGCGGCGACAGTCGCCAGCCCCGCTCGACCAGCACAGGAGCCAAGAGCGCTTCCCTCCGGCTCAGGGTCGTAGGGTCCGTGCCTTCGGCCATGAGGAGCGTCCGATCGGCCGGGACGGGAGGGAGGCGGTCGAGGATCGCGTCGATCTCGTCGAGGTCGCCCCACCCGCTGTCCGGGTCGACGACGAATTTGAGTTGGACGTCGTAACGGCGGATCAGATCGGCCAACGGATCCAGATCGGCCCGCACCGTCTCGTGGCGTCCGCGTTCCGGCCCGTCCGGCGCAGAGTTCGACAGCTTCGGACTGATCGACATCAGGTCACAGGCGACCTCACGGAACACGGTCCCGGCGGTCTCGACCGTAACGGTGCGGCCCTCGGCCTTAAGAGCGGCGGCCAGCGGTACGATGGCGTCGAACAGCATCGGCTCGCCCCCTGTCAAGACGATGTGACGGACACCCGAGGACAGCGCCTCCCGTGCGACGTCGTCGACGTCGCGGACGTCGCCCTCTGGGCGCCAACTCGCATAGGGCGTGTCGCACCAGGAACAGCGAAGGTTGCAGCCGCTGACCCTCACGAACGTGCTCGGCACACCGGACCAGATCCCCTCTCCTTGGATGCTCGTGAACGTTTCCGCGATCCTGAGCCGTTGACCTGCCTTTATGCTCACGGCGCGCCCGCTCCGAGATGGACGAGCGCGGGATCCTGCAGACCCAGCGCTCCGAAGGCCCGGCCCCTGATGAGACACGAGTCGCAGTGCCCGCAAGCACGCCCAAGGGCGTCGGGGTCGTAGCACGAGTGGGTCAGCGCATAGTCCACTCCGAGCCGCAACCCTACCTGGACGATTTCTGGCTTCTTGAGGTCGACAAGGGGCGCATGGACTTGAAGGCGGCGGCCTTCGACACCCGCTTTCGTCGCGACCTGGGCCAAGGACTGGAACGCTTCGATGAACTCGGGACGGCAGTCGGGATATCCGCTGTAATCGACGGCGTTGACGCCGATGAAGACGTCGCAAGAGCCCGTGACCTCGGCATAGGCTAGGGCTAACGACAACATCACCGTGTTCCTGGCGGGAACGTACGTCACCGGTACGGAACTCGAATCCTCTTGGTCTTTCGGGACCTCGATGTCATCGGTCAACGCCGAGCCGCCGAATTCGCGGAGATCGACCTTGACGAATTTGTGAGCGGCCGCACCGAGCGCGCTCGCGACCCGTTTCGCGGCTTCGACCTCGACTTCGTGCCGTTGGCCGTAGAGGACGGTCAGGCAGTGGCACGTGAACCCCTGGTCCATGGCGATGGCCAGGGTCGTGGCGGAATCCAGGCCTCCGCTCAGGAGGACGACGGCATCGGGCATCCGCGGAACATGGTAGCCCCGGTCCAAGCGACGCGTCGGCAAGGCCGGGACCAACCGGCCCCGGTCAATCCAGTTCCACGACCGCCGCGACGACGACCGGTCGCTGTTGGCACCTTCGGTTGATCGTCCGTCGGACGGTCTCCAAGATCGTAGCCCGGACTTTGTCGACGTCCCGAATCTCGTTCGGGACGAGCTTGGCCATCGCCGTGCAGACTTCGTCCAAGGCGTCTTCGACCACGTCGACCGGGCCGGAGAAGCCTCGGATCTGTGCTTCAGGACGTCCGACGAGACCACCCTCTTCCGTATCGAGCCCGACGCTGACCACGACGACGCCGTCATGGCCGAGCGACGCCCGTTGGCCCAGGACTTCGTCGGTGACGGGGACGTTGCCGTGTTGGTCGATGAGGACTTCGCCGTGGGCCACGGTGCCGTCGAACCCGGCCTTGTCGTCATCGATCACGAGTACGTCCCCGTTGGACATTTCGAAGATCCGGTGCGACGGCCAACCCATCGCTTCGGCAAGGTTCTTGAAAATGTGCTGGTGGCGCGGCTCGCCGTGGACAGGAGCGATGTAGAACGGGCGGACGAGGTTGACCATCATCTTGATCTCCTCCTGGTACGCGTGGCCGCTCACGTGGATCGGGCTGTCGCTGTCCGTGACGACGTTCGCCCCCATCTTGAAGAGGCGGTTCACCGTCCGCCAGATCGCGCCTTCGTTTCCAGGGATCGGTCGAGCGGAGTACACGATCGTGTCGCCCTCCACGACCCTCGCCCGCGAATACTCGTTCCGGGACATTTGGGAGAGTGCGGCCATGGGCTCGCCCTGGCTTCCCGTCGTCAGGACGAGCAACTCGTGCGACGCGTGCTTCCCGATCTCGTCGAGCTTGACGTAGACGCCCTCCGGCATCCGCAAGTACTGGAGGCGCCGGGCGATGTCGATGGTCTGTTCCATGCGCCGCCCCGTGACGGCGACTTTCCGACCGGTCTCCACGGCGACGTCGATGGCTTGTTGCATCCGGTGGATGTTGCTCGCGAACATCGTGACGAAGACACGGCCGGGGGCGTTCTGGACGACCTTGCGCAGGCCCTCGGTGACCCTGGACTCGCTCGGGCCCCAACCCGGACGGTCGATGTTGGTCGAATCGCTCAACAGGAGCACGACGCCCTCTTGACCGAGTTCTGTCAGTCGGGAGATGTTCGAGAGCTTGCCGTCGACTGGAGTGAAATCGAACTTGAAGTCGGCCGTGAAGAGCACGATGCCGTGGACGGTGTGGACGGCGAGGGCGCACGTTTCCGGGATCGAGTGCGTGACGCGGACGAACTCGACGCTCAGGTCTCCGACCGTCACCGTGTCGCCCGGCTGGACGGTCTCGATGCCGACGTCCTTCAAGTGCGTCCGTTCTTCGAGCTTGCTCCTGACGAGGGCGGAGGTAAAGGGCGTCGCGTACACGGGGCACGAAACCTGGGGCAAGAGGAACGAGAGGGCTCCGACGTGGTCTTCGTGGGCGTGGGTCAGGAAGATGCCACGGAGCCTGTCCTTGTTCTCGATCAGGTACGTGAAATCGGGGACGACGATGTCGACCCCGTAGTGCTCCTCGTGAGGAAAGGCGAGTCCGACGTCGATGACGATCAGGTCGTCGCCTTGTTCGACGACGGTGCAGTTCTTTCCGATCTCACCGCACCCGCCGAGGGGGACGATCTTGACGCAAGGCATTGCGGGCGAGAGTACCGCCCCGAAAGAGGCGGGGGACCAAATGCGGCCCGAAGTCCGCTCGGTCGGGCCCGACGGTATCCTCTTCGGCGTGAAGCCCCGTCCGTTCCCGTGGCTGCCCCTGGCCTTGCTGGTCGCGAGCCTGCTCGCGTTCTGGGTGCTGCCGAACGCCTGGAAAGACAAGCCCGTCCAGGTCGAATTCGAGAGGGCCTCGAAGTGAAGGCGGGCATCATCGGCTTCCCGCAGTCCGGCAAGTCCACGCTCTACCGGGCCGCCGCCCAGGGGCACGCCAAGGGCACGGTGACGGCAGTCCCTGTGCCGGACGTCCGGTTCGACGCCATCGTCGCCCAGGTCAAGCCGAAAAAGGTCACGCCGGCGACGGTCGTGTTCGACGACGACCTCGAGTCCATCCAGCCGAGCGGCAAAATGTTCGGCCAACGGTTCCTGGACCAAGCCCGCCAATGCGACCTTCTCCTCCATGTCGTCCGGGCGTTCGATTCCCCTGTCTCCCCCTATCACGACACCGTGAACCCCGTCCGTGACTTCGAAGCCGTCGAAGTCGAAATGGTCTTGACCGATCTGGGGATCGTCGAAAACCGCCTGGAGCGGCTCCAGAAATCGATGACCGTCAAGAACCCGGGCTCCCCGGACTATCTCGAGAAGGCCCTGTTCACCAAGATTCACGGGCCCCTGCAGGACGGCACGCCGATCCGCGCCATGGAACTCGACGACGAGGAGCAGAAGATCGTCCGGAACTATCAGTTCCTCAGCGGCAAGCAGTGCGTGGTCGCTTTCAACGTCGGGGAGGATGCTTCGGGTGTGGACGCTTTGGCTTCCAAGATCGCCGAACTGGCCAAAGGCGGGACACAGGCGTTCACGGTCTGCGCGACGGTCGAAGAAGAGATCGCCCAGCTCGAGCCCGCCGACCAGCCGGAGTTCCTTGCGTCTATGGGGTTGACCGAACCCGCCGCGAACCGGATGATCCGGGCGATCTACGACGCGTTGGGTCTCGTCACGTTCTTTACAGCGGGCGAAAACGAGACTCGCGCTTGGCCGCTACGCCGGGGTTCGAGTGCGCTGAAGGCCGCTGCCACGATCCACAACGACATCGCCAAGGGCTTCATCCGCGCGGAAGTCGTCTCCTATGCGGACTATGCCGACTGCGGGTCGCTCGACGCGGCGTACAAGGCCAATAAGATGAAGCTGGAGGGTAAAGACCACGTCATCGAGGACGGCGACCTCTTGCACATCCGCAACAAGAGCTGAACGTCAGCCTTGGCCGGACGTCGCGGCTTCCCAAGTCGGACGGTCGAGGCAGACGACGATCTCGTCGCGATAGGCTCCGCGCTTCCAGTACTTCTGGGGCATCCGGCCGCACTCCCGGTATCCGTTCTTCTCGCTCATTCGTCGGGAGGCGTCGTTGCCGTCGAGGTAGCCGCTGAAGAGTGTCCGGAGCCCGAGGACGTCGAAGCAGTACCGGGCGCGTACGGCGGCGGCGTCCGTGCCGTAACCTTTTCCCCATTCCCCGACCTCGCCGATCAGGCTGCCCGTCGTGCAGGTACCGTGACGGAAGGAGATCTGGTGGACGCCCGAAGTCCCGATGTGCCTGCCGTCCGACGTTTCGATCGCGAAGACGACGTCCGTCTCCGAGGGCCGGCTCCGCGCTTCGAACCAGTCCTTTTCGGCGAGTCTCGTCAGGGGAAAGTCGCCGACCAGGAGCCACTCCGTCACGCGCGGGTCGTTGATCCAACGCACGACGTTCTCGAAGTGCCTCTCGATGTCGAGGGGGACGAGCCGGACGAGACGGCCTTGCCAGCCAATGGCCATAGAGGATTATGGCCGAGCCGGCGTGGGACGACGGTCCGGCCTTAACCTGAGCCCAACGGGAGGGTGCGACACTGGGCCAGACCGACTGGCCCTTTGAACGATTTCATGCGAATTCACGACACAGACTTCCCGATCATGAGAACTTTTTGCGTGTAAGGTGCCTCACAACCCGCACATGAACGTCTTCTTGAAGCACGAGCCCGTGAAGCGTTTGCCCCAAGAAGGTGCTTGTCTTGTCACGGTCGCCGTACGGGACAAGCAGCCTCTGTTCCAGGGCCCAGAGCGGCTCGCGATCCTCCAAGACAGCCTGGCCGCAGCCTCCGACGAGACGGGTTGGAACCTGCAGGCATGGGCTCTTTTCGCGAACCACGTTCACTTCATCGTTACGGCGCGAGAGCATGTCGGCCGAGAACCAGACGACGTCGAATCGGCCTTTCAGGCGACGTCGACAGAGGTTTTGAACCGGCACGACGGTGCCAGGGGGCGTTCCGTCTGGTTCCGGTGCTGGCGGACACGACTGACGTTCGAGTCTTCGTACCTCGCCCGCGTGTCTTACGTGCACAACAATCCCGTGCGCCACGGGCTCGTCGAACGAGCCCGTGACTATCCGTGGTGTTCGGCCGCTTGGTTCGAAGACAACGCCCCCGCCCTGTTCGTCCGGAAAGTCATGAACCTCCGGACCGACCGCGTCCATGTCGTCGACGACTTCTGACCTATCGTGCCCCGGACGGTTCGTTGAGGTTCCGTCCGATCGACTTTTCGGCGAGGTTGTAGAAGGTGTCTTTGTCGCGCATGACGGCTTGCGGCGGCAGGTGCTCGCTCAGCGTCTTGGCGGCGGGCATCCTCTTGACGGCCGTGCCGATGGCCATGAACTCGATCATCCCGCCGCCCAGTTCGTACACGTACGTCTTGATGCCCACGACGTCGTCGGCTCCGCACGCGGTCGCGTCCCGCATGATGTGTTGAAGCGCGTTTTCACGAGCGTCGTAGATGAGCTTCGTGAGCTCTTCGATTTCGCCCCGGCCGAGACTCTTGAACGCAGCCGTGATACCGCCGACGAGGCCGAGTGAGTACACCGAAACCCCGAGGACGAGCTGCATCGGCATCCAGCCGATGTGCATCATGTTCCACATCTCCTCGTTCGTAAGGTCGCTCGTGATCGGGTTCTGGTCGTATTCCGGCGGAAGGCCGTCGTGACGGCTCGCGGTGCCGATCATGATCATCTCCTGCATTCCGCCGAAAGGAAAGATGGACGTATTGATCCCGACGACGGCGTTGGCACCGACCTGCTTCGCTTCGTCCATGATCCGCGTCAGGGCCAAGTGACGAGTGACGTTGAAGATCTCCGAGTACTCCTTCACTTCGCCGCGGCCAAGGCTCCGCAAGGCTCCGCCGATCCCGCCGCCGACTCCGATCGAGTAAGCGACGTTGCCGAACACGAAATGAACGGGCTTAAAACCGCAGTCGAGTTGACAGTACAGCTCTTGGCCGTCGGCGCACGACGTGAACTCGAGGTGCGTCGCCTCGAAGCCGTCCCGATGGACGGCCGAGCCGATCGAAAGGAACTCGATGTTCCCGCTGTGCATGACGAGTTCGCTCGACACGCCTGTGATCCCGACCGCGCCGCGTAGGTCGCTCCATGCCGTCATCCGGTCTAAGGCGGCCTTGCGACCGTCATGGATCAAATGGGTGATCTGTTCGACCTCTCCCCCCGCCAAGGTCTTGAGTCCAGCTCCGATTCCGCCGATCACACCCAGGCTGTAAACGCTGTTCCCGATGACGAGCTCTCCCGGGGACATCCCCTTCTTGTGGAGGCAGTACATTTCGTTTCCGGAGAGTCCCGTCATGACAGGCATGGCCGGATTCTACACGGGGCTCCGACGGCCTGGGCCGTCGCAATGTGGGGGCTGACACATAAAAAGCGCCGCGTCAGACGGAGAGGACAGATCCGACGCAGCGACTGTTATTCGTTGCAGCTTCCTTCGAGCTTTGGGTCGCCGGTCGCGACTTGCTTCCGAAGGTTCGCCTGTCCCTATCATTGGTTCCCTTTCAGGAATCTAGAGGTCTGGCGGGCCGCTCGTCCCATCGGGCCGTACCTTGGAGAAAAAAAGAGGCCGAATCGTCCTTTCGTCTGATCCGGCGCGTCTCGCTTTAACTCTTTCGTTCTTCGCCTGGTCCGTCGAGATCGCTGCGGCCTTTCATTGGCCGGTCGTCTCGCTGATGAGGATCTGTTTATTCGAACACGCTGATCCGCCCGACCGTTCCCTGGGCTGGGACCACGCCCTAAGGCAGGCCGCCTGAGAGTTCGATGGCGAGCCGGGCCGTCTGCTCGAAGCAGTCCGTCGGGCCGCATGCGGCGTCGATTTCCTCGAAGGCTTCGAGTTGAAGACTTCGAGCCGTCCCGTCGACGGACAAGGCCGACACGTGCGAAAGGACGGCACCGACCGTGGCGTCGTGCTGGATCAGTTCGGGGACCACGGCGCGGTCCAAAACGATGTTGGGGAGGCCGATGAAGCCGAATTTCGGTTTCCGGATCCTGGCCTCGATCTCGATCAACTTCGAGACCCGGTAGACGATGACCATCGGGCATCGGCACAGCGCCGCTTCAAGAGTGGCCGTACCGCTACAGACGACCGCCGCCCGGCTCGCCTTCAATGCGGCCCTCCCGTCCTTCACGAATTCTGCAGGAGGGCCTTCCAAGCCCTTCCAGCGCCGCTCGACGTCTTCTGTCCTCAGATTCGGCGCGACGCCGATACGGAGAGGCCCCTCGACCTGTTTCGCGACGGCCGCCATCAAGGGAAGGTTGTGCTTGATCTCATGGTTCCGGCTGCCAGGTAACAGCGTCAGTCCCGACCGCTCCTCGACGTCCGGAACGCTGGCGACCATCGCCTTGAGCGGGTGGCCGTAGAACCGCGCGTCTGCGCCCATGCCTCTCAAGATGTCCGCGCTCCAGGGGAAGGGCGTCACGATCGCGTCGGTCACGGAAGGTAAGTCTGCACCCTGCTTGTCCCGACGCCAACTGCCCGGTGGAACGAAGTACAGCACTTTCCAACCGGCGGCTTTCGCCCGACGGGCGAGCTTGATGTTGACGTAACCGAAATCGATCGGCACGAACAGCCCTGGATCGTGCCGTGTCAACCTCCTCTTGGCCTCGTCATACCCCCAAAGCACCTTGGGCACGACCTTGAGAGATTCGGTGATGCCGACCGCGCCCCACTGCGAACTGTCTTCGACGATCGCCGCTCCCGCTTCCCGAAGCCGGCGTCCACCGATCGCGAACACGGTTTCGGAAAGGAGCCGATGACGGTCGATGAGTCCCGATCCGATGTCGGCTGTGACCTCGGCCTCGAGGTCTGCAAGGCTAAGGCTTCCGGAACCGACCCGAGAGAGGAACCCAACGGCAGGGTCGTTCGAATAAAGGCCGGAAATCCATTCGGCGGCCGACTTGACGTCACCGTCCTTCTCGGACAGACCCGTCGCATACCCGACCAGCCCGTGCGCAAGGGCCCTGTCGCTGAAGGCCCCGAGCTCCGTCATGGCCAGGACGATCGCCGCCCCGTAGGCGTCGCCGCTCGCCTCCCCGGCCGAGAAGAAAACGCGCATCAGCCCCGGCCGCTAGGGTGGGAACGGACCTCGATCTTCGGTCTCGTCTTCACCTTTCCTGGCTTCTTCACGGCAGGCTTCGCCGACGGCTGTTTCGTCGGCGGTTTCTTCGTTGAGCTTTTGGCAGCCGGCTTCGTGACGCCGGCCTTGGGGGTCGGAGGTTTCGGTGCGCCCGCCCGGACGGTAGCCGACGCCGGCCCTGACTTGGAAGGCGCTCCGGCGTTCGGAGCGACCGCCGGCTCGGTCGTGCCGTTCCATTCGGTCAGTTTCCGGAAGCTGCCGTCGAGCAGTTCGGCATGGGTCGGCTTGGACGCTGGCGACCAGACCAAGAGCCCGTTCGCGGTCTGCTGTTGGTCGCTGTCTTTCGGCATGCTCCGCACGGCGCCAGAAACCATGTTCACCATCGACAGGCCCGTTCCCGACTCGAACACGGCGTAAGCCGGTTCGAGGATGTTCTTCATCTTTCCCCGGAACTCGGACACCGTGTGCAAGACCGGATTGTCCGTGTCGAAGAAGCTGACGACGTTGGTGCCGTAGGGCGTCGAGGTCAACGCCCAGGCCGTTCGGACGTCCGGCAAGAACCGGGCTTTCGAAACCGCGCCTCCCAGCTTGTCGTCGTGAAGGGCGCCGTCCTTGGACAAGCGGCTCAGGACGAGTCCGTCGCTACCGTTACCGACGATCAGGAAGTGTCCTTCCTTCGAGACCAGGACGTCGTCGACCGGACCCTGTCCGAACGAAAGGCACGAGAACTTGCCGACCAATCGCGCCTCCGGGGCGGGCTTCGACAAGTCCATGACCATCAGGGCCTCGAACCAAGGCTTCTTCTGGACGTCGTCCCATCGGAGCAACAGGTACAGGTCGGTCCCCACCAACTCCCATCCGGAAAGGGCGCTCACTTCGAGTCGACGTTTGCCTTCCGCGACCAGCCGCATCAGTTCGGCGTTGGACTCCTTCGTCGCGACTTTTCCGCTCGTAGGGACGGCCTTGAGACGGGACGTCACCGCCTTCTTCTGCGTCACCGTCAATCCCTTGGAATCGAACGTCACGGTCTTGCCCGAGACCGTCGTCCGGAACCGGCCTAACTTCCGGTCCACGGGACCGGACCCTTCCGCTGGCCTTTGGATCGCGACGATTTCGCTTCCCAGCGCTCCCGATACGAGAAAAGCGCCGTCTTGAAACGTGACCTTGGCCGGGGACGACTGTACGGAGACGGTAGCGGCAAGGAATACTGGGATCATCTGTCTACAAGGACGAGTATGGACTGCCAAGATTGTCCGCGATACGACCACGGGTCGGAGTCCTGCCGGGACCGCAAGCTGAACCCTCGACGGTGGGACCAGGCCGTCGACGTCGCGAACGTGTACGGCCTCAGAGCGATCTGCACCTTCAACGACCACCGGGAAAAACTCCTTGCCTCCCGTGCGACCGATTTGCGTCAGGACCCGACTCCGTCACCAGCGGTCGGCGAGCAGCGCGGCCAGGTCCCGTAAGAACGCTTCGTCCTGGGGCCCGAAGCGGGCCTTCTGATGACTGTCGACGTCGATCTGGCCGAGGACTTCGGGGCCTTTGCGGATCAGGACGACGATCTCCGAACGGGTGGAGACCGAACAGGACAAATAGTTGTCCAAGGCGGAGACATCGTCGACGACCTGGTCTTTCCCCGTCGCCACGGCCGTCCCGCACACCCCTCGGCCGACAGGGATACGGACGTGGTCGGTCGGCGCGCCCACATAGGCGTCGAGCACGAGCTCGCCGGGTCCATGGTCCGAAGGTTCTAACAAGTAGATCCCGGACCAGTCGTAGCCGTCGAGCCGGTCCAGTTCCCGCATCGCCCTTTCGCGCAACGCGAAACCGGCGTCGGAAGTGCTCGCGAGTCGCTCTAAGATGTCTGTGAATTCAGTCCGTGACATGGTCCGATCTCCACTTGTCCAGGGCCGCACCCAGCCCGCCTGTCCGCACCGGGATCAGTTCGAGGCAAGGGACTCCGTCCCATTGTCCCCGGTCGAGCCCGCCTACCGCGACCTGAAGTCCTTCTTCCGAATCGATCAACCGGTCGCCCGGATCCAAGGACTTCCCTTCCATGACCGTCGAAGCGAGCGACGTCAAGAACAACGCCGCCGTCCCGACGCTCGCATCGGACAATCCGGTGATTTCGATCTCGGGCCTCGAGAATTTTAGAAGGCCTTGAGTGTAGACGGAGGTGCCCGCGTCCTTTCGGCGGGAGCCGATGGACACATGGTCCGTGACGTGGAACGGTCGGTCCGGTCCGGTCGCGGTCGGAAACGTCGCAGGATCGAGGTACCGGTGGGCGAGCGGATCGGCGACGACGCCCTGCGTCAACAGTGCGGCACGCGCCGCGACCTGAAGGAAAAAGTCGAGGGCCGGATAGGTGCGCGGGTCATAGGATTCGACCGTCACTTGGAGCAGGGACCAAGTGGCGCGGATCTTTGCGGCGGTCTCCTCCGCGATTCCCAGCCGAGAGGCGTTTTCGGCGACAGCTTCCGGATCGAAGCCGGCTTCCTCTTTCGACACGACGCGCAGTTTCAAGACCGTCTTCTGGTCGATCGTCGACAAGGCATAGACGCCGCGCTCCAAAGGAGACGACAAATCGTCTTTTGTCGCCCCCTCGCGAAGGGGCACCCCCAGGCCGCGGACCGCTCCGTCTTGCCCGTCTTTGTGGACGATGCGGTCGAGCGGTGGAAGGACGGCAGTGGCCGCCAGGACCGAAAGATAGGTGTCCCGGCTGATCTCAAGGACGGGCGCTTGAGGCCGGCGTCCGGGAAAAATGTCCTTCAGGCGGTACCGCACGCCCTAGGATTGTACGTGAGGCGCTTCTGTTTTCGCGGCCTTCGTCAGGCTTCCGTCCATCAGCCGCTTCCAGGCTTGGGGCACAAGGGCGAGCGGCCAGGCTGCTGGAGCGGTCTTGAGGACCGAGGAATAAGGGTCGCGTTCGTGTCCGCCCGGGCCGACCGCCTTCCACCCGGTCGAGTCGCCGGGCTCGAAGTCGACGAGACCGAACGCGTCCATGGACACAAGGGCCTGACCCTTTGCGGGGTCGAGAGACGTGCCTTGGGGCGTCAGGACTTTCACCCGCAAGCGCCGCAGGTTTTGGCCCAGCCGCTTGGCCCAAACCGTGACTTCGTCTCCGTAGTAGAACGAGAGGTACGTGCTGGTCATGACGAACGCGAACAGGGGGATGTTGAAGCGGTATTCGATTCCGGCGTGGAGGATCAGGCCCCCGATCAGAACGTACTTCCTCAACGGCTTGCTGTAAGCGAGGAACGCGATGCCGAGCTCGATGACGAGCGTGACGTAGGTCGTGACCGCGACCATCGGCTGATGGTCGAAGAAGGCAGGGACCGGAAAGCGCTCGAACTCGCGCAATTGAGGCACGAACCACGTCGCCGTCCCGTCGCGCCAGTGCGATCCTGTCCACTTGTGCCAGACGGTCGTGAAGTACACGATGGTCACTTGGTACTGCCACAACCTCTGCGGCCAGATCGAGACGAGGGGAGGCACGAGCGGGGCTTTGCCCTTCCAAAGGGCGGTCAGGCGGTCGAGCGAGCACGCCGCTCCGCTCGGCGCGATCATGACGAAGAAGCACATTTGGCGAAGGAGGGTGTCCCCGCTGTTCAGGATGTCCGGGCAGCGGTGGTGGAACGTCACCGTGAGGACGAACAAGAGGATGCTTGACACTCGCGTCCACAGACCGAGCATCGTCGTGAAGGCCGAAACGCAAAGCACGACGTACAGGGCGAGGGTGACCCGGGCGTCGGTCACGTTCCACAGGAGGTTCAGATTGACGTCGCCGCCCGCCCACTTTTGCGCCTGCCAGACCGGATAGTAACCCTTCTCGGTGTACCAGTCCGTGAACTGCCCGGCTTGGAACAGGAAGTTCAACAAGGCTAGGAACCCGGTGATCATCCGAAGGACGCCCATCGTCACGGGCGACGTTTGACCGAACAGCGAGTTATCGAACGACTTCAGCCACTTCATCTCCCGGCGTCCTTCCTGAGCTTGTCCTGGTCGACCAGGTATCGGAACAGGACGAACTCGCTCTCCTTCTCCGGCACGCCTTTCTCCATGGACTCCAAGGTCCGCCAGTGACGTCTCAACTGGACTTCGACGGGCGGGTCGTTCGGGTCGTCGTAACTGAGCAACGCGACGCGCTGGGCGAACGCAGGTCGCTTCCACGAATCTTTCGCATCGGTATTGACCCTCTCCAGATACTTTCTATACCGCTCCTTGAAATACTTCTCGTAGATCGGCATCGTGTAGATGCGCGGATACTTGAAGACCTCGACCCTGCCGCTCTCGTAGGTGACGATCGCGTCCCACCAGAGGTCGGTGTCGCTCGGGTTCGGTGCGAACATGTCCCAGTACTGCCAAAGACCGCTGACGAACATGTAACCGTACATGGGGGCGTGGCGGGCGTGCAACTGGGCGTTCGCCAGGAGCGCGTAGTCGACCGGGTACTTCCAGACGTTTTCGGTCGTCGCCGGCAGGATCCCGTTCGCGACCGCGTTCGGCGGGTTCGGCAACGACCAACTCAACATCGCGAACATGTGCCAGAACACGAACAGCTTGATCAGGACGTTGACGCCCTTCTTGGGCTTGGGGCTGACAGCCGCGCCGTCATCCATATGTCCGTAGTATGCCTAGTCGAAAGGGCTGGAAAAACCCTGGCCGGGCCATTGAAAGATCAAAGAATCCTGCGGTTTCGGTCCGGGTCGTCGACAAGGCCGGACAGCCGGATCTGGACCATCATACGGTCGACGACGACCTTCCGCGGCGAACCGTCCGGAGCTGCGAACATCTCGTCCTCGAGAAGTTTCTCCAACATGGTGTGCAACCGTCTGGCCCCGATGTTCTCGGTCTTCTCGTTGACGGCTGCGGCCATAAGCGCCAACTCGTCCAAGGCGTCGTCCGTGAACTCGAGTTCGACGCCTTCGGTCTGAAGCAACAGCCGGTATTGCTTCGTCAAGGCGTTCTTCGGCTCCTTGAGGATGCGGCGGAAGTCGTCCTGGGTCAACGCTTCCAGTTCGACCCGGATCGGAAGGCGGCCCTGGAGTTCTGGGATCAGGTCGCTCGGTTTGCTGACATGGAACGCGCCTGCACAGATGAAGAGGACGTGGTCCGTCCGGACGGGCCCGAACTTGGACTGAACGGTGCATCCTTCGATCACGGGCAACAGGTCGCGCTGGACGCCTTCCCGGCTCACTTCCGGACCAGATCCGCCCCCTTTCATCGCGACCTTGTCGATCTCGTCGACGAACACGATCCCGGTCTGTTCGGTGCGGTAGACCGCCTCTCGGTTGACCGCGACCGTGTCCGTCTGCCGTTTGGCTTCGACCTCGACCAGGATCTCTTTGGCCTCCGCGACGGTGACCTTGCGCGTGAACCTTCGCGTGCCCCCTCCCATCGGTAGGCCCTCGAGCCCCATTTCTTCCATGCCTTGCGGCGTGAAGACCTGCAGGAAGTTGTTCTGCGGCTCCTCGACTTCGACCTCGACGGTCCTTCGGTCGTAGACCCCCTGCCGGACTTCGTCCGCGAGCTTGGCCCGGCGTTCGTCCCGCTCGGCTTCCCGCTGTTCGGCCCGGGCCCGCAACTCTTCAGAGTCGTGTTCTCCGTCGTCCTCGACCGCATGGCCGAAGAACGGGAGCGGCGACCAAGAGAGGTTCGCATCGTCCGGATGGTCCTGTTCGTCGAGCAAACGGACGATTTCGTCTACGGCAGCCTCTTGCGCCGCGGGTCGGATCGCGGCAAGGTGCTCGGCTTCGACGAGGCGGACCGCGTTCCCGACCAGTTCGCGGATCATGCTGTCGACGTCACGTCCGACATAGCCGACCTCAGTGAACTTCGTCGCTTCGACCTTGACGAACGGAGCCCTCGCCAGTTGGGCAAGGCGTCGGGCGATCTCGGTCTTCCCCACGCCCGTCGGCCCGATCATGAGGATGTTCTTAGGGACGATGTCGTCCCGTTCTTCGGGCGAGACCCGTTGGCGCCGCTGACGGTTCCGGAGTGCGACCGCGACGGCCCGTTTGGCGGCGTCCTGCCCCACGATGTACCTGTCCAGTTCGGCGACGATCTGTCGCGGCGTCAGGTCTTCGATGGGCAAGGACATGGACGGGATTATGATGGGAGCGCTGTCCGACCCTTAGACCGCAACAGCCAGAGAAGGACGGGAGCGCCCAGGACGGCCGTAACGGCGCCGAGCGGCAGTTCGTAACCCGGCTTGAGCCGTTGGGCCAAGAGATCGGCGCACAACAACAGGGAACAACCGATGGCCGCTGAGACGGGCATGACGACCCTGACGTCGTTGCCGACCATCCTTCGGGCGATATGGGGCGCGACGAGGCCCACGAACCCCACCATCCCGACCGTCCCGACCACGACCCCCGTCGCGACGGCACCGACGACGAGAGCCGTGAGCTTCAAGCGCTGGGTCTGCACCCCTTGAGTCCCGGCGACGAACTCGTCGACCGCCATCGCGTTCAAGGCCCTTGACGTCCGGTACAAAAGAAGGAACCCGACGACCGCCACGGCCGCAAGCACCAGAGCCCGGTCCCAGAACATCGGAGTCGTGCTCCCGAGGAGCCACCACAAGACCTTGCCAGAGTCTTGTCCGGCCAACACGAGGTTCAGGGTCGTCCAACCGGACAGCAGTGAACCCGCCACGACCCCGCCGATCAGCAGGGTCTGGACGTCGAGCGAGCGCCGGCCCTTCGAGATCGCCAGGACGAACCCCAGGCTGAGGACGGCACCGAGGGCCGAGAACCCGACCCGGCCCAGCCCCGAGTCAAGGGCGACGAGGACGGCGGTCGTCCCACCGACGGCGGCGCCGCTCGCCACCCCGATGACGTACGGCTCGGAGAGGGGGTTGCGGAACAGCGCTTGGAACACTGTCCCGACGTAAGCGAGCAGGGTTCCCGCACCGACACAATAGAGGGCGCGCGGCATCCGGATCTGCCACACGATCGTCTCGAGCCCGGCGTCGCGGCCCGAGCCGGCATGGAACAACGTGCGGAGGAGGTCGCCGAAGGGGACCGGGACCGATCCCACGGCCAGATAGAGGCACCACGCGGCGAGAGCGACGGCGCACCATCCCGCCAGGGCCCTCCAGGGAAAGCGAGCCTCCGCCACAGGACCATTATGGCCGGCGGCTTTCGGGAACGGCCGTACCGGACAGGTATCCTAGCGGGCCTGTGATGAGCCTTCCGTTCGCGGCCCGAGCATCGGTCCTCAGGCCGTCGCCGACCTTGGCGATCGCCTCGAAGGCCAGGCAACTCCAGGCCGAAGGGAAGGACGTGGTCTCGTTCGGCGCAGGTGAGCCTGACGTCGACAGTCCCTCGGCTGTCGTCGAGGCGGCCGTTCAGGCCCTCCGAGGAGGCAAGACCCGGTACACGGCGACCTCAGGCGTCCCCGAACTTAAGGATGCGATCGTCGCCAAACTCTCCCGGGACAACGGGATTTCGGCGGCTGCAGCCCAGATCGTCGTGTCCTGCGGCGCTAAGCAGAGCCTGTTCAACGCGTTCCAGGTCTTGGTCGACCCGGGCGACGAGGTCGTCGTCTTCGCTCCGTACTGGATGACGTACTTGGACCAGATCGCTCTGGCCGGTGGCAGGGCCGTCATCGTCGAGACGTCACAGGAGGCGGGCTTCGTCCCGACCGAGGACGCGGTGGCAGCGGCCCTTACTCCGAAGACGAAGGCGATCGTCGTCAACTCGCCCTGCAATCCGAGCGGAGCCGTCTTCCCCCCTGCCATCATCGAGTTCCTGGCCAGGACGGCCGTCGACAGAGGTCTCTGGCTGATCAGTGACGAGATCTATGAGCGGCTCGTCTATGGGGCCAGGCCCCTCAGCCCGGCCTCTCTCGGCCCCGACGTCTTCGACCGGACGGTGACCGTGAACGGTTGCAGCAAGACCTACGCGATGACCGGTTGGCGGATCGGCTATGCGTGCGCGCCGGCCCCGGTCGCCGCCGTCATGACGTGTCTTCAGGACCAGACGACCAGCAATCCCACGAGCTTCGCACAGTACGGCGCCGTCGCCGCCTTGAACCTTCCGCCCGACGAGATCGAAGCCATGCGGCGAGAGTTCGAATCCCGAAGGGACCTGATCGTACGGTCGTTGCGCGACATCCCCGGTGTGAGGATCGATCCTCCCGAGGGGGCATTTTATGTCTTGCCCGACTTTTCTGTCTTTCTGGGCGGCGAAGTCCGCGACGATACGGAACTGGCCTCGCTCTTGCTGGACAGGGCGTCGGTGGCCACGGTTCCGGGTTCGGTCTTCGGTCGGCCCGGCTGTCTGCGCCTGTCTTACGCGTGCTCCGAGCGGGAGATCGTCGAGGGGACGCGCCGGATCAAGGACGCCTTATCGAGAGTTTCGACATGATCCCGCCTGCCATTCCGCTGAAGAGCGAAGCCCTTTTCCGGCTCGCCATGCGGCACCGGAGCGCCGCGGCCGACTCGGTCCGGGACAGTTACGAGAGGATCGAGTTCTTCGGCGACGCCGTGCTCGGCCTGATCGTCGCCCAGTACCTGTACGAGCACCATCCCGACTGGGATCAGGGGATGATGAGTAAGGCGCGGTCGAGCGTCGTCCAGGAAGGCCCCTTGGCCGAGACCGCGCTCCGGCTCGGTCTGGACCGGACGCTCGAGCTCAGCCCCGGCGAAGAGTCGACCGGCGGACGCTCCCGCCCCTCGGTCTTGTGCGACATCTTCGAAGGGGTCGTCGGAGCGGTGTTCATCGAATCGGGACTCGAGAAAGCGAGGTGGTTCGTCCTCGAGCAGCTCCACCCCTACCTCATGCAGGTCAGCGCCGGCGACGTCAGTCCGAACGACCATAAGTCGAGGCTTCAAGAGGTGGCACAGTCGCTATGGCGGAAAACTCCGCTGTACAAGGTCGCCCGGGAGTCGGGCCTCTCCCACGATCGGAGGTTCACGGTCCAGGTGCTCTTCGACAACGAGGTCATGGGCGAAGGATCGGGCCGCTCCAAGAAAGAGGCCGAACAATCGGCAGCGCGCGACGCCCTCGAGGTCATCGACAGGGCCCAGCGTGCCAGGTTGACGGCGCACGCCCAGTCCCGGGAAGAGTCCTGAATTCAACCCGTATTGTCCGGGGTTTTTGAACCAGAGGCAACATTGGCACGGGGTTGGCTGTCATAAGATAGAGAGGTTTTTGCTCCTCGGGTGCGGCCTTCGGACGCTCCAAGGGAGATTAAGAGAGGTAAGATGATGTCGGTTTTGAGACGATTCGCGTCAGTTCTCGCGTTCGTGGCGGTGGCCAGCTTGGCCCTTGCTCGGACCGATCAGAACAGCTTCCTCAATCGGCCTGCCAATACGTTGCCTGAACTGCTGTCGCAGGTCAAGAACGATCCGCAGGTCTCTTCACGCTTTATGCGGCACTTCGGAATGTCGAAGGACGAGATCCTTCAGATGTTCTCGAAGCTGAAGCTCGGCCGAATCCCGGCCGACGGCGTCTATCTCGTCTACAACGTCCCGAACTGGGAAGAAGTCCGGGCGCGAGCCCTCATGTTCCGGAAGGGCACGCTGGTCTGGCAGGACGAGCAGGGCAACCCTGTCCTCAAGACCAAGTGCGCCAACCCGATGGTCCGGGGCACGGACATCGGCGTCGCTTCGGCCGTCGTGGGCGTCGATGCCGACCCCCGATTGGAGGTCCGCGACCTCGTCGCTGTCAAGCAGCCCGAAACGGCGTTCATCGAAACGCCTCCGGGGATGCTCGAACCGATGCCGACGGAAGTCAACGCCCTTGAGGTCATGCCCGTCCCGCCGACGGTGCCGACCGTGGGCCGCGTCCCGGCCCCTCCGCTCATCCTTCCCGTCATGGCCGGTTTGCTCTTGGGCCTGAACAAGGGAGACTCTCCGCCTGTCCCGGAACCGAGTTCGATGATCGTCCTCGGAGGCGCCGCGGCCGCGTTCATCGCCAAGAAGCGCAAAAAGAAGTAATCCGGATTCGACCTCTCGCGGTTCTCGGCGCGGCTCAAAGAGCCGCGCCGGACCTTTTTCAGGAGACCGGGACGACGGTGATGTCGGCGGTCGGCTCAGCGTTCATGCTCTCATGCCCGTCGTCTGTTACGGCCACGATGTTCTCGATCCGCACTCCGAAGCGTCCCGGTAGATAGATCCCCGGTTCGATACTGAAAACGTTACCGACTTCGAGCGCGTGGCTGTTCCCTTTGCAGATGTAAGGCTCTTCGTGGACCCGCATCCCAAGGCCGTGGCCCGTCCTGTGGACGAAGAACTCGCCGTACCCTGCATCGTCGATGACACGTCGCGCGGCCCGGTCCACGTCTTCGGCCGCGACGCCTGGCCGGATAGCCTCCCTGGCCGCCATATGGGCGTCGTACACGATGCGGTAGACCTGGCTTTGCTCCGCGGTCGGCCGCCCGACCACGACGGTCCGCGTGATGTCGCTCAGGTAGCCCTCGTACTGGCACCCGTAGTCGAGGACGACGACATCGCCTTCGGCGACCGCCGTCTGGCCCGTGTGGTGGTGCGGCTCCGCGCCATGGGCTCCCGTGGCGACGATCGCGAAGACAGGGACGCCTCCCCGTCGCGACATCTCCGCACCTAGCAATTCGTTGACGGCCCATTCCGTCGTTCCTGGCTTGACCTTGGACAGAACGTCGGCAAGCGAAGAATCGGCGATGTCGCCTGCCTTCTTCAGCTTGGCGATCTCACCCGGGTCCTTGATCCTTGTCAGCTCTCCAAGGAGCCCGTGTCCGGCCGTGAACGTCGCTTGGGGCAACGCGGATTGGAGGGCGAGGAGCAGGGACGACCGCATTTCGTCGTCGACCGAGAACGCGCCGTCGGCGCATCCCCACTCGTCGAGCAGTCCTTTAACGAGTCCGATAGGGTCCTCGCCGTCGGACCAGACTCGGACGTCCTGCAACCCGCTCCGTTCGGCTTGGTTCCGGGTCAAGGCGGGCGCGATCAGACAGTTCTTCCCGTCCGCACCGACGACCAGGGTCAAGAGACGCTCCCCTCCCTCTTCTTGAAAGCCGGCGAGGTAGTTCATGGTCACTCCGCTCGTGCAGAAGTAGGCGGAGCGGCCGTGGCGGGTCAACGCCGATGCCAAGGCACCCATTCTCGTGTCTCGGGCCGCACTGGTGGACATTCCTTGAGTATAGGCACGACGGAGCGCCGTGACGCGCCTCATAATGGGTCACTCGCCATGTCCCGATCTGCGATCACCCTGTTGTTCCTGGTTGCAAGCCTCCCTGCCGTCGCCCAGGCTCAAGACAAGACCCTGCTCACGGTCAAGGGAAAGGAGGGCTCCTTCGGCCGCTACAAGTCCGAAACGACCGTCACTTTCGACGCCGGTGGCAAGAAGTTGACGATCGTCGCCAAAGACGTGACGAAAGTGACGGTCACGAAGGTCGAGAGCAACGGCAACGTCACCTTCGAACACAAGGAAGAGTCCAGCGAAACGACGATCGACGGGGAGAAACTGCCTTCGGACGGGAAGTCCTCCACGACCGTCACCGTGCTGAGGCCGGACGGGACGCTCGTTTCGATGAAGACGGACGGAGACGAACCGGACGATGACCATCTGGACGTCAGGCTCGGCGTCGCCCACAACCCCGTCTTTTCGCCGAAGCCCGTCGGGGTCGGGGAAAAGTGGAAGACGTCGTACAAGGCGGACGGAACACTGGGGACCAAAGCGGCCGAGGCCGAGTTCGAGTATCTGGCCAACGAAGACGCGGGGGGCGTCAAGTGCGCCAAGATCCGCATGGCCTACAAAGAAACGGGTTCGGGCACGTTGATCTCGAACAAGGCGACGCTCTGGGTCGAGCTCGCCAGCGGCGACGTCGTCAAAGAGGAGAGCGACTACGACGGCATCCCGCTGCCGGGTCCGACGGGGCCGACCAACGCCCATGCCGTTTCGACGTCCCAGCGGACCGCCGGCGGCCCCCTCCCGGGAACCGGGCCGGCCGCTTCGGCCGCGCCGGAGCCGAAGGACATCGACGAGGTCACGAAGGGCTGTGAAAAGCTACCCGGCGCCTTCACCCTTTATCGGAAAAGGGAAAGCGGGCGGCAAACGATCTATCTAGAGATCCGTCAAGACCAGATCGGCAAGTTGACGATGCTACAGGCCACCGCGTCTTCGGGCAACGGCCGCCAATTGGTCACGGGTTCGCCCATCGGCGACCTGGTCTTCCAGTTCGAAGAACTCCAGCCGGACAAACTCACGATGGTCGTGCCGAACTTGGCTTACCGGGCCGACGCCGGAACGCCGGAGGCTCGGGCCGTCGAAAGGAGCTTTGCCCGCTCGTTCTTAGAGCAGTACACCGTCGAAGCCCGGTCCAAGTCCCGCGCCAGCCTCTTGATCGACGTCAGCGACCTCTTCCGTGGGGACATCGCCCGTTTGTCGGCGGTCTTCCAAGGCGGGGGCAACCCGATGTTCGGAGGGACTCCCGGCTACAGCATGGACCGCGAAAAGACGTACGTGGCCTCGCTGAAGGCGTTCCCGAAAAACGTCGTGGCCGAAACGGTCTACAACTTCGTCGGTGGCGGGCCGCCGTCGATCGAGCAGATGCTCGGCGGCGGGGGCGGTGACCCGAGAAGCCAGGTCGTCCGCGTCGTATACAACGTCTTCCCGCTCGAAACGACGCCGGGGTACGTGCCTCGGCTCTACGATTCGAGGATCGGCTTCTTCACGGTCTGGTACCAAGATTTCAGCCGGATGACGCAACTCGACCAGCAAGTCCAGTACATCAACCGCTGGCGCGTCCGTAAGTCCGATCCTCAGGCGGCGTCCAGTCCCGCCGCCGACCCGATCGTTTTCTGGATGGACAACGCCGTTCCAGACGAGTACAGGGAGAGCCTGACGAACGGCATCCTCGTGTGGAACAAAGCGTTCGAAAAGCTCGGGATCACAGGCGCGGTTCAGGTCAAGCAGATGCCGGCCGACGTCGATTGGGACCCCTCCGACATGCGCTACAACACGATCCGATGGGTGGCGTCGGAATCGGACGCGTACGCCGTCTCCCAGTTCCGGGTCGACCCGGTCACGGGCGAAATCATCAACGGCAACATCCTGGTCGACGCGAACCTTGTCCGGGCATTGACCGGTGAGCGCAACGCGGTCGTGGCGCCGGCGGGCACGATGCGACCGACGGACTGCCGTTACGTCCAAGACGGGATGAAGCAAGCCCGACTGGGTTTGATCGCTGCGAGCGCGCTCTCCAGCTTGGACCACCGCATCGACGCGCCGACCTACGTGAAGCAGTTCCTGCACAACGTCATCACGCACGAGTTCGGTCATATGCTGGGACTCCGGCACAACTTTGCGGCCAGTTGCGAACTTTCGGCCGTCCAACTCGGGGACGCCGCGATCGTCCAGGACGCCCAACCCGCGGCGTCCGTCATGGACTACGTCCCCTTCAACATCGAGGCGATCGGCAAGGACGGTATCGACTACTACGGCCAAGGCATCGGTAAGTACGACGTGTGGGCGGTCGAATACGGCTACCGCGACTTCGGGGCCACTTCGCCGACCGGTGAGAAGACCAAACTCCAGGAGATCGCGGCCCGGTGCAACGAACCTGGTCTGGCCTTTCAGACCGACGAAGCCGCAGACGGGTTCGACCCGTACGTGACCCGGTTCGACATGAGCTCCGAGCCGCAGAAGTACTGGACGCGGGTCTGGGACGTCTCGAAGACCCTTATGGGCACCCTGGGCGACCGTAGGCCTTCCAGAGGCGAAAGCTACTACGGTTTCACTCGCGAGTTCTCGCTTTTGATGAGCCTTCAAGGTTCCGCCGCCCTGCAACTGACGCGCTTTGTCGGAGGCCTGCGAAGGAACGCCAACCTCAAGGGAGACACGGGTGAAAGACCTCCGCTCGAACCCCTGTCGAAGGCCGTTCAAGAGTCGGCCTTGAACAAAGTCTGCGAGCTTGCCCTCTCCCCGTCCGCGTTCCAGGTCCCGAAGTCGTACTTGCTGCGACTGACGGACGACCCCAACGCGAACCTGGCGGAGACTTACCTAGGCGGCGTGAGCTCGTTCCCTGCGTTCGACATGATCAGTGGCCTTCAAGCTGCGGTCCTCGACCAGCTGATGGATCCGGACAGGATGGCGCGCGTCGTGAACAACGAGTTCAAGGCTGAGCGCCGCTCGGCCGCCTTGTCGCTCGCGTCCGTGTTCGACAAAGTCCAGTCGGTCGTCTGGACGGAACTCGGCACCGGGGCCGAGGTCACTCCACTGCGCCGTCAATTGCAGCGGAGGCACGTCGAGAACCTCGCCCGCCTTGCGGTCCGTTCCGGATCGGGCGTTCCCGCCGACGCCAAAATGTGGGCCTGGGATGGTCTCCGCGACCTTGCGGCCCGACTCGAGAAAGCACTTGCGACAGAGACCGACCGTACAGAACGCGTCCACTACGCGGACTGCTTGGCGAGGGTCAAGAGAGCGATGCAGGCTCAAGAGACGGTCGGTGGCGCCTCGGCCCGTCCGAGCCTGTCCGATCTGCTCGGCGGAGGCGACGGCTCTTAGGGATCGAGTCGCGCATCCCGTTGGAACCGGGCGTGAAGGTCGAGGAACAGCCTGTTCCTGCCGCCGAAGTGGGGACTTTTCCCCTTGAGGGCTTCAGGGACCGACCCGATGGTCTTTGGAAAGTAGACGTCGACCGCGAGTTCGACGTCGGCCACGCCCTGCGGATCACCCGCTTGCGGGTTCCCTGACGCTTCAGGTCGTTGACCGCCTGATCTTCAGACTTGCCCCAGAAATTGTCGAGGGGTACAGGGTCGTCTGTCCGGTCGAACCGCCAGAGCCATAGGTTCGCCCCGTCCTGTTCGACTTGGACCACGTTCCGGAACGTCTGGGCCGATGCGGGGCACGACCAGACTTGACCGCTCTTGACGTAAGGTTCCAGCACGACTTTGGCCCATCCTGCCCGAGGGTCGCTCGGGGGCCAACTCGTCCATGGTCGGTATCCCCCGGGAAGCGAGGACTTGAGATCCCTCCTGTCCGGCAGAACGCCGTCCGAGTCCCCGAGATAGAGCGCGAAAGCCGATCCGACTTGCTTCGTCTGCTGAAGGCACGTCGAGGAGAGGGCCGCCGACTTCGCACGGGCAAAGACGGGGAAAAGGATTGCCGCCAACACCGCGACGACCGCCATGACGACGAGCACCTCGATCAAGGTGAAGCCATGGCCGCGACGTTCCATTCTTCGCTATCGTACGCCAATTTGGAACCTATGCTTCGGGGCAGAAAGCAAGAATGCCCCGATCGGATCCGAAAGGATCGGCAAGGAATCATGAAGGACAAGTCGTGGTGAGCCGACAATGAAGGGAGGGCCTTTGGGGAAGGGCCGGGTCCGATATGGGGAAACTATCGATCGTCCAACGCCTGTGGGCGACGACCGCGCTGGTCGCCGCGTCTTTGATGGCCGTGTTCTTCGTGGGCTATTCGGGCTCGCTTCAAGTCGAGGCCGCCGACGCCAAAGCGCTAGAGATCGCCAAAGCCCGTAACAGTCAAATGCGGGCGGATATGATGCACGACGGACTTCGGGCCGTCGTCCTGAGATCGTTTTTCGACTCGAACCACGGCGGACGCCAAAAGGACGAAGTCAAAGCCGAAGTCAAGGAATTCAGCGACACGTTCATGTCGAGCCTGGACGAAATCGACACGTCCCATGTCCCGCAGAACGTCAAAAAGCTCGTCGCCGACGTCCGGCCAGACCTCGAATCCTACAGCCGGGCGGCGGTCGATACCGTGGCGATGTCGTACCGTGACTTGAGGACGGCGGAAGCCTCCTATCCCGAGTTTCAAGCCGCCTTCGAAAAGCTCGAAAGCAGCATGGGATCGTTGAACGACGAGATCGAAGTCCAGGTTCAAGCCACGGCCAAGCAAGCCGAACACCTCCAGAAGTCGGTCCATACCGTCCAAATCTGGACCGGGATCGTCGCGATCGCGGTCTGTGCTTTCATCCTCTTCCGGATCAGCCGTTCGGTCAAGTCGGGACTGGCCCTGTTGACCGAACGGCTGGAGACGATCGCCGACCGATGTCTCGCAAGCCTGTCCGGCACGATCTTGGCGATGCAGCAGGGCGATATGACGCGCCGTTGTTCGTCCGATACGCAGCCGATCTCCTATCGGTCAGAAGACGAGATCGGTCGGGCGATCCGCACCTTCAACAAGATGCTCGACTCGACCCACGGGACGATGGACGCCTTGAACAGGTCTCTCGACGGTCTCGAACAGACCATCACCGAGGTCCGGCGGAGCGCGACCGGCGTCGCCGGATCCGCTGACAGCGTCAATCGGTCGTCCACCGGTGCCGTCGAGTCGGCACGATCGATCGCCGAAGCCACGTCCCAGGTCGACGACGCAGGCCATCAGTCCTCTCAGACCGCCCAGATGATGGCGACGAACAGCGAGCGGCTCGCCGTCTCGGCGAACCAAGCGTCCCACGCCATGGAAGAGCTTCAATCCGCACTCGACGGTTTGATCGAAGGTGGACACGCCCAGAACGACGCCAACGTCCGGGCGAGGTCCGTGGTCGCGGTCGGGAGCGAGGCGATCGGGACGACGATCGCAAGCATGGTGAAGATCGAGTCGCAAGTCCAATCGTCGTCTCTGGCCGTCCACGACCTAGGGGCTAAACAGGCGAGGATCGGCGCGATCGTTCAGACGATCGACGGGATCGCCGAGCAGACCAACCTCCTCGCCTTGAACGCCGCGATCGAAGCCGCCCGGGCCGGAGAACACGGTCGAGGGTTCGCCGTCGTCGCAGACGAGGTGCGTAAGTTGGCCGAGCAGAGCAGTTCTGCGACGAAGGAGATCACCGAGCTGATCGACGAGATCCGCGCCGGCGTCCAGCGCGCCGTCGCCGCCATGGACGAGAGCGCCCGAGAAGTCAAGGCCGGAACCGAGTCGAGCGGCGCCGCCCGGTCGTCGTTAGACGACATCCTGCAGTCCATCGGCGAAGTCGAGACCATCGCGCTCGACAACCGGAGCCGCATCGATCAAATGTCGTCGAGCGTGAAGACGGTCGTCGACACGGTCAAGTCCGTTGCCGGGTTCACCCAAGACTCCGCGGCCGCAGCCCAGGAACTCAGCGCGATCAGCGAAGAAGTGTCGGCCTCGGCGTCGACCGTCAGCCAGATGATCCGCGAGCAGACGAACGAACTCGGCGGACTGGACGAACTCGCCAAATCGCTCTCGCGGGAAGCCGAACGGCTCGAGGAGATGTTCGAAAAGTTCAGGACGACGGACAAGGGCGAGGACGGACCACTCCGCCTCGCCGCTTGATCCCGTTCCGGACTTGCGTCAGATGCGCTGCTGGCGTTTGCGCAAGAACGCAGGGATGTCGAGGTCGATTTCGTCGATCTCGATCTCCTTCGGCGCACCACGGGTCCCGGCCGGTGGCTGGGCAGGTTGGACTTCCCGCGCGGGACGTACGACCGGCTCAGCGAACACCTCGGCATCGAGCCGGACGGGGGCTGTGGACTCCATTCCAGCGGCCAGTACGGTCACCAAGACGTCGTCCCCGAGCGCCTCGTCGATCACTTGACCCATGAAGACCGAAGCGTCTTCCGCGTCAGTCATTTGGAGCAGGTACTCCATCGCGTCGTAGGCTTCGCCGATCGAAAAGTCAGGGCCGCTCGTGATGTTGACGAGCAACCTCGTCGCACCGTGGATCCGGGTCTCGAGGAGGGGAGACGACGCTGCGGCCTCGGCCGCGACCCGGGCCCGTTGCTCGCCGACCCCACGGCCCATACCCATCAGCGCGATGCCCGCGTCCTTCAGCACGGACTTGACGTCGGCAAAGTCGAGGTTGACCAGTCCCGGCCGGGTCACGATGTCCGAAACGCCTTGGACGCCCATCCGAAGGACGTCGTCGGCGATGACGAACGCGTCCCCAAGGGAGGTCTTGCGCTCGACGACCTGGATCAGGTTGTCGTTCGGGATGACGATGACCGTGTCGGTCCGTGCGGCCAGGCTGTCGAGCCCGGACTGCGCGTTCTTCTTTCTGCGGGGCCCTTCGAATCCGAACGGTCTCGTGACGACGCCCACCGTCACTGCGTCCATCCGCTTGGCCAGTTCTGCGACGAACGGCGCAGCTCCCGTGCCGGTACCGCCACCCATTCCGGCCGTGACGAAGACCATGTCGGCGCCCTCGAGCAGTTCGCAGATGATCTTTTCCGACTCCTTCGCCGCTTGATAGCCCTTTTCTGGGTCACCACCCGTGCCGAGCCCCCGAGTGGCCGACTCGCCGATCATCACGCGGGTCGGAGCCAGGCACTCTTCGAGGGCCTGACTGTCCGTGTTCAAGGCGATGAACTCGACGCCCTGGACGCCGGAACTGACCATTCGGTTGACGGCGTTACAACCGCCGCCGCCGACACCGACGACTTTGAGGACTGCTTGGAATTCGAAAAGGTTTTTGGGGCTCATGGCGTTGTCGACACCCCCGACACGGGATGGATCGTGTGTCAGGACGCCACGTCCGGAGGGAAAGGCGCGGAAAGTTTTCCACAAGGTCGGAGGGCCTTAGCCCTCGCGGGACGACCTGTCCGACGATTCCAGGACCTGCCGCGTCTGCTCGGTGCGGAACCGCTCGAGCCTGTCGGAGAGGACCGGGTCCGACACCGCCAGGATCTGGACGGCGAGCAACCCTGCGTTACGGGCGTTGCCGATCGCGACCGTCGCGACGGGGATTCCCGCGGGCATCTGGACGATCGAATAGAGGGAATCGAGTCCCGACAGCGCCTTGGATGAGACCGGGACGCCGACGACGGGCAGGGTCGTCATGGAGGCGACCATCCCGGGCAGGTGCGCCGCACCGCCCGCCCCGGCTATGATGACCTTGAGCCCCCTGGACTTGGCCGTTTTGGCGTAGTCCACCATCCGGTCAGGCGTCCGGTGCGCACTGACGACGGTGAGTTCGTAAGGTACGCCGAACTCCTTTAAGGCGTCTTCGGCCGCGGTCATCGTGTCCAGGTCGGAGACCGATCCCATGATGATCCCGACCAAAGGCTCTGCCATGGACTTAGAGTACCGCCACGGCCGTCCCCAGGCCCTTTCCGGCGTCCCGGTACGCTCCGGGCATGCCTGCAAAACTCCTTGACGGTAAGTCGCTCTCGGGCCAGGTCCGGTGCGACCTCGCGGACCGGGTCGCCGCCCTTCGGGAGCGCGGGATCACGCCTCGGATCGAAGCGGTCGTGGCCGCACAAGACCCTGCGAGTCTGGCCTATGTCCGCATGAAACGTGCCTGGGCCGAAAAGGCCGGAATGGTCAGTGGAAGCTTCGAAGTCGGCCCGGACACGCCCGAGGACGCCGTCCTCGAGCAGATCTGGAAGCTGAACCAAGAGGACGACGTGCACGGCGTCCTCGTCCAGCACCCGCTGCCGGGCCACATCGACGAAGACCGTTGCCTCAACGCCCTCGATCCGGACAAGGACGTCGACGGGATCACCGCCGCTTCGCTCGGGCGTCTGACGGCAGGACTTCCCGGCTTCCGGTGCGCCACCCCCATGGGGATCATGACGCTACTGGACCACTACGAGATCGACTGCACGGGCCGGCATGCCGTCGTCATCGGACGCTCCGTGATCTTGGGCAAGCCCGCCGCGCTGATGCTCCTGGAAAAGAACGCGACCGTCACGATCGCCCACTCTCGGACCCGTGACCTGCCGTCGCTGGTCAGACTCGCAGACATCGTCGTGGCGGCCGTCGGCAAGCCGGAGTTCGTCCAAGGATCGTGGTTGAAACCAGGTGCGGTCGTCGTCGACGCAGGATACAACAAGGTCGAAGGACGCGCGACCGACGTCGGGGACTGCGACTACGAGGCGTGCGCCGCTGTCGCATCGTGGATCACTCCCGTGCCAGGCGGTGTCGGGCCGATGACGGTCGCGAGCCTTTTGGAGAACACGGTCAGGGCGGCTGAAGCACGCTTGAGCCGAAGCGGATAGGCGGCCCGTCGGGACCAAACCTCCCGGCGCGCCTCACGTAAACTCGGCGACTGATGGCGTACCGCGACTTCCAGCACTTCCTCGACGAGCTTCAAGCCAAAGGAGAGCTCCGGAGGATCGGACAGGCGGTCAGCCCGTATCTTGAGATCACCGAGATAGCGGACCGCGTCATGAAGTCCGGCGGCCCCGCGCTCTTGTTCGAGAACGTTCGAGGGCGTCCGATGCGCCTCGGCTCTCCCGACCCCACGAGCGCCGTCATGGGCAGGCCGTCGATCCACCTCCCGGCCTTCGGCGGAGCCTCTCCGGGCGAAACCGTCTACGACGTGCCCGTCGCGATCAATACGATGGGATCCCGACGAAGGATGTCGCTGGCCCTCGGTTGCGCCGACTTCGAAGAGCACGCCGAGAGGCTCCGGAGTCTCGTCAAACTGCCTTCCGACCCGCCCAAGTCCCTCCAAGACGCCCTTAAAGCGGCACCGATGCTGCTGCAGACCCTTCAGTCGACCAAGCCGAAAACCGTGTCTTCGGCCCTTTGCCAAGAACATGTCGTGACGGGGGCCGACATCGACCTGACGTCGCTACCCGTCCTCACGTGCTGGCCCGAAGACGCCGGCCCGTACGTGACCCTCCCGATGGTCTTCACCCACGACCCTCGGACGGGGAAGCGGAACGTCGGGATGTACCGTGTCCAGGTCCAAGGCAAGGACGAGTGCGGCATGCACTGGCAGATGCACAAGACAGGCATGAGGCACATGGAGGACGCCGGCGCAGAAGGACGGCGCATCCAGGTGGCGGTCTGCCTCGGCGGCGACCCGGCGTACATGTTCAGCGCCATTTCGCCGCTGCCGCCCGGGATCGACGAGATGGTGTGGGCCGGTTTCCTGCGCCGAGAACCCGTGAAGCTCGTCCGGTGCAAGACGATCGACGTGCACGTCCCCGCCGACTGCGAGATGGTCCTCGAAGGCTTCGTCGACCCCTCCGAAAGGCGGCTCGAAGGACCGTTCGGTGACCATACGGGTTACTATTCCCTGGCCGAGGACTTTCCCGTGTTCCATGTCACGTGCATGACGTCGAGGGAGCGGCCGGTGTGGCCGGCTACGATCGTCGGACGGCCTCCCATGGAGGACGGTTGGATGGGTAAAGCCGTCGAGCGGATCTTCTTACCGCTCATCCAGATGACCGTGCCGGAGATCGTCGACATGAACCTTCCGGTCGAGGCGTGTTTCCACAACGTCGCCTTTGTCTCCATCCGTAAGAAGTATCCCGGCCATGCGTACAAGGTCATGAACGCCCTGTGGGGCCTGGGCGGCCTCGCGTTTACAAAGTTCGTTTACGTCTTTGACGAAGATTGCGACGTGCAAGACCGGGACGAGGTGCTCTTCCGTCTTGGCGCCAATTGCGATCCAGGCCGCGACGTCCTTCATTCGAAAGGCCCCGTCGACCAACTCGACCATGCTTCGCAACAAGAAGGCTTCGGAGGAAAGCTCGGTTTCGACTGCACGCACAAGTGGCCGGGTGAGAACGGGTTCTCACGGCCGTACCCGAAACTGATCGCCATGTCCGACGACGTGAAGAGAAAGGTCGACGCGATGTGGCCCGGACTCGGACTCGACCGATGACGGACATCGAGTCCTGATCAGACCCGACTCGGTGCACAATGAAGGCTGTGCCCAAGGTCAGCGTGCTGACGCCGACGTTCGATCACGCCCGCTACGTGGGCGAATGCGTCGAAAGCGTGCTCGGACAAACGTTCGAGGACTGGGAAATGATCGTGGTCGACGACGGATCGACGGACGGTACACCGGACATCGTCGAAGGCTATCGCGACTCCCGTATCCGGATCCTTCGAAGGCCGCACTCCGGGATCGGTGCTCTCTGCGACACCTACAATGCGGCACTGCGCGAAGCCTCGGGAGCGTACGTCGCCATCCTCGAAGGCGACGATACTTGGCCGCCGGGCAAACTCAAGAACCAAGTGCCCGAATTGGAGGGTTCCGACGCCGTTTTGGTCAGTGGACCGACCCTCATGGTCGACGATGAAGGTCGGACGGTGACCCGGATCCCCGAAGTCCGGCCATCGACCGAAGGTCTGACGAACAGCCCGCTCGGCTCGGGGCCGCTCGCCCTGCTTCACCCGAGCCACCTCACGTTCACGTTCCCGGTCTCGACCGTCTTAAGGCGTGCGGCGCTGGAATCCACCGGAGGGTTCCGGTCGCGCCCGTACCTGCCCGTCGTCGACCTGCCCACGTTCGTCGCGGTCGGGGAGTACGGCCCGTTCCGCTGGGTCGACGACGTGAGCGGACATTGGCGGAGGCACAAAGGTTCGACAACCTCGGGGAACCTGCCGGCGATCTTGGACGGCGCCTACCGACTGGCCCGTGAGTGGTGCGAAGACCGGGCACCGATGTTCGACCTTCCCAGCGGGTCGGTCGATAAGCTCTTAGACGCTTGGTCGGCGTTCATGGCCCACCGCTTCGTCTTGCTCTCGCTCGAGCTCCTGGGACAAGGCGACCACACCGGAGCTGAGAAAGCGGTCCGGCTTGCCTCGACGTTCAGGGGCCCGCTCAAAAGGAGGCTGAAGACGACGGCCGCACAAGCTTGCGTCCGACTGCGGCTTCCGGAGAGGGTCGCGCAAAGAGTCACGAGGACGGACGCCGGAGCCCGGCTGAACCGGTATGAATCCCTCGTCGATCGGGGCATGCTCGACAGGGCCCCGTGGCTGACGACCTCCCGGAAGCCTTCCCCGCAGGAATGAGGGAATCCGACCGTCGGCCGTAAGAAAAGTAGAAAATTCCGTCAAGTCAACGGCGAAAACGTCCAACAAGAAGACTGTGTCCGACTCTCTCTACGGTTGGAGGGGCTATCTGCAAGTGCCGACGCGACCGTGCCTTTGGCACGGCTGGATCGTCGCGACCGAAGGCAGGATCTCGATCTTCGAGACGTCGGAAACGGGACTGGACACCGGGACGGTGTGCCGACTGATCGTCACGAAGAGGGGCTTCATCGAGGACTACGAGACGACCGTTCTTGGCGTCTCCGGCAAGCACGTCGTCCTTCAGACCGACGTGTGCAAGGTCTTGCCCGGAGGACCTCAGGACGGAAGACGGATCGACGACCAACTGGCAGCGAGGGCCCTGCTCGAGTCGGGCGCCCTTCCCCTTGAAGTCGTCGACATGAGCTCGAGAGGTTTCGGCTACCTGAGCGCTGTCGCGCTGCCCGACGGGCAGGATTTGGAATTCGAGTTCTTCTTGCCGGACCGATTGGTCGTAGCGAAGGGCCACGTCGCCCACCAACGTCCTGCCGAGGGATCGGGTTGGCGAGGCGGTTGCCGCTTGCAGTTCGCCTCGCGGCTCGACCACCTCGCCTGGAACAGGCACCTTGAATCGCCGTTGCCGAAGCGGCCCGTCAAAACAGACCGCCTTCTGCCGCGTCACCCGTTCCCACAATCGGGTGACGCCGCCTAGAGGGCGGACACGTCGTCGAACGGGCCCGACCGGAACCCAAGGTCTTCCGCATAGTCCGATGTCCCGCCCTCGATACGGTAGTGGCTCAAGACTCCTGATTCCGGCAATCCGTCCGGGCGGACGTGCAACCGTTTCGCGAGCGAGTCGACGGCGAGACCGCTGAACTCCGTTTCGCACAGAGGGTCGGACCACGACTTCTGTGTGGCCAGGAACCGGGCGTCAGGCCGGTACTCCGAGAGGACGAACAAGGACAAAGGCCGTCGGGTCGCACCGCCCCACTGTGACCGAGGCGTCCGGTACGGGTAGATCGGAACCTTGGTCGAGAACGAAATCCTCAAGGTCACCGTTTGGACGCGGGTTTCGGGCGATGTCACCTTCAGGGCGACGAAGTACCAATGCCGGGACGTGTACGCGCTGAGATAGCGATCGACGTCTTCCGGGGTCACATACCCGTTCGCCCGTAGCCATTTCGCAAGTCCCGAAGAGTCCGTCGAGCGGACGACCGTCGCTGTCAGGGGGCCGATCGTTGCCGTCTCGACGACCTCGACAGGACGACCGGCTCCACCGGCTCCACCCCGGGACCGAGAGGCCGGCCCCGACGCGGTCGGGTTCGGCAGGAACGGGCGGATGAAGTCCGCCAAGTCCGGCAACGTCTCGTCGTCGACTTCGGCGATGGTCGGCCGTGACGGTACGGGAACCAGAAACCCGAAGTCCTTGGCTTGCGAGTCGAACACCGCCCTTCGGACGAAATGCTCGACCGACGTCCGAGCGTCGAACGCGATCAGGGCCGACTCCCCCGTCAACCTCACTAGGGGCCCCGAAGAGACCGACGCGCACGGACACGCGTTGACGGCGGCATGAAGGCTGAACGCGACGGCGACCTGGCGGAAGACCATGCCTCCTCAGACACACTTGACGTCCGGGGGGTTACACGACCCTCTGCGAAGGTCAGTCGCGGTACGGATCGACCACGTCGTCGCCCGCCATCGCCACCCCGATCGGCTTCAGCGTGTGCAGGACGCGGACGGTCGAAGCGTGGTGGCCGAGCACGTCCGGCAACCGCTTGTAACAGTGGGGGGACTCGTCCGTGCCCGCACCTCGAAGTTCGACCCCCGCCTGCTTCACCCACTTGTGCATCATGTCATGAGTGACCTTTCCGCCCTCGCGCTTTCCCTTTCGGAGGCGTCCGGCGGCCTGCGTCCTCGACATGACCCGACCGGCACCGTGAACGGTCGACCGGAACGCCGCGACCGCGTCGTGACCGTCGACGCCCTCCAGGATTACGGACATGTCGCCCATGGAACCGCCCACGAAACCTTTTTGGCCCGGGAACGCCGGGGTCGCCCCCTTGCGGACGACCCACAGGTCTTCGCCGAGGTGACGCTCTTTCCACGCGAAATTGTGATGGTTATGGACGTCCTCGAGGATCTTCGCACCGAGGATCTTCGCCACGCGTGCGCAGACCCAATCACGGCCGGCGTACGCGTATCGCCCTGCCAAAGCCATCCCGGTCAGATAGTCGGTTCCGAGCGACGAGCGGTCGTGGAACGTGACCGGATCGACGAACATGCCGCCCGAGCCTCCGCCTGCCTCGATAAAGTGGCTGGCGACACGGTGCCCGAAGCCCCGCGACCCAAAGTGGACACCGATCCAAACGCGCTCGCCGTCGTCCAAGAAGACGTCGACATAGTGGTTGCCGCTTCCGACCGTCCCGAGTTGTTCCCGGGCTTTGTCCTTCCATGCCTTGAAGGGCAGGTCGTTCCAAGCGGGATCGTCGAACAGTTCATGGTCGACCCGTTCCTGGTTTTTCATCCCGACTCCGAAGCTGACCTTCGCAAAGACGTCGTCCATGATCCGGGCGATCTTTCTCCGGGCTTCCTTAGCCGGCATGTCCGTGAGAACGGCCTTGTTGCCGCACGCGATGTCGAACCCGACCCCGCTCGGGCTCACCTTGTCCCGATAGGCGACGACGCCTCCGATGGGCATGCTGTACCCGACGTGATGGTCGGCCATCAAAGCCGCCCCCACGACGGACGGATCGGCCGCACAGTTCTGGATCTGCAGGACGGCGTCGGTATCGACGGGGTCTCCCCAAACGTTTACGGATTCGAAGGTCTTCATCGGGCTGTCACCTTGCTCTTGACGTGTCGACGCATCGACGGAGGTTCGGGCAGGAAGGGCTTTGACGGCCCGCCGTCGTCGAAGGTTTCTCCGGTCCCATATCGGGCCGTAGGCCAACGCTGGGCCCGCCGTGCAAAACTCGCGACATGACGTTGGCGTCCGTCGCTCTGCTAACCTTGCTGCCGTCCATGCAAGCCCGGTACCTTCGCACCGAGTACCTTATCGACCCGCTCGCCCTTCAGACGCGGACGCCGCGCTTTTCGTGGGAGATCGATGACGACCGCTATGGTTCGGTCCAGAGCGCGTACCAGATCGTCGTGGAGTCGGGCGGAAAGGTCGTCTGGGACTCCCGCAGGACGACGTCGAGGGAGCAGTCCCAAATCACGTACCAGGGCGCGCGCCTGACGAGCGGACAGGACTGCGTCTGGAAAGTCCGGTTGTGGGACGGTCATGGCAAAGAGGGGACATGGAGCCGCCCGGCAAAGTTCCGGACCGGTCTGGATCCGGCCGACTGGAAAGGGCGCTGGATCACGGCCGACGTGACGGTCCCCGAAGTCCGACCGGCTTCGAACGGCTACCACTCGGAGATGTCCAAGGATCCGAAACATTCCCGTTGGATCGTCGTCGACCTCGGAAGCGCCCAGGATTTCGACGAAGTCCTCCTACATCCAGCCCGACCGTTCGACTATCGGGACACGCCCGGGTTCCTGTTCCCGGTCGCATACTCGATCGAGACGGCTGCGACTCCGGAATTCACGGGCGTAACGCCCCTCGCGACCGCTCGGCAGGGCGATAAGCCGGGGGCGGAGCCGGTCAGGGTCGCGGTCGGTCCGGCCAACGGGCGTTATGTCCGATTGACCGTGTCCGAGACCCGTGAGCGCGACGGCGGAGTCTTTGGGGTCGCCCTGGCCGAGATCCAGGTCCTGTCGAAAGGAAAGGTCGTCTCTCAGGGGGCTACGGTCTCGGCCGACTCGTCCATTGAGAACGGCGTCTGGGGCGTGAAGAGGTTGACGGACGGGGACACCGTTTCGCACAACGTGACCGGGCTCGACTCTTTGCCCGTCCAATACCTACGTAAGGACTTCGACCTTGACCGAAAGGTGAGGAAGGCCGTGCTGTACGCGACGGCCTTGGGGCTCTATGAAGCCCGACTGAACGGCCGGAAGGTCGGCGACCGTCTCCTCTCCCCCGAGTGGACGGACTACCGGACCAGGGTCCAATACCAGGCGTACGACGTGACCGGCCTGTTGAAACAGGGCGGAAACCGCTGGGACGTCGCTCTGGGAGACGGCTGGTATGCGGGACGGATCGGAATGAGCCAATCCCTCGATCCAAGGCGCTATCCCCGGGCCGTCTATGGGCGGCGCACGCACTTCCTGGGTCAGATCGAACTCGAATACACTGACGGGACGAAGGCCTTCGTCCCGACCGATTCCACCTGGATCGCGGACACCGATGGCCCGATCCGGTCCGCCGACCTTTACGACGGAGAACGGACGGTCTTGGGTCAGGAGGCCTTTGAAAAGGGGAGCGTCCCTGTCCGGACGGCGGACGGGCCCGAAGAGGGCTTCCGCCCCGAACTCGTTGCCCAGACGAACGAAGCCATCCGCCTCGTCGAAAGGATCCGACCGCTCAGCGTGACGGAGCCGAAACCAGGCGTGTACGTCCTCGACATGGGGCAGAACATGGTCGGGTGGATCCGAGCGAGGATGACGGCAAAGCAAGGGGCTAAGGTCGTCGTCCAGTACGCCGAAATGCTGAACGAGGACGGGACGGTCTACACCGAGAACCTGCGTGGCGCGCCGCAACGCGACACCGTCGAGTTCTCGCAGTCCACGACGGCCGAGTGGCACCCGCGCTTCACCTATCATGGGTTCCGGTACGTTTCGATCGAAGGACTGTCCGAGAAGCCGGACGTGACCGACGTCACGGGCGAAGTGTTCTGCAGCTCCTCCAAGGAGACCGCCCGGTTCGACACCTCGAATCCGATGGTCGACCGTCTCTGGCAGAACATCTTCTGGACGCAACGGGCCAACCTCATGAGTTCGCCGACCGACTGCCCGCAACGCGACGAACGGCTCGGCTGGATGGGAGACATCCTCGCGTTCGCCCAGACGGCCTACTTTAACATGGACATGTCGGGATTCTTCACCAAGTGGTTGCAAGACGTCCGCGACGCCCAAGCCGACAACGGCATGTATCCCGACTTCGCACCGCACCCTTACGGCAAGAACGACCGATTCACGGGAGTGCCCGGATGGGGAGACGCGGGCGTCGTCTGCGCATGGGTGCACTATCGGAACACGGGGGACACGGCTTTGCTCGCGGCCCACTATCCGTCCATGAAGCGCTGGGTCGACTGGATCTCTTCGAAAAACCCGGACGGCGTCTGGACGAACGAGCGGCACAACGATTACGGAGACTGGCTCAACGGGAACACCCTCGTCCGCGACGGGTGGGACGCCACAGGCAGTGAAATGCCCAAAGACGCCTTCGCGACCACGATGTGGTACCAGTCGGCCGACATGGTCTCCAAGACCGCGGCGGTCCTCGGCCACAAGACCGAGTCGCGAGAGTACCGGGCCATGGCCGACAAGGTCAAAACCGCGTTCCAAAAGGCGTACGTCGGCGCGGACGGGCGCATCAAGGGCGACACTCAAGCCGGATACGCCATGGCCCTTTACCTTGGCCTCGTCCCGGCCGGTCTTGAAAAGTCAGCGTTCGACCATATGGTGCACGGCATCGAAGCGAGGGGCGGCCACATGACGACGGGCTTCCACAGCACGCTGCCGATGATGGACGTCCTCAGTCGGAACGGTCGCACCGATATTGCTTACACCCTCCTCTTGAACACGACGTTCCCAAGTTGGGGTTATACGATCCAAAACGGGGCGACGACGATCTGGGAGCGTTGGGACGGCTATGTCAAGGGACGCGGCTTCCAGGATCCCGGAATGAACAGCTTCAACCACTGGGCGCTGGGCTCGGTCGGCGAGTGGATGATGAAGAAGGTAGGAGGCATCGCGCCCGGCGACCCGGGTTGGGCGACGTCCATCGTCGCACCGACGCCAGGACCCGGCATCGAATGGTCCAAGGCGTCGTACCTGTCTCCTCGAGGGCAGATCGACGTCTCGTGGAAAGTCGAAGCGGGGCGACTACGCCTTGAGGTCTCTGTTCCGGCGAACACCACGTGCCGCGTCCTCGTGCCTGGACCGGAAGGCGCCAAAATCGAAGTCGGACCCGATGATTCGGCCCGGGCCCATGCCAAGGTCTCGGGGCGGGACGGCTGGGCGACGGCGTTCGAGGTCGGATCGGGGCGCTTTACCTTCACGACCCCCTATGGTCCCTGACGCGGGAACGGTGACGGGCCCCTCCCTCGTTGACCGGAGTGGGAAGGGGTTCCGTCCATATGGTCGACGATGACCTGAGACCGAGGATCGAGAGGCTCGAAGCCGAGCTCGCTGAAATCAAATCGCTGCTCGAGGGAAGAGCGAGGGCAAGCCTTGAACCGGCGCCCGGTCCGGAGACCGCCGCGCCGCCATCGATGCGGGCAGAGCCCCCGATCGCCGTGGAGCCGCCGATCCGATGGCCCCCCGCCGCAGCCGCGCCGCCCGAACCGCCGCGTAACGAACCTGTAGGGGCCTCGTTTTTGACATCGCCACCGGGAACGACCTTCGTCCCCAAGAAGGTCAAGACCGAGCCGACCGTCCCCGCCGAAGACGGCGACGTCGAGTTCCGGATCGGTGGCAGGTATATGACGATCGCCGGAGCGGTCGTGGTCGTCCTTGGGCTGCTGTTCCTCGTCGTCCTCGCCGTCTCCAACGGTTGGATCACTCCGCCCCTGCAGTTCGCCGGAGAACTGGCGCTGTGCGCCGCGTTCGTCGGCATCGGACTGTGGAAGATCGACGAACGGGAGAATTTCGGACAGACGCTCGTGGGGGTCGGAGCCTGTGGCACCTATCTGAGCTTTGCCGGCGCATACGCCGCGAAACACGTGATCTCGTCACAGGCGATGATCGTCGCGTTCATCGCCGTCAGCCTGGCATGCTTGGCCCTTAGCTTCTGGAGGTCCAGTCAGGCCTTCTTCAGTCTGGGGCTGTTAGGCGGGTTCTTGGCCGTTGTCTTGCCCTTGCGTGAAGCGGACTTCGTGGCCGCGAGGTCGCTGCATCCGATCCTTCTCGTCCCTAGCGCGATCGTCGTCTGGCGCAAGCGATGGACGTACTTGGCGTATGCCCTTTTCTTCGTCTCTTGGACGGCGTCGCTCGCACCACTGGTCGTAGCCGCCGAGCGGGGCGCTCCGATGTGGCCGGCCCTGATCCCGTACTATCTGTTCGGGCTTGGTGCGACGGCCGCCTATGCCTTCGCGCGGCAGGACGCTCAAGAAGGCAAAGTTCCCGCGCTGGCCTATGGAGCTTCGACGGCCGTAGCCCTCATGCCGTTCTCCGTTTTTCCCTCCTTGGCTTCGCCCGTCGGAGCGTTGACGACGGGTCTTGTCGCGGTAGCGTTCGGTTTGCTGGCCCGCCTTCACCCTGACGTCAAAGTCCGGCAGGCGTTGACGGTCGGAGCGATGGTGACGGGTGCCCTGGTCGCCCCGTTCGCATTGACCAAGGCGCAAGCCGCAGGGGTCTACGCGGTCGAAGCGGCGGTCGCGGCTGTCCTCCTCTGGAAAAACGGATCGCTCGCCGCCTATCGATGGGCGGTCGCCCTGTGCTTGGCCGGAGGATCGGCGTCCTTTTTCGCTTTGGCGGTCGCGGTTTGGCCGCTCGCAAGGGCCGACCGCGTGGCCGGCGGCGTCGCCCCTTGGGTCGACGCCTTGACGGCCGTCGTACTGGCGCTCGTCGCGACCGCCGCCTCGAGCAAAGTGCCGGACGGGTCGATGGCTTCGGAGTCGAAAGCAGGCCTCGCGCTTCTGGCCGGAACCATGGTCGCCCGAGCTCCGTTCTTCGTCGGCATCCACGCCGGCTGGAGCGACGTCGTCGCTACCGTGACAGGTGCCCTCATGGCTCTGGTCTGCGCCTCGCTCTCGATCGTGCTCGCCAGGACGCTCGTCCCGACCCTAGTCGTCGGCGTCTTCCATGTCGTGTTCTTGACGGTCTCGCCGGCACTGACCTTTGCGCCGGCGACGCCAAAGCCGGTCCAAGCCCTGCTCATGTCGGTCTCACTCGCTGCGTTGGTGGCCGCATCGGTCGGTCGCGCCAAAATCCGCGCGGAAGGGACATCGGCCTTCGTCGTTTTGGCCGGTCTTGGCGGGATCGTGCCGTTTTGTTGGGCCGCCCAGGTCGGCTTGACGGCCCTTGGCTCCGAACCCATGCCGGCCCTTGTCTGTTCGATGGCCGTCTACTCGGCCCTTGTCGCCGTCATCGCCGTCAAGACCGGCTGGAACGATTTGGCTTGGACGTCGGCAGCCTACGCGGGTATCGCCGTCGCACCTTACGTCGTTCTCTTAGATTCCTCGGTTTCCGGTGCGGCTGCCTGGAGCCGGACAGGAGACCTTGTAGCGGCGTGCGCCCTCATGTTCGCGACCGTTTGTACCGCTTCCGCCATCGCCCGGGCTCTCGCAGACCGGGCAGGGACTGTCGCCGCTCTCGCCGCTGTCCCGTTCGGCCTGCTGGCCTGTCGCGCGGGCTACCTTCTCATGACCGCGCCGGGCGTCGGAGTGCAGAACGTGCTAGCCGTGCTGCTCAGCGCGTCCGTGTTCGCCTGTGCCCTCAGCGTCTGGTCTATCGTCAAGCGGTACGCAGAAGTGGCGTGGACGGCAGCGGCGTTCTTGGGGTTCGGGCTCGCGCTGTACCCGCCGATGAAGATCCCAGAGATCGGCCTCATCGTTCCGGCGACCCATTCCGTCGGCAGGACGGCCGACATGGCGTCCCTCGCCGCATTGTTCGCGACCGCCCTTTTGGTCGGCAGAGCCTTGTGGTCGGCCAAAGTCGAGCCTAAGACCGTCTTCAACCTCCTCGTCCCGGTGGAATGGGCGTTATGGGCGGGCCTTTTGATGCTGGCCTTGACGGCGCCCCCCTTCGCCGTAAAGTTCGACGCGTCCTTGTCGCTCGCTTGGATCGCCTATGGAGCCGCTCTGATCGCGTTCGGCTTCTGGAGAGGGGAACGGCTTCTGCGGTACTGGGGCTTGACCGTCTTCGGTTCGACGTTGGTCAAGGTCTTTTTCTACGACTTGGCCTTCCTCGAGGTCAACGTTAAAGTCGTCGTCTTCATCGGGTTCGGGATCGTCATGCTGACGGCGAGCCACGCCTACATCCGCTCCAAACGGTTCCAAAAACCTGGCTCCTAAAAAGAAAACGGCCGACAGGTGGAGAGGTACAAAACCCTGTCGGCCAAGTGTCTGTCGCGCATCCGGCTTTTGGTCGTCCTCACCGGTTCGCGCAATCCGCTGACTCCGTCTGGAGCGCTTCTGTACCTTCTAATTGGCAGCTCGGAAGGGAAACGTGACGCCGTGCAGGAAAAAGTCTGAAAATCGTCTGTTCCAGGTCGGATGACACGGCCGGCATGGGCCGGAACGACAAAACGGGCGCCGACCATGAAGGTCGACGCCCGCGCGTCGGACGGTGCGAAGGACGTTATGCGACGAATCCCAGTTCTTCCCGCAGGCCAGGGTTCCGACGAAGCGTTTCCACTGCGCGGGACACCCTTTTTCGCGCGTTGATCGGCGTCAGGTCCGACATTCGGGCGATCTCGTCAAAGGAGTAGCCGAACGCAAAACGCATGTGAAGCAGTTCCTGGTCGATGAGACTCAGGTCCGACAGTGCGGTCTCTAGAGCCGGCGATCCCGCCAAGATCGGCTCTGAAGAGTCCGGGGTTTCGATACCGTCGCAAAGCACGGTCTCGCGGCGCTTCCGGGAGTACGACCCGCGCCACCACGACCTGACGACGTTCTTCGCATAACCGCTGAGCCACGCGTCGAGGTTGCCGCGGTGGACGTCGAACTCGTCGATCGTATCGAACACGAGCGCGACACAATCCTGAAGAAGGTCCTCGGCGTCTTGGGCGGCCAAGCCCAGTGACAGGAATCGTCGCCGAAGGAATTCGCGGACATGGACGGCCAGCCGCTCCTCTTCCCTCCTGTCCCCGTTGGCGAACTGGACCGCCCAAAGGGACGGCCCTGAAAGCTCCTCTAATCGCGTCATTCGGTTGCCCCACAACCACCGGCCAAAGTACTTGCCCCCTGGCCCGTGCACAGGAGTATTGCCAACGCACTTTAAGTTTGTGACCGGCCCAACGACACTTCCCCAAAGTCAGGCAAATTTGACGGGGCGGCGGATTAGCGGACGGGACGGTCGTCCTGACTTTTGCCAGGAATCGGCGTCGAGTGTCACACGTGGCACCGGAATCGCGAACGAACCCTGTGCCGGTCGGCCGTCTCACAAGGACGGACACGGCGACGAAGAGAATGAGCGAGCCCACCGGATCTCAACAGCGACCTTCGATGGACTGCGAAGAGGTCAAAGACCTCCTCTACTTGTACGTCTCGGGCGAACTCGACGACGAAGAGGCTGCCGCCGTCGAGGACCACCTCGCATCGTGTCCCGACTGTCAGCTCGCCCGCGACGAGCACGCCGTCCTTCTCAAGACCCTGCCCGCAGGCTTCAGCAACCGCCGACTGTTCTACTACGCGAAGAACGTGTGACGGTCAGCGGGACGCCCAATCGTCGCCCAAGCTCCAGTCAGGACCGAACCAGCCCGTCGCCAGGACGCCCTTGCTACCCTTCGTCAACATTTCGGGCGAAGCCAAGAAGAAGTCGGCGTAATGGACGCCGGCCAGGAACGTGCTCAGGCGTTCCATCGTCCTGAACCCGCGAAGACTGGAGCCGCCGACCAGGGCCACGGACCCTCCAGCAGGGTTCGGCCGGACGAGCAGTAGGCCCAAATCGCCTTTGAACTCCTTGCCGCCGATCCGCACCGAGTCCGGACGGACCTCGAATCCCTTGGTCTCGAAGAGCGCCCGTCGCGTGCCGAGCGCGTTGAAGCCTCCATAAAAGACATAGTTGCCCGCTGGCAGCGTGGCCGGCAGCCCGTCGTCGCCGAACACGGGCGTCGAACCGTTCCCGCGGTACCACCACGTCTCCGCATCGAACCTCGCTTTGTCCCGCGCCGCGGCTGTTTCGACGGGTTTGCCGCCTGTCAGGTAGACGAGCCGGAACCCGTGATCGTAGGCGCTCTTGAACCCACCAGGACGCGACACGTCTTTACACGGCCCGTCCTGGACGCCTTCGGCCCACTGACCGGACTTCTTGACGAAGCGGCGGCCGCTCAGTTTCTGTCCGTCCAACTCCACTTCGGGTGCGTCCGCCATCCCTTTGGCCTCAAAAGCGATCGCGTGCACGTTGTCGGTCTTCGCGCTGATGCGCGATCCGTCCGGCCAGACCTGGGCTTCGACCCGGCTTGGCGCCAGGCTCTTTTCTTGGGACAGAACGCGGACGAACCCCTTCCTTGCTCCGACCTCGGGCCCCATGGCGACGAACTTGACCGTCCTTCTCTCGAGTGCTTGCGGCACGCGGAACCGGGAAAAGAAGTCGAACAGCGGCCGGTAGTCCTCGCAATTGGCGCCTGGCTCCGGATCGGTGTCGTACCAGTGTCCTTGGCCCGGCTCTTCGTGCCAATCGACCGCGCACTTCACGGGTTCCAGGGCCTTACGCATCGACCGCGCTTCCTCGACGGAGACGGTGTCGTCGGCCGCACCGTGGAGGACGTAGACGCCCAAACCTTCGGCGTTGTCGATGAATTTCAAAGTATCGCTCGCGTTCGCCGCACGGCGCAGCAACGTCTCGACCGGATCCGGCTCCTTCCAGTCCGCCGCGCCGGCGTACGACCAGAACGAGCACCAACCGGCGCAGGGAGCGATGGCGGCAAAGCGGTCAGATTCGAGAAGACCGATCGACCACGTACCGTGTCCCCCCATCGAGTGGCCGGTCAGGTAGACCCTGTCCGCATCGGGGTTCAAGTGGGCACGGGCGTCCTCGAGCGTTTCGAGGGCGTTCGTGCGGCCCCAGTCCTCCCAGTCGAACCCGAACGGACGACCGTTGGTCGGGCAGACGATGTCGCACCACGTCTTCGGGCCGTAGGCCCCGGCCTGTCCGCTCGCTTCGACTCCGGCACCGTGAAGACTGAGAACCAGACCTTTGGCATCGTCCGTCGATGCCGGCTGCACCGCGTAGTACTGGACCGACCCGTCGATGCGGCTGACGAACGTCCGCTTATACAGCGTGTGGGCGGGTTTGACCTCCACCTTGAACGCCGGGCCCTGAACGTCCTTGCCCTCCGATCGGAACACGACGCGCAGGTCATGGGTTCCGGGCTCTTCGAAGGATTTCTCCGGAAGGTAGACCACGGCCTTACGGACGGTCATCGGCCCGATTTCGAAGACCGACTGACGACCCTCCGATCCGTCGACCACGGCCCAAACGAGGCCTTTCACCTTTTGGTCCGTCGGGTTCGAGACGACGAACGAAGCGGGCAGCGAATCGTCGTTGCCGACCAAAAGGTCAGGGATCGTCGGATCGAGGTCCGTGACGGCGACCTCCGAGGAGACCTCACGCAACGCCGCTCGGACCCGTCCCCTTCCGACCGAGAACAGAAACGTGTTCTCCCCCTTGCTGACTTTGATCGGAAGCTGGACGAACCCGAAGCCATAGACGTCCCCTCCCCGGGGCACTCCGTTCACGTAGACCATCGAGTGACCGGCTGCGTCCAAGACCATCGTTTTGGACGCGTCGGACCGATAGGTAGCGAAGGCATAGCCGCCCTGCAAAGCCCGCCCCTCTAGCCAACCGTCCTCCTTCGCCTTTGCGGTCTGCCACGGCCGACCTGCGGTCTCGGTTCCGGCCTCCGGACGTTTCCATTTGCCGTCGACGATCGTTTGCGCGACGGGGTCGGTCGGGCACGGCGTCCGGCCCCCACTGGAGAACGGGCCGTAGACGAGGTAGTCGGTCAGCACCGCTGGCCCGGCCTGGAAGGTCGTCAAGGCAAGGGCGAAGGTTGCGAGCATGATGGTTTGATACCCGGTCGCGGACCTGCGATACACTGGCCGTCCGGATGCAGACCCAGACCGTCTTTGGACAGCCGTCGTGGACGGTGAAATCCGACAACGTCACAGCCCACGTCACGAAACTGGGCGGGATGATGGGGCCCGTCGCGTTCGACCTCGAAGACCGCACGGTCCAGCCGTTCTCGGTCGCGCCCTGGTGCGACGAAGGCCCTTCCGACAGGCCCGGGATCCTCAGAGCGCTCCGCGGCGACTTCTTCTGCATGCCTTTCGGAGGATCGGCCGAACCGTACCTCGGAGAGGACCATCCCCTCCACGGCGAGACGGCGAACGAAGAGTGGGCGTTCGATTCGACCGGGCGACATCGGCTCGACCTCGTCCTGGAGACCCGTGTCCGTCCGTCCAAAGTCTATAAGACCGTCCGGTGCGGGGACCTGGCCGTCATGCAGAAGCACACCGTCCTCGGCCTGTCCGGACCGATGTGTTTCGGCATGCACGCGATGGTCGCTTTCCGTTCTCCCGGCATCCTGTCTTTCGGCGGGACGCACGGGGGCCACGTGTTCCCGGCACCCTTTGAAGACCCGGCGCTAGGCGGGTATTCGTCGCTCAAAGCGGGCGCAAAGGTCACCGACCTTTCGCACGTCCCGATGTCGGACGGTTCGCTCACCGATCTGACTCGGTTTCCCGCCAGGGAAGGGTTCGACGACCTCGTCCAGCTCGCCTCCGACCGAAAGCAAAGGCTCGGCTGGTCGGCCGTCACCTTCCCAGACGAAGGCTATGCGTACTATCAGTTGAAGGACACGTCTGTCCTTCCCACGACCGTCCTATGGTTCTCCAACGGCGGCCGGCACTACGCACCGTGGTCGGGCAGGCACAGGAACGTCGTCGGGATCGAGGAGACCTGTTCGTACTTCCACCTCGGACTGCGCGGTAGCGTCGCGCCGAACCCGTTCCAGGCCGAAGGCATCGAAACGTACCGCGACTGCCGACCGAGCGAGCCCTTGGAAGTCACCACCGTTTGCGGCGTGGTCCCGATCGGACCGGGGTTCGGAAGCGTCGCCGCGATCGTCGCCACGACGTCCGGTATCACCCTCGTCGGGGAGAGCGGCGCCCGTATCGAGCGCACCTGTGAACCAGGGTTCCTTCCGGTCTGATCAGACGAGGAGCGCTTCCGACGCCCGCTCGCAGAACGAGTGTTGCGGGGCCAGGACGTGGACCGGGCCGTCGTGACGGCACCACACCGGCCCGAGACGGGCCATGTGCGTGTAGTAGACCCTTTGACCTTCATTGGTCGTCGACCAGTGGGAGCTGCCCGGACATGTCCTCAAAAGGACGAACTGGCCCGGCATGATCGAAACGTCGTCGGAAAAAAGATGGACGGCAGGCGATTGGTTGCCGTCCACCAGAGCCGCCTCGGCGACGATGGCGTGGCCCTTCAGGTTCACGCGCATCGACCCGTGATTCTGCAGGAGCACGAACTCCCGCCCGATGTTGTCGTCCTTTTGTATTCCGACGATCCTGATCATAGAAGACCCCGAAGGACTTGGCTAGTAATACTGACGGGATATTGACCGAAGTCGGTGCGAAATTGCCTCTTTTTCACACAGCCTTGTCCCCAAAGTGTGGAATCTAGCGATCGAGGACCTAGGGAACATTGTCCAAAACTTTGTCAAGAAGGGCGACCAACTGGGTCGTTTCTTTCTCGGTCAAGCCATGGGACAGGACCGTTTCGGACTCGTTGACGTACTTACGGATCTGGCGCATCAGGGTCTTCGCCGAATCCGTGAGCCGCAACACCTTCACCCTCCGGTCCTTTCTCGAAGCGGCCTGCTCGAGCAAGCCTCTCTGGACATGGCTGTACACCGATTCGCTCAAGGTCGCCGCCGTCACGCCGAGCCGTTTCGCGACTTCGATCTGACTCGCGTTCTGCCCCGAGCCGGAAACGGCCGAAAGCAACTGGAAGGTGCCCCAACTGACCCCGATCTTCCGGAGCCTCGGTTCGAGCCAGGCGGACTGGACTTCATAGACCGCGGCCACGCGCGGCCCGATCATTTCCGGGGGCATGAACGTTAGGGTACCTAACCGGATCGGGCTATGCCAAGACGTCGAGCGTCGTCCGGTCGAGGTCTTGGACCATCCGAAGGACGTGGGCGTTCACCGCGTGGACCGTCTGTGCCACCGAAAGTTCGACCATGTCGGCGGCGAGGTCGCCGTCCCCGGAACTGACCCTCCGTATGACGTCGGACATCGAACGCTCGGCCCGCTCCATGCCTGCTAAGGCGACCGACGACAGATCGAACGGACCGACGCCGGACACCGCTAGACCTCCTCGTCGAACGTGTGTTCGACCACGGCTTCGCCCACTTCGACAAGGGCTTGGCACGTTTCCAAGATCACGCCGCCGTTGTCGTGCCCGGCCAAAGCCAGGCTCGAGGCGACTTGCCTCTGGATCCGGTCAAGGGCCGCCATGGATGCAAGGAGTCGGACAGTAGTGCTATCGATCATCGTTCGGGCCGATACTGAGGACGTACCGCCCTGACGGTGTCCCCCACCAGGTTCCGGTGCCGGACTTTGCGATTCCCCGTAGACCTGCCGGCCCCAGGCGGACTCAGGTCGCGAAGTCCCAGGGATCCCGGTTCTTGCCCGCCAGGTCGTCGATCACCGCGTCGGTCGTCCGGAGCCTCGTGCTCAAAACCCTTGCCAGGTTCGCGAGCATCGTGAACCCTACGTCCTTGTTCTGGACCATGTACGCCCGGAGTTCGCGGGCGGGAAGACGGGCGAAATGGACGGCGTTGATGCAGACCGCGTTCGCGCTGCGAGGTTGGTCGTCGACCAAGGCGACTTCACCGATGACCGCCCCAGGCCCGATCTCGGCCAGTTTTTCACCGTTCTCGCTGGTGATGTTGACCCGGCCGTCAAGGACGACGAACAGGTCGCCGCACTTTTCGCCCTTCCTGCAGACGGAGTCCTGAGGCAGCCGTGTCTCGAACGTCGCGAGAGACGCGATTTCATCGATCCGGTCGGCCGGGAGTCCGGACACCAGGTAGTTCTGCCGAAAGACGTCGAGTCGCTGGCTCTCCATACCGCGCCGATTCTACTCGTACGGGCGTCGACAGGTCGTCAGTTCTTCGGCTTCGGATTGCCCCAGTGTTTGATCAGGAACTCGACGTAGACCGCCAGCGTGTCGCGCCGGTTCAGGTCGCCACCGAGTCCGTGGCTCCCCGTCGGGTCGACGACGAGTTCGACCAGCGGCGCGAGTCCGTATTGGCACAGGACCCGATAGACGTTGATCGTATGGACGAACAGGACGTTGTCGTCGTCCATGCCGTGAAGCAGCAAAAGCGGGTGCTTCAAGTTCATCGCCACTTTCGTCAGTGAAAACTTGTCGAGCTCGTCGACCTTTCCTTCCGGCTGGACGGCGATCGTCTCTTGCGAGTACCACTGGTTATAGTTCTGCCATTCGGTCGGTCCGGCGCCGGCGATCCCGAGCGTAAAGACGTCCGGGTCGTGGTACATCGTGTACTGGGTCTGCCAACCGCCGAACGACCACCCGTTCAACGCCATCTTCTTCGGGTCGACGCCCCATTCGCTCTGGCAGAACTTGGCGCAATCCACGAGGTCTTGCGACTGGACTTCGCCGACGTGGCCGAACGACGCCCGCACGAAGGCCGCGCCGTAACCGCTGGAGCCTCTGGGGTCGATCGCGACCGCGACATAGCCCATCGCGTAGGCCAGATACATGTTCAAGAGGTACTCGGTCGAAGCGAACGTACCGTCAGAAACCGTGTTACCGTTGCCCAGCGGCCCACCGTACGTGTAGACCATGCAAGGCCGCTTGTCGTCCTTTTTGAAGCCCGGAGGGAGGAACGCAAAGCCGTGGATCGTCTGGCCGTTCCGGTTCTTGAACGTGAACAGCTCTGGCCGAAGCTTATTGACCTTTTCGAAAGCGCCCTCGCGGTGCGACTTCGTCAACTGCACCTGGCGACTGTCGGAGACCACGTACGTCTCGACCGGACGCGACCAGTTCTTGAAGGTCGCGACCATCGCGTTCCCTTGGTGCGAGACACGCGGCGTGCCATAGTCGCCGGTCTCCTGGGAAACCCTCTTCATGTCGCCCGACGCGATGTCGACGCGATAGATCTGGCTCCGCGCCGGATCCAAAGCGGTCGAGACAACGATCAGCGACTTTCCGTCGGGAGACACCTTAACCGGATACGCTTCGAACTCGCCTTGGCAAAGCGCTTTGGCCGTTTTCGTCAGCGGATCGACCAACCACGGGAGCCGCCATCCGGTCGTCTCGAACAGTGCGACCACGCCCTTTCCGTCGGGGGTCCAGACCGGGCTGCACTGGACGGCGCTGCTGCTTTCGCCAGGGAACGTCGTCTTGTGGACCGCTTCCAACTTCTGCGTGGAAAGGTCCGCCACCTGCAGCTCGATCTCGCGGCTGGCCGTATCGTAGGTCGCGAAGGCGAATCGTTTCGAATCGGGCGACCACGGGTCTTCACCAAAGCTGGCGTCCTTCAGTTCGTCGCCCTCGCTCTTCCAGCTCCAGACCTTCCAGGGCTTTTCGTCCTGACCCTTGGTCAAGTCGAAGAGGAAGAGGTGACGCTCTTCCTGCAGCTTTTCGTCGGACGTCCCAAGGGCCTGGTTCTGTCGCCGGACTTGGCCGAACCGGTTCTTGTAAGTCATCCACTCGATCGGTTTGTACGTCCCCGATTTTTCGACGTACAGCATCATCTTCGTCCCGTCCGGGCTCAAAGAGTAGCTTTGGAACGGGAGGTTGTCCGGAAGCTTCGGGTTCAACTGCTCGATGTAGGCTTGGTCGAACCTCATCATGTAAAGCCCTTCGCCTCGACGGAAGTAGAAGCCGCTGTCGTCCGCCATCCATTTGACGTCGCCCTCCGAGTCCCGCGTTTTCGTCAACCGGGTCGGCTTCTTGTCATCGGCCTTCCAGCGGAAGAGGTCTCCCTTGTACACGAAGAGCACTTCGTGCCCCTTGTGCGACCACGCGTATTCCGAAACGCCGTTGTACGAGGGCAGCGGTTCTTTCCTTTGCTCGTCCTCTTTGCGCAACTTGATCATCGTTTCCCGGTACGACTTCTCGTCGAGCTTCAAGCGCTCGTCCCGCTCCCTGTCCTCCTTTCGGAAGCGCTCTGCCGCCTTCTTCGCGTCCGTATCGAACTCGGACATCACTTCGATCGACGTCACCGCCAGCGACTTGCCGCTCTTTGCGTCGTACACCCAGAGGTCGTTGCCTCGGACCTCGTACGGGTTCCACAGGTAGCCGAAGTACCGGTCGTCACCGGACCACTCGATCGACCGCGCCGTCTTCCCGAAAAACGGCTGGCGGGGGAACAGGTCGTCGAACTTGAGGTCCGAATCGACGGGCGGCGACCACGGTTGGGCGGGTGCGAGCACGGGCAGGAGGATGAAGGCCCACGCAAGGCGTCGAAGCATGCCCCTTTTTACCTGAGCGTTCAGGCGCCGATCTTACGCAAAAGGGCGAGGCCGAGAAACGCCATGAACGCCCGGATCAAAAGGTGGGCGACGACCACGGACACGAACACGGTGCCAGCGACCGGAAGCTCCAGAACGTGGGAAAGCCCCTCGACCATCATCACCGTGACCTTGTCGCCAGGCAACGGTCGGAAGAAGTACAGGCCTGCAAGGACCGGAACGGCGGCAAGATGGTAGACCTGCTTGACCCGCCAATAAGGCCAAGCTTCGCCGTCTTCTTCGCCCCACTGTTCCCTTCTGGCTTGAAAGAGGCTGATCGCCGTCAGGCAGATGAAAATCGCCGCTCCGAAGACCCTTCGCTCGATGAACAGGCCGGGCGCTTCGAGCCGGGCCCAGTTGATGGCCCCTGCCGTCAGGGCGAGCGTCACGCATGCTCCGACGATCGCGATCCAGGGCAACCAAGGTCTCGACCGGGGCCAGACCTTCCGCGCTTGCTTGATCAGTGCGCCTTCGAGCCAAAACCAAGCCTGGAGCCCGAGCCCGGCCGCCGTCGCCATGATGAGGAGGATTTGGAAAGTGTGCAAGTCGGTCCCTAGTCCCTGGGTCAATCCGGACCGCCACAATTGGCGGCCACTGTTGAAGATGGTACCAGACCGACGGAAAGTTCGGCCCCGATCGAGACGGGCGGAACGCGCGGCCCGACGCCTCTAGGTATGCCAGAATCATTCATGGATCAGGCCCAGACGCTTCAGTTCGTCCGCGACATGCCCAAAGTGGAACTCCACGTCCACGTCGAAGGGTCGATCCGCCCGGAAACCGTCCTCGACCTGGCCCGTCGAAACGCGGTCGACCTCCCGGCCGACACGGTCGAAGGACTCCGGGACTGGTACAGCTTCCGTGATTTCAAGCACTTCGTCGAGGTGTACGTCGCCGTTAGCCGGTGCGTCCAAACCCCGGAAGACATCGAGACGGTGTTCCGGGAGTTCCTCGCCGGTCAAGCCCGTCAGAACGTGCGCCACACGGAGGCGACGTACACCGCTTGCACGATCGAGAAGTACGCGGGCATCCCGTGGGACGAGCAACGGGACGCGATCGCCAACGCCGTCGCTTGGGGGCGAAGGGAACTCGGGACCTCACTGGGCGTGATCCTGGACATCGTTCGGGGAGACCCGCCCGAACGTGCCGCCCAAGTCCTTGAATGGGTCGAAGACGGCAAATCGTCCGGCGTCGTCGCTCTCGGCCTGGCCGGCATGGAGTGGCTCGGGACGAAGCAGTACGCAGAGGTGTTCCAGGAAGCCCGGCGCAAAGGGGTCCCCCTCATCGCCCACGCCGGCGAGACGACAGGGCCTGAAGCCGTCTGGGACGTGCTCGAAGCAGGAGCCTTGAGGGTCGGTCACGGCGTCCGGTGCTATGAAGACCCGCGCCTTGTCGAACACCTGCGCGAAAGGGCCGTCCATCTCGAAGTCAGTCCGACGAGCAACGTCTGCCTCGGCGTGTTCCCTGACTACGCCTCACACCCGCTCAGAAGGATGGTGGACGACGGGCTCAACGTCAGTGTCAACTCCGACGATCCGCCCATGTTCTCGACTTCGGTCACAAGCGAGTGGGAGACCGCCGTCCGGGAATTCGGGTTCGACGCCGCGATGGCCGCGTCCGTCACGATGAACGCGGTGGAAGCGGCCCTTCTGACCGAACCTGAAAAGGCCGCCTTGCGCAGCACAGTGGACCAAGCGGCCGGCCTCTGCCAGGTGTGACGGCACGGACCGAACAGGTCTCCGACGGTATAACCGACGGACATGCGCGTCCTCCTTGTCCGTCACGGCCAGACGGTCTGGAACGCATCGAACCGGGCTCAGGGGCACACGGACATCGAACTGAACGAGACCGGTAGGGTCCAGGCGGCACGCTTGGCCCGCAGGCTCACGGACATGAAGGTCGACGTCGTCCTGTCCAGCGACCTCGTGCGTTGCCGACAGACCTTGGCACCGTTCCGGGCCCTCCGACCTGGTTTGACCGTCGAAGAGCGTTCCGACCTACGAGAGCGGACGTTCGGACGCATGGAAGGCGAGGACTACAGCGTCCTTCACGAGTGGATGCGTGAGGAGGGGCTCCGGACAGGGAAACCGGAGCGCGAAGTCCGTCCTCCCGGCGGAGAGTCGATGGACGACGTCTGGATCCGGCTGAACGCCGTCGAGGACCGGATCCGGAGCGAGGACCGGTGCGTCCTGGTCGTGTCGCACGGCGGTGCCTTGGCCCAACTCATCGCAAAGCTCATCCGCGGCGGTCACGATGCCCCACGGGCCTTCCGGTTCGAGAACTGCGGGCTCACGGAACTGACGCGAAGGCCGGACGGTTTCTACGTCATCTCCCGGTTAAACGACTGCAAACACCTCGAGGCGCCTGTTGAAGTGGCGTGAGCGTCTGCTCAAGCCGTGGCCGGTCGTCGCGTCGGCCGCCCTCCTGTTGCTCGCTTTCCCGCCGTTCAACCTCTCCTTGCTCGTCTTCGTCGCGGCGGCTCCGTGGATCGCGTCGCTAAGGAAGACCGACCCCAAGGGCGCCCTTCGGTCGTCGGCGCTGTTCGGAGCCCTTTACATCGCGGGACAGATGTACTGGGTCGTCCCGTTCATAGCAGACTGGACGAAGAAACCGGCTTTAGCCCTCGTGCCCTGGGCCGTGTGCGCCGTCCTCGGCGCCTTGATCTATCTGCCGCTCGGGTGGCTCGTCCAAAAGTGTTGGGCCTACCGATGGGCTTGGCTGATCCCCTTCGTTTGGGCCGGGCACGAGGCCTTCAGGGCCTACCTCGTCGTCCTCGCCTTTCCTTGGGGCATCTTGGCGAACCCGCTCTGGTCGTTCCCGCAGTTCGTCCAACTCGCGTCCTTCGGAACGGTGTTCGCCGTTTCGGCCTGGTCGATGGTCCCGAACATCGTGCTCGCGATGTTCGTCTGGCCACCGGAGAGAGACGGCAGGAAACTGGCTCCGGATACCCGCTCGACCTTCCGCGCCGCTTTGGTCTTCGGATCTCTCATGATGGTCTCGGCTTACAGGTACGCGAACCCGCCGAGCGTCCAGAAGAAGGTCGTTACACTGGGGCAACCGGGGATCGACATGGCCTTCACCCCGCGGGACGTCCGTAAACTCGACCTGGCCGCCGCCGGGACACTGATCCAGTCGCGGGCCCTCAGCCAAGGCAGCGAGATACTGTTCCTGCCCGAAGGCTTCAGCGACGACGATCCCAGGATCCCCCCCTTTTCGCCGTTGGGCGAGCGGCCCGGGCTCAGCGTGGTCCTCGGAGGCAAACGGCCTGCGGACGGTTCGTTCTATCAGACCGCGTTCTCCTATGACGATGGAGCGTGGGACTACGCGGACAAGACGCGCCTTGTCGTGTTCGGAGAGTACGTCCCCTTCCGGGGATCGCCGCTCCTCGCGAACTTCAACCTGCCAGGCGGCGACTTGACCCCCGCAAAGGAACTGAAGACTTTGAAGGTGTCCGGCGTCACGATCGGACCCTTGCTTTGCTTCGAAGGCGTCTTCCCCGACCTTGCCGACCGTCACGGACGGCTCGGCGCCCAAGTCCTGGCCCAACTCAGCATCGACGACTGGTACGAGAAGACTCCCGCCTGGGAGCAGTTGTGGCAGTCTTCGGTCTGGCGGAGCATCGAGTCCGGACTACCGCTGGTCCGGGTCGGGGGTCGCGGCCAGACCTTGGCCACGGACGTGCGAGGCAACGTGACGACGGTCGTACCGCAAGGCAAGATGGCCGCAGCCCGGGTCGAACTGGGCGTGCCCTCAGGGTCCGACGCCTTCGCCTACCGGATGGCCTTTCCCTATTTCTGTTGGGCGCTCTGCGGGTCTGTCGCTATCTATTCCATCGTCGACAGACTGGCCGCGAAGCGCGCCGCAGGCAAGCCTGCTCCGACCGGGTAAGGCTTCTGTCCGTCCCTCGGGCGCACGTTCGAAACCGCTAAAATGAGCCGTGCGCGTCCCCTTCCTCGACCTGACCGCCCAGTACAACGAAGTCAAGACCGAAATCGACGCGGCCGTCGCGGAGATCTTTGCGACGAGCGCTTACGTGCTCGGGAAGTGGAACCGCCGGCTCGAAGAGCAGGTCGCGTCCGCGCACGGAGTCAAGCACGGCATCGCACTCAACAGCGGCACCGACGCTCTCCGCATCGCGATGCAAGCGTGCGGCATCGGGCCTGGAGACGAAGTCGTCACGACCGCTTTCACCTTCGTCGCCAGCGTCGAGACGATCGTCCAACTCGGAGCGACGCCCGTGATGGTCGATATTCTGGAAGACACCTTCGACATCGACCCGTCGAAGATCGAGGCGGCGGTCACCCCGCGGACCAAGGCCGTCTTGCCGATCCACCTGTTCGGACAGCTCGTGGACGTCAAGGAAGTCCAACGAATAGCCGACGCGCACGGCCTGACCGTCATCGAAGACGCAGCCCAAGCCGTCGGCGACCACCATGAGGGTCGATTCGCCGGGAAGTGGGGCAAGGCGGCGGGTCTCAGTTTCTACGTGACCAAAAACCTCGGCGCAGCCGGCGACGGCGGCATGGTCCTCACCGACGACGACGAGGTCTGCGAACGGTCTAAGAGCTTGAGGGTCCACGGGATGGGCCGCGAACGGTACTACTACGACGAGGTCGGGTACACGAGCCGCATGGCCGAGATCCAAGCGGCCGTCCTTTCCTGCAAGTTCGAACGCCTCGCCGATTGGAACGCACGACGGGCCGAGGTCGCTCGGATCTATCTGGACCGACTGCAAGGCGAGGACATCGGCCTTCCTGTGACGCGGCCTGGCAACAACCACACTTGGCACCAGTTCACGGTCCGACATCCACGGCGCGACGACCTGATGGCCTTCTTGAAATCTCGAGACGTCGACTCCGGCATCTACTATCCGGTGCCGCTCCATCTCCATAAGCCGTACGAGCGGTTCGGCCACGGACCCGGAAGTCTTCCCGTCACGGAAAGGGTCAGCCGCGAATGCCTGAGTCTCCCAGTACACCAACACCTCTCGGACGATCAGGCGGCCTTCGCCGCAGAAACGATCGCCGAGTTCTGCAAGTCTCCCGTCGCCGTTTCCTGACGGCCGCAGGGCGAGGGCAAGGGCTAAACTCGCGCGATGGCGTTCGTCCGCCGCCACGGGGCCGTTTTGGCGCTCGCGCTTCTTCCGTTGTGCGTCCTATGGCGCGCGGTGTTCTTCGGCGAAGCCGTCGGCCCATGGGGCCAGATCCTTCAGATGGCGCCATGGAACGGCCCCGTACCGGATTCGGCTTGGGACGTCCTCCAAGCCGACGGAGTCCTCCAGTTCCATCCGTGGCGCGACCTCGTTTTCGAGTCGTGGCGCACGGGCCACTTGCCGCTCTGGAACCCCTACCAGTTGTGCGGCACACCGTTGTTGGCCAATTCTCAGAGCGCGGGGTTCTATCCGCTCCACGTCCTCGTCGGTGTCTTGCACGTGCCGACCGTTCTCGGTATCGCGCTCCTCGCCTGGTTCCACTTGGCCTGGGCCGGTCTCGGCGCGAGGGCCCTTGCGAAGGTGTGCGGCGCGAACGAAGAGGGCGCACTTATCGCCGGCGTCGTGTTCGGCCTCTCGGCCTTCTTGGTCGCCTGGTCGCCCCTCGCCAGCGTCGTGACGACGTGTTCGTGGATCCCCTGGTGCCTCTTCTGTGCGAAACGGCTCGCCGGTTCGGACCGGAAGGCTGCTTGGACGGCGTGTCTGGCCCTGAGCACGGCCATGATGCTCTTGGGCGGACATCTTCAGTTCGCCGCCTACGGTCTGATCGGTCTCGTCGTTTTCAGTGGCGTGATCCTCGTCCAACACCGGTCGCGAGCGACCGTTTGGGGCGCGGCCGTCGGTGCGGCCTTTCTCGGGGCGATGATGGCCATGCCCCAGGTCTTGCCCGCGCTCGAATTCTCCAAACAGAGCCACCGTCAGGTCGGCCCCAGCCCAGAAGGGGCAGCGGCCTATGCTTCGGCCGCATTGCGGCCCCCTGAGCTGCTTGGCTTCGTGGTCGCGTCCGTGACCGGACTTCCAGGCAACGGATGGCGGCCCGAACCGGGTGGCACGGTGTTCCCGAGCTACTGGCCCGCGTATGTCAAACGCGGTGCCGCCATGGCGGAATCGGCCCTCTCGCTCGGGCCCGTCGCTTTCGCCTTGTTGTTCCTCCAGAGAAAGGGTAAGGCCCGCAGACAGGCGGGCCCCCTCGCGGTCGCCCTCGTCGGCCTCCTTCTAGCCCTTGGGCCGCTCTCGGTCCTGCTGTACTGGGTCTTGCCAGGCTGGTCGGCGACAGGTAGCCCAGGAAGGGCCGCCGTCCTCGCCGTACTCGGGCTGGCCGTCTGGGCCGGGACGCTTTGGCCCGTAAAGGACGACCGTTCCCTCCCCGCACGGGCGTTGGTCGGCCTGGGAATCGGTTTCGTCGCCTCGGTCGCGGGCGCGTTTCTGGCCGCCGGGACCCTTGGCTCGTACCTCGTCGGCTTCGACGGGCTGGGTGCCATCGTCAACTTCGACCTGGTCTCTCCCGTCCCTGCCGGGCTATCGGTCCTTCTCGCAGGTGCCGGCCTGGCCCTGATCAAGTTCCGGCCGCAATGGGCTGCTCCCGTTTGCGTCTTGTCCTGCCTGTGCGCAGGTCCGTTGTTCTGCCTCCCGACGGGCAAGCCCCCACCCCCGCCCAAGACTCCAGAACCCATGGTGCGGCGGGCTTTCGTGAACGCGGACTGGGAGCTGCTACTGGCCGCCAGGGCCGTGATGCCAGGGAACACCGCGACGACGTCCCGCCTCTACGACGTCGGCGGCTACGATTCACTGCTCGATAAGACGACCCTCGAGACCTTGCGCGCGATCGATGCCGGCAAAGATCCGGCCCCGCCCGCGAACGGCAACATGATGTTCGTCAAGCCGGATTTCGACCCCGTCCGACTTGCCGAAGCCGGCGTGACCGAAGTCTGGTCCCTCCGCCCGTTGCCCCAAATGTCGGCGGTTCCCCGCCAAGACGGTCGTCACTTCGTCTACGGGCTTCCTGGCCCGGGGCGTGTCACCGTCTCGGACGGCCAAGCCCGGATCGTGCGCGATACGACCGAAGGACAGACGGTCGAAGTCCTTGGGCCGACGGAGTTGACCGTCAGGGACCGCTCGATGCCGGGCTGGTCGGCTACCGTCGACGGGCGCCCCGTCCCGATCACGGCCGAGGGTCCATGGCGCCACGTCTCGGTTCCCGAAGGAGCGACGTCCGTGGAGTTCCGATATGCGCCTCCCGGCTTACGGACAGGGGCGACGGTCGGCGGGTTCGGGCTGCTCGTGACGGCCGTACTCCTTGCCGCCGGCTTACGGAAGCGTCCGAGCGAGCCGGCAGGCGTCGGCCAAGAGGCCCACGGGAGTATCGTATAATAGGAAGTTCCAGGTGAACGTGACGTGAGGAACTCGTCGACACCCGTTTTGTCCCCGTTGGGACAAGAAGCTCCGACCGCGTTCGGGCGTTACATGGTCGTCATCTACAACAACGACCACACCGCGTTCGAGGACGTCGTCCGCGTCTTGATGGAGGCCACCGGATGTGTCCCAGAGGAAGCCTATACAGAGGCGTGGGAAGCCCACCATTTCGGTCAGGCTCCCGTCCACTTCGCAGGAGAAGCCGCGTGTCAAGCCGTCGCCGCCATCATCGGTCGGATCGGCGTCAAGACCGATGTCAAGAAAGAGTGGGATGACTGACCTTCCCACCCTGCCGGCCCGTGCCGTTTCAAGCCCCGCGTCGCTCCCAGACCTGGACCGAGAGCTCGATCCGGCAAAGGACGAAGGTTGGATGGTGACCGTCTTCAACAACGATGTCAACACGTACGACGAAGTCATCACGGTCTTGATGTTCGCGACCGCCTGCGACGCGGAAGAGGCTTATATCGAAGCGTGGGAGATCGACCATTTCGGTTCGTGCATCGTGCACCGTGCCGATGAGAACGAATGCCGGGGCGCAGCCGACGTGATCACCACTATCGGGATCGCGGTCGAAGTCAGTCCCCAAGCCTAAGCGTCCTCTCCACGAGGCCAGGATGAACCCCGCAACCGGGCCGTACCGGACATGAAGACCCGACGCACGCCGATCGAACTCGTGATGAGGCCGTTCCAGGAGTTCGCCTCCCGGGAGGCCAGCGGCGGCATCGTCCTCTTCGCCGCAACCGTGGCCGCCCTGATCGTCGCGAACACCGAACTCCGCTCTACCGTCGAATCCTGGCTCGCCCAAGACGTCTCGGTGGTCTTCGGCCGTTTCCGGGACGCGCTCGACGTCCACGGCCTTGTCAACGACGGTCTGATGGCCGTCTTTTTCCTGGTCGTCGGTCTCGAGATCAAACGCGAATTGGTCAGCGGCGAACTCTCGAGTCCGAAACAGGCCGTCCTTCCGTTCGTGGCCGCCCTGGGAGGAATGGTCGTTCCGGCCCTGTTGTACAGGATTTTGAACCCGGCAGGCCCGGCAGCGGCCGGGTGGGGCGTTCCCATGGCGACCGATATCGCGTTCGCCCTTGGGGTCCTTGCACTGTTGGGAAGGCGTGCGCCGTACGGGCTGAAAGTCTTTTTGGCCGCCCTGGCCATCGTCGACGACATCGGCGCCGTGGGCGTCATCGCGTTCACGTATTCGCACGGCCTTGATGTCCAAATGTTGACGGGAAGCCTGCTGGTCTTCGGCGGGTTGATCGTTGCGAACGTGCTCGGTGTGAGGAACCTGCTCGTTTATCTGGCTGGCGGAGCCGTGATGTGGTGGTTCATGCACCACAGCGGCGTCCATTCTACGGTCGCGGGGATCCTGACCGCCTTTACCGTCCCCGCAGCCTCACGCATCGATGCACGGGCGTTCCGTGAACGGGCCCTGACCAACCTCGACGGTTTTGAGGAGGCTCCGGAAGGCTCGCGAAGCTTGAGCGAAGACCAACAAGCCAGGCTCCACTCCCTCGAGCGGTCCATCGAACGTGTCACGTCGCCTCTCCAACGCCTCATCCACGGCGCCCATCCTTGGGTGGCGTTCCTGATCGTCCCTGTCTTCGCCTTCGCCAATAGCGGAATTCCCGTCGACGGTGCCTCTCTGTCCAAACTACCGACGGACCCGATGGCTGTCGGGATCGCGCTCGGCCTCATCGTCGGCAAACCGCTCGGCATCGTCGGTTTTTCGTTCGTCGTCCTGAAGGCGGGACTCGCCTCATGGCCCGATGGCGTCTTGCCCCGACACCTCATCGGTGCGGGGTTTCTCGGCGGCATCGGCTTCACGATGGCGGTCTTCATCAGCGGGCTCGCCTTCCCGGACCCCGCAAGGCTCGAGACAGCCAAAGCCGCCGTCCTGGCAGCGTCGATGGTCTCGGGCGTCTTGGGTTACGCCTTGATCCGGGCCAGGCTCGGTCGACCGAGGACGCAAAAGTCATAATGGACCGTTGCCGGTCGTCACCGGCACCGAGAACCCGACTGTGAGCGCGCCGACTCCTCCCAAGCCCGACTTCGGAAAGGCGAGCGGCATCATGGTGCTCAGCCTCTTTCTGAGCCGCGTCCTCGGGTTGCTCCGAAACACGATCGTCGCCGCCATGTTCGGTCAGACGGTCCTGACCGACGCGTACCGACAGTCCTTCGCAGTCCCAGACGTCCTGTTCTTTTTGATCGCCGGAGGCGCTCTGAGTTCCGCGTTCATCCCGGTGTTCAGCGAGTACCTCCACACGGGTCGGGAATCGGAAGCCTGGCACGTCTTCAGCTCGGTCACGAGCTGGATGTCGGTGATCATCACCGTCTTTATCGTGCTGGCCTGGGTGTTCGCCTATCCGCTCCTTCAACTTCTCGTACCCGGAAGTCCTGCGACGTGGCAGACGGCCTCCGACCTCAGCCGGATCGTTCTTCCCGCCCAACTGGCGTTCTTCGTCGGGGGACTGATGTTCGGGACGCTCTACGCCCGTCAGGTTTTCACCGTTCCGGGGCTCGGCCCCAACCTCTACAACCTCGGCATCATCTTTGGCGCGGTCGTGCTGTCCCACTTCGTGTCCCCCAAGGTGGCAGGGATGTCTTGGGGGGCCTTGGCGGGAGCGTTCCTCGGCAACGTCGTCCTTCCGCTGTTCGCGATCCGAAAGCTCGGGGGCATGTTCAAGGTCACGTTCGATACCAAGCACCCCGGGGTCCGAAAGGTGTTCCGGCTCATGTTGCCCGTGGTGTTCGGACTGTCGCTTCCCGCCGTCTTCGGGCTGGTGATGCAGTACTTCGGTTCGTTCTATGGCGCGGGCATGCCGACCGCGCTCGACAACGCGGACCGCATCATGCAAGCCCCTTTGGCCGTCTTCGGCCAGTCCTTCGCGATCGCAGCGTTCCCCGCCCTTTCGCAGTTCTATGCGACCGGGCGGATGGACGCCTATCGCGACCAACTCTCACGATCGCTACGGACCGTCCTCTACATCACGGTCCCCGTCTCGGCGCTTTTGATCGCCATGCCTGAAGGTGTGATCAAGATCCTGCTGGAACACGGTCGGTTCACTGAGGTCGAGACCGCGAGGACGGCACCGATCCTGCAACTCCTCTCGTTCGGCGTCGCGGCCTGGTGCGTGCAGCCGATCCTGATGCGGGCCTTCTTCGCGGTCCAGCAGACGCTTTGGCCGATCGTCGTCAGCACGGTCACGACGGCCGTGTTCCTCGTTCTTTGCACATTGCTGACCAAAACGCCCCTGGCCCATCTCGGACTCCCGCTGGCAGGGTCGGTCGCGGCCGTCGTCCTCGCGACCGTGCTCCTTACGACCATTTCACGCCACACCGGTGACTTGGACATGTCCGGCATCCTGACGACCCTCGGTAAATGCTTCATCGCCGCGGCCGTCATGGCGGTCCCTTGCTGGTCCGTGATGCGCTGGATGCTTGGGGCGAACCTGTCCAAGCCCGTCTTCGGCGCCGGATTCGTCGTCCTGGGGCTGGCTGGATGCTGGGTCTATATCGCGGTCACGCGCAGGATGCAGATGCCCGAGACGGCGTACGTCGACCGGGCCATGGCCAAGCTCGACAAAAAGCGCAAGAGTCCAGGTTCCGACGAGCCGGATGCACCGTCCGATCCGCAAGGCCCGGTCGCCTGAGGAAGGGCCGATCCGACCCGGTACCCTAGCGCCATGAGCGACGTCGTCGTCTTGTCCGGAGTCCGTACTCCGATCGGCGCCTTTCAAGGTGCGTTTTCCAGTCTCACCGCCCCCCAACTCGGATCGGTCGCGATCAAGGCCGCACTGGAACGAGCCGGAGTCCAACCGGGAGACGTCGACGAAGTCCTGATGGGCAACGTCTTGAGCGCGGCCATCGGTCAGGCGCCGGCACGCCAAGCCAGCCGTGGAGCCGGCATCCCCGACTCGGTGCCCTGCACGACCGTCAACAAGGTCTGCGGAAGCGGGATGAAGACGGTCATGATGGCCGCCCAAGCGGTCCGGTGCGGCGACGCTGACGTCGTCGTGGCGGGCGGGATGGAGTCGATGACGAACGCGCCCTATGCCATGCCGACGGCCCGGGCAGGCTTCCGAATGGGACACGCACAAGCCCTGGACCTCATGATCCATGACGGACTTTGGGATCCGTACAGCAACGTCCATATGGGCAACTGCGGCGACCTCTGCGCCCGCGACAACGCCTTTTCCCGAGAAGAGGTCGACGCTTACGCCGCCGAATCGTACCGGCGGGCTCTGGCCGCGCAAGACGAGGGCCGGTTGGCCGAAGAGATCGTCCCAGTGTCCATTCCGCAACGTAAGGGCGACCCTGTGGTCGTCCGTGAAGACGAAGAGCCGAAACGCGGCAATATCGCAAAACTTCCCGAGCTCAGGCCGGCGTTCGACAAGGAGGGCGTGACCACGGCGGGAAACGCCAGCTCCATCGACGACGGGGCGGCGGCCATGGTCCTTTGCTCGTCCGACAAGGCCTCGGCCAAGGGCTGGAGGCCTATCGGAAAAATCGTCGCCTACACTCAGTTCGCCCAAGACCCGCAATGGTTCACGACCGCGCCCGCGTCCGCGATCAAAAAGCTCCTTGACAAGGCGGGTCTGAGCGTCTCCGACATCGACCTGTTCGAGGTCAACGAGGCCTTTTCCGTTGTCGCCATGCATTCCGCGAAAGAGGTCGGCATCGGATCGGACAAACTGAACGTCAACGGCGGCGCCGTTTCTCTCGGGCATCCGATCGGCATGACCGGCACGCGGCTGGTCTTGACCGCCCTCCACGAACTCCGGCGCAGGGGCGGACAGTACGCGGTCGCGACGCCCTGCATCGGCGGCGGCGAGGCCACCGCAGTCCTGGTGCAAGCCCTCTGACGATCGTTCCGCTCCCAGCGAACGACCCGACGCCCGGCCCGAAGCGGACGGGCGTCGGGACAAGGCCTGTCTGACCCCGACCTCACTTGCGTCCGATAATCCTCTTACCCCCATCGTGAAGATCCTCCTTGCCTCTGTCGAAGTCGAGCCGTTCGCAAAAGTCGGCGGACTTGCCGATGTCGCCGGTTCGCTTCCTAAGGCCCTCGGTCAGCTCGGACACGACGTCCGTGTCGTCATGCCGGCCTACGGGATGGTCGTGAACGACCCTCGGTGGAGAGCCGTCAAGATCGCCACCCAGATCCCGGTGGGACTGAACCCCAGACAGGCCGTGCTCGCCGACGTCTACGAGGTCGTCCATGACGGCTTGACCGTTTGGCTGATCGAAGGGGACCACTTCTTCGGTTCCGTCTCGAAGAGCGAAGAGGTCTACTCACCGGGAAGGGACGCCTACCTGTTCTACGCTCAAGCGGCCCTCGAAGCTTGCAGAAGGTTGAACTGGCGCCCGGACGTCGTCCATGCGAACGACTGGCACACCGGGTTCTTGCCCGTGTTCCTGAGGGAAAAGACCGGCTGGGAGTCGACGGCGAGCGTGTTCACACTGCACAACCTGGCCTACCAGGGCCAGTTCGGGCCGGATACGGTCGAAGCGGCAGGACTTCCTTGGAGCAGTTTCGACATGGACCGTCTCGAGTGTTGGGGAGGCGTGAATTTCTTGAAGGCAGGGTGCGTCTATGCCGACCAGGTCAACACCGTCAGTCCGACGTACGGCCATGAGATCCAAACGGAGGAGTACGGCTGTGGGCTTTGGGGGGTCATGAGGCACTTGGCGTCCCATGCCCGGCTGTCCGGAATCCTGAACGGGATCGACGTCGAGCGGCACGATCCCTCGACCGATCCTCGAATCGACCATCACTTTTCCTCACACGACCTGACCGGTAAGGGCTTGTGCCGGGAATCTCTCTGCCGTGAACTCGGGATCGACGCGCCTTCGGACGCCCCTGTCCTGGGAGTCGTCTCGCGATTGAGCAGTCAAAAGGGCTTCGACCTCATCTTGGCCTCACTCCCGGCCATCCTGGAGACAGGGGCGAGCCTTGTCATGCTCGCTATCGGCGACCGGCAAATGGCGGCCGAATTCCGGGCGTTCCAGGCGGCCCACCCGGGCAGGTTCAAGCTCGTCGAAGCCTATGACGCGGACTTGGCCCAGCGGGTCTACGCCGGGATCGACGTTTTCCTTATGCCCAGTTCGTTCGAACCGTGCGGCCTCGGCCAAATGTTCGCCATGCGGTACGGATCGGTCCCCGTCGTCCGGCGCACGGGCGGACTGGCCGACACCGTTTTCGAAGGCGAGAACGGGTTCGTGTTCACCGACCGGGACTCCGGCCCCTTCTTGGACGCGGTCCACAGAGCCGTCCGCGCCTATCGGAGCCCGGACTGGGACCGGTTCGTCCTCCGGTGCATGGAAGGCGACTACGGTTGGGGCAAAAGTGCGGTCGAATACGTCGGTTTGTACGAGAACGCCGTCCGTTCGCGGGCGACGCAGTATCCGGTCCAAGCGGCTACTTTTTGACCGTCGGACGCGGCGGAAGGGGGCACGCGCGGACTCCGAACCACTTCTTTCTGTACCGGGCCACGATGCGATAGCCGAGGGCCAAGAGTTGTCGGACGCCAGGGACCGTTCCGACGATGCCGATCCAACGCAGGTACCAAGGTGCGACCCTCATCAGCCGGATCCAAGCGTCGGCCGCTCTGTAAACGCCGTCCGCCTCGAGGACCATCTCGTCGCCCGAGTAACCCTTTTCGGCCGCTTCCGGCGACTGAAGGACTTCGGTTTCGACCTGCTGGCCTGCTTTCGCAGCCCATTTGACGACCTGGAGCTGCGACCCGTGGCAAAGGTTGCACTCGCCGTCGTAGTAGAGCTTCCAGGTCATTCCCGTTCCTTATGACGCATTGTAAGCACGGACGCGCGGCACGATAGGGCCGAGGGCGCGGCCCACGTTCAGTCTGGCCCGAGTAGAATGCCGGCATGTCCAAGGTCCACGAATATCCCGTGACCCTAAGTTGGAGCGGAGGTCGCGACGGTTCCGGAAAAGTCACGGCAGACAGGTCGGCAGTCGGCGTCCCGTTGTCCGTTCCGCCCGAGTTCGGGGGCTCCGAAGGAACGGGGACGAACCCCGAAGAGCTGCTGACAGCGAGCCTGGCCGCATGCTATTCGATCACGTTCGGGATCATCGCCGTGAACCGAAAACTTCCCTACTCTGGCATGGAGGTCTCGGCCATCGGGGAAGTCGAGGAGAACGGCCCCCAGTTCACGTACAAGAAGATCACCGTAAGGCCGACGATCCGGCTCGGTGCCGATGCGACGGACGACCAGGTCAAGATGGCCGAAGACATGGCCCATAAGGCCGACGCCTACTGCATCGTCACGAACGCCGTTCGCGACAAGGTCCAGATCGTCGTCGAACCGACCGTCACGCGGGTCTGAACATGAGGACCAGGCTGGTCGCAGGCAACTGGAAAATGAACATGACCGTCCCTCAGGCGACGGCCATGATCGAGTCCCTGATCCCGGCCATACCTGCCAGGGCGAACGTCGACGTCGTCGTCTGTCCTCCGTACCTGTCCATTCCCAAGGTCAAGGAGCTCACGAAGAACTCCGTGGTCAAGGTCGGAGCTCAAGACGTCTTCTGGAAGGAAGAGGGGGCGTTCACGGGCCGCATCAGCCCGAAAATGCTGTCCGATCTCTGCGTGGACTATTGCCTCGTCGGCCATTCCGAAACACGCGGCCGGTTCGGAAAGACGGAAGTGCCGGAATCGACGGTCCCGTTCTTCGCCGAGACCGATGAGACCGTCAACCTGAAGATCAAGGCGTTGCTCTACCACGCCGTCACTCCGGTCCTCTGCGTCGGCGAAACGCTCGCCGAACGGGAAGCGGGTCGCACCGAAGCCGTCATCGAAGGCCAGCTCAGGGGTGCCCTCGAAGGCATCGAAGCGGCCGAACTGTACGGGCTGGTCGTCGCTTATGAGCCCGTCTGGGCCATCGGCACGGGCCAAACGTGTGCGGCCGACGAGGCTGACCGCGTCTGCGGGTTTGTCCGGTCGGTCCTCGGCAACCTGTCAGAAGCCGAAGTCGCAGATTCCGTACGGGTCCTCTACGGCGGCAGCGTCAAACCTGACAACTCTGACGAGCTTTTCTCCAAACCGGACATCGACGGCGGGCTTGTCGGCGGTGCGTCGCTGGATCCTGACGGCTTCGCCCGGATCGTCATCAGCGCGAAATGAACGCCTCTCCCGGAACGACGGTCAGAAGGGTCAGCGAAACGACGACCCAGCTTGCGCAGATCATGACCCCGAACGACGCCAACTTCCTTGGGAAGGTCTTCGGCGGTTCCCTCTTGGCCCTGATCGACCTATGCGCGAGCGCGACCGCACAAAAGTTTTGCGGGCTCGTCAGCGTCACGGCCTCCTTCGACCGGGTCGACTTCCACGATCCGATCGAAATCGGTGAGCTTGTCACCCTCACAGGCCGCATCAGCTACGTCGGGCGCACTTCGATGGAAGTCACGATCGACGTCGAGTCCACAAACCTTCGGACCGGCACGTCGCGCCACACGAACACGGCCAGGGTCACGATGGTCGCACTGAAGGACGGCAAACCCAGCCCCGTCCCCCGGTTGGTCTGCGAGACCCGAGAGGAAAAGGTGCGGTTCTTAGAAGGCCGCTTCCGCCGTGAGGTCCGGCAAAAACGTCAGATCGAGCTTCTTGAAACCCGCGAATACCTGGAAAAAGCACCGGACAGCGAACTCGACAGACTCCTCGCTGAATAAAGACGGGCTCCAAGCAGACCGAAAATTCAAGTCAGGTGGGTCTGGTTCCTAGGAACGGGCAGAGGGAGGGGACCGCGGCCCCGTGGGCCGTCGTCGTGTGGGCGGTCGTGGCCGGTGTCGGCCTCGTCTGGATCCCGCTCGCCTTTGCCGACTCGTCTCAGAGGCCGTCGGACGCGCTGAAGGTTTTGGTCGGCGTCGAGCGACACCACGACCTCCTGCGCTCCTTGGCTCTGGGCCGGCCGGGACAGGCCGACCTTTACCGGGAACAGCTCGAAGACCTGGCTGCCGTCCAAGGGGCGTCCGGTGGTGACGTCAAAAGCCCGGAGACGGCCCGGCTTTGGACGTTTCTCAAGGCGAAGACGGCCGACGTTCGGCTCGGCGTCCCCGAAACGGTCGTCAGGGAGCGGGCGGCCGAAGCGTTCTCCTTGTCTTCGCAACTTGTGTCCGAGGCGACGCACGACGTGTCGGAAGCACAGACCCAAGCCCTGCAGACGCAAGGGCTCCTGTGCGCGGCCGTCGTGGCTTTCGTCTGCTTCATCGGTTTCGAAGCCGGGAGGCGGGCTGTCCGGTCGTTGCAGGGGTCGTTGACAGAGGCGGAAGACGCGAAGCGAAGGCTTCTGGACCGCGTCGAGTCGCTCCGCCACGTACGGGACGAACTGCAAGAGCTGGCCCGCCAGAACGCGGAGTACGAAGACCAACTGTCCCGGGCCATCTCGGAAGCCGAAGGCGCCAACGACCTTCTCCGCCATGCCTCGTTCCGATTCGAGGAACTCTTCCAGGGCCTGCCGGTCGCATGTGTCTCCGTCGGTGCGGACGGCACGATCTTCGACTGGAACCGAGCCGCGACGACCCTCTTCGGACACCCGTCGTCCAGCGTCTACCTTCAGAACGTTCTGACCGTCCTCCCGGTCAGCGAGGACGCTTCCCTCATGTTGCAGGGGATCGAGGCTGCGCTTCAGGACGATTCTCAGAACGAGATCGAATGGACGGCCAAGACGCTCCACGGAAAGACCATCGACGTGTTGACCCGTGCCTTTCCGATCAAAGCCTTGAACGGATCGATCACCGGCGTCCTGATCTCTTGCGTGGACCAGACCGAACGGAAGCAGGCGACACGGATCCTCGAAGAGCAGCTCCGAATCATCCAGGACATGAACGTCCGCCTCGAAGAGCAACGGTTCGAACTGGAGATCGCGAACGAGAGGTTAGAAGCCCTGGCTACGACCGACGGCTTGACCGGTCTCCGGAACCATCGGACGTTCCAAAGTTTCCTTAACGACCATTTCGACCGGTCTCAGCGCCGTTTCCAGCCGCTTTCCATCCTCCTGATCGACGTCGACCGCTTCAAAATGTTCAACGACGACTTTGGGCACCAGGCCGGCGACGAGATTCTGACCAGGGTCGCCAAAGTCCTCGAATCGAATTCGCGCCCAGGGGACGTCGTCGCGCGGTATGGCGGCGAAGAGTTCGTCGTCATTCTTCCGGAAACGACCGAAGCCGAGGCATTGGTCGCCGCTGAACGGCTGCGCTCGGCCTTGGAGCGACACGAATGGCCGTACCGTCCCGTCACCGCAAGCTTCGGTGTCAGCGAGCTGCTCCGAACGACGGCCAGCCCGGCCGAACTCGTGTCCGAAGCGGACCGGGCCCTTTACAGGAGCAAGGAGAAGGGCCGGAACCGTGTGACGGCGCATTCGGAGCTCGAGCCTCGTGCGGCGTGACGCCCTTCAGCGCAGGACCCTCTTCTTCGCCTGGGCCAGGGTGGGACACTTCATCGCTTGCCGCATGCGGTCGTTGATCCCGTCCGTGTCCACCCGCTGGAGGCCCTCCATGTCGTACTGGGTGGCGAACCGTTGGCGGTGACCGCCGTACCGGAGCATACGGTCGTAGCTGGCGGCGGCCAACCACCGCGCCGACTTCGTATCCCCCCTGAGGACCGACGAAACCGCCAGTTCATGGGCCATGACGATGTCCAGGACCGTGGATCCGTGCTGCATCGTCAGGGCCGCGTTGAAGAAGTCGTTCGCGGTCTGGAGGGTCGGCCCGGTGACGATCTCCTTGATCCGTGCGAGCCGTTTGCGGTCGCCCTCCACCATCTCCTCGATCTGCTTGACCGTCATCTTCGTGAAGTCGCCTTGGCGGGCGGCCTGATCGGCGTCGACGATGGCTTGGACTTCCTTGTCGTCGGCCGTAGACGTCGAAGGTACGCCTCGATAGGCCGCCTCGACCCCTTTCGGTACGGGATCGAAGGGCTGGCGCGGCAAGTCAGGGGCTTCGAGTACGGTCCCGAACCGTTGGGGACGACCCTGTGCCGCCATCAGTGAGTCCCAGTTCGGTCGGATCAAGTCCCGCGCCGGGCGATCGTCCAACGCGACGGCGACCAAGACCAGTTCATACCGGATCCGGGCGTCTTCGAACTCGTTATCCAAGGCGGGCCAGACCTTGGCCGCACGGCGGAAGTCCTCCCCAGACTTCAGCTTGTCCTGTGAGACCAGCTTACGGACGCCTTCGCCGATCTCCCGACGGATCGCGTACGTCTTCTCCCTGCCGGCGCTCTTGAGGCCGTCAGCTTTGGCCTCTAGCGCTGAAAGGGGGTCCGAAGCGAGGGTCAGGGCCAAGACGATCGGCACGGCCAACATCGCTCCACGATACTTGAACGTGGCCGATGATCGGCGTTTGGGAGCCCGCCTTTAAGCCTTGAGCGCTTCCGCGCCACCGACGATCTCGAGGATTTCTTTCGTGATGCCGGCTTGGCGGGACCGGTTGGCGGCTAGAGTCAGACCTGCGATCATCTTGCCCGCGTTGTCGGTCGCCGACGTCATCGCCGTCATGCGAGCACCGTGTTCGGACGCGGACGATTCCAGCATCGCTTGGTAAATGACCGTCAGCAGGTACTTGGGCAAAAGGTATCCGAGCAGTTCGTCCGCTGCAGGCTCGAACTTGAATTCGCCCGTTCCGTGGGAGGTTTCGGCGTCCGCGTCGTCGCTCTGGGGCGGCTCGATCGGAAGCAACTGGACGACCTGCGGCACTTGCCGGATCGGCGAGTAGAACTTGGAGTAACAGACGAACACGGCGTCGTACTCGCCGGACTCGTAGAGGGCCCGGATCCGTTCAGTGACGGCCTGGGCGTCGTTCAGTCCGGCGCCGGCGGTCGGAACGGTGATCGTGTCGACGACATCGTAGCCCCTCTTTCCGAAGAAGGTCGTGCCCTTCTTGCCCACGCCAAGAATGCTGACGTCTCCTTCGACGCCTCTGAGGAAGTCGCCCGCCCGACGGATCAAGAGCGTGTTATAGGATCCTGCCAAGCCTCTTTCCGCCGTGATCAAGAGCAGTAAGGTCCGCTTGACCGGGCGCTTCTCGAGCAGGGGGTGGTTGGGCAGTTCGCCGGCCCCTCCGACCGACTGCATGAACTCGCGCATCTTCTCGCTGTACGGCCTCGCTTCCTCGACGCGCATCTTCGCGCGGTTCAACCGCGCGGCGGCGACCAGCTTCATCGCACGCGTGATCTGCTGGATGTTCTTGCTGGTCCGGATGCGTTGACGGATCTGCTTGAGGGTGGCCATGAGCGGTGGTGTGTCCTAGGGGTTCGCCAAATGCGGCCCTCGGTCTAGGCCTTCTGGAACGAGGCCAGCGCCTCCTTGAACGCGCTGTCGAGCTTGGCCATCGCTCCTTCCGAGATCGCCTTTGTCGCGGAAATCTCCTCGACCACGTCCGGATACTTCTCCTTGACGTAGGCCAAGATCACCTTTTCAAAGGCACCGACCTGATCGTTCGGGACCTCGTCCATGATGCCGGACGTACCGGAATAGACGGCGATGATCTGGTCGGTGACGCTGTACGGCGAAGCCAGGCCCTGTTTGAGCAGTTCGGTCAAGCGCTGGCCGCGCATCAACTGGAGCTGTGTCGCACGGTCCAGGTCGCTTGCGAACTGGGCGAACGCCTGCACTTCGCGGAACTGCGCCATTTCGAGCTTCAACTTGCCCGCGACCTGCTTCATCGCCTTGATCTGGGCGTTGCCCCCGACGCGGCTGACCGAGATACCGACGTTGATCGCCGGTCGGACGCCCGCAAAGAAGAGGTCGGGTTCCAGATAGATCTGACCGTCCGTGATCGAGATGACGTTGGTCGGGATGTACGCCGAAACGTCGCCCGACTGCGTTTCGATGACGGGGAGCGCGGTCAACGATCCGGCACCGTTCTCGTCGCTCAGCTTGGCCGCGCGCTCGAGGAGGCGCGAGTGAAGGTAGAAGACGTCGCCGGGATAAGCTTCGCGTCCCGGGGGCCGCCGAAGGAGCAGCGACATCGCACGGTAGGCGACGGCGTGCTTGGACAGGTCGTCGTAGACCACCAAAGCGTGCATCCCGTTGTCGCGGAACCACTCGCCGATCGAGGCGCCCGCGAACGGGGCCAGGTACTGCATCGCGTTCGAGTCGGCGGCCGACGCGACGACCACGCAGGTGTACTCGAGGGCGCCGTTCTCTCGGAGCGTCTCGACGACGCGGGCGACGTTCGCCATCTTTTGGCCGATCGCGACGTAGATGCAGTAGACCGGGGACTCGCCCGGCTCGTGGGTGTACTTCTGGTTCAGGATCGCGTCGACGGCGATGGCGGTCTTGCCCGTTTGGCGGTCACCGATAATGAGCTCGCGCTGTCCTCGGCCGATCGGGATCATGGCGTCGATGGCCTTGATGCCGGTTTGAAGCGGCTCGCTGACCGGTTGGCGGTCGACGACGCCCGGAGCGTTCGTTTCGATCAGCTTCTTCTCGGTCGCAGCGATCACGCCTTGCTCGTCGACGGGTTGGCCGAGAGCGTTGACGACCCGGCCCAACAGGGCCTTGCCGACCGGGATCTCGATGATGCGGCCCGTTTCTTTGACCGGGTCGCCTTCCTTGATCTCCGTGTCATCGCCGATCAAGACCGCGCCGATCGAATCCTCTTCGAGGTTCAAGGCAAGGCCGATGACGCCGCCCGGGAACTCGAGCATTTCGCCGACCTTGCAGTCGGGCAGCCCGTAGACGCGCGCGACGCCGTCTGCGACTTGCAGGACGGTGCCGACGTGCTCGACGTCGACCTTCTTCTCGAAGGCCTTCAGTTCCTGCTCGAGGATCGACGTGATTTCTTCTGGTTTGATCGCCATGGTCGTGTCGTAAAGGTCAGTTTTGTTTGAGGACGTCGTAGATCAGCCGGTCCTTCAGTCGGTCGATCGCGCCCCGGACGCTTCCGTCCAAGACATAGTTGTTGTAAGCCACCCGGATGCCTCCCACGAGGGTCGGATCGATCTCGAATTTCGCCTCGATCGTCTTTCCGCTTGCTCGGGTGAGCTTATCGACGAGCTTCCGCCTTTCCGCTTCGGAGAGCTCGATCGTCGTCGAGAATACGGCCTGGAGCACGCCCTCGTCGTCCCGCCTCAGGTCGGCGTAGGCGAAGCGGACGAATTCAAGGCAGTCCTCGCGCCCCTTTTCGAGCAGGAGGCGCAGGAACGACATCGTCGTCGCCGTCACTCGGTCGGCGAATGCTTTGGTGAACACCTCGCCCTTCGTGTCCTTGCTCGCGGACGGGTTGTTCAGGAACGCACGGAACGCCGGACTCGTCGCACTGACGTGCCCGATCAGGTTCAGGTCGTCCTCGATGCTCTGGACGATCCCCAACTTCTTCGCCGCGGAGAACAAGGCCCGGGCGTACCGCTTGGCGACGCGTGCGTCCGTCATGGTTTAGCCTGCCGGCACCTCGGCCTTGTCCAAGAACTCGTCGATGAGCTTTCGGTTACGGTCGTTGTCCATGTTCTCGCCGAGGACCTTTTCGGTCGCCTGGATCGTCAGGTTGGCGACGTGCAACCGGATACCTGTGAGCGCGCGCTCGCGTTCCTGGGCGATCTCTTCCTGAGCCCGTTTGACCATTTCGTCGGCCTTCGCGCTGGACTCGGCCATGAGGGTCTTACGGAGCTCCTGGGCTTCCCGGATCTGGGCCTGGATCTTCTCACGGGCGTCGGCTTCCGTTTGAGCCAGCCTCCGCTCGTAGTCGGCCTTGAGTTGCGTCATCTCGTTCCGAAGGTTCTCGGCTTCGCTGAACGTGTTCTCTAGGTTGCTGTTCCGCGAATCGATGGCGTCGCGCAACGGCGTGAGATAGAAAATGTCGATGACCTTGAAGAGGATGAGGAAGACACCGATTGCGGCCAAGGTCTTGCCCGGATCGAACGGGATACCCATCTCCTCCAAGGCCTTGATGTTGCCGTGGGTGACGTTCACGGAGACGTAATAGCCCCCGAACATGAACACGGCCCCGATCACGGCCATCGCGACCAGCGCGGCGCCGGACGTCTTCTTCGTTTCGCTCATCAGTTCAAATCGTGCGGGATAAGGTCGTGGCCCCGGCCGTGCGACGCCCGGCCGGGGCAATCCGTACGCGGACTCCGCTTACTTGAACGTGCCCATCGAACCGGGCACGATGAAGACCGTAAGCAGGAAGACGAGCTCGACGAACGCGAGGGCGATGAGCATCGCCGTCTGCAGTTTGCCGATGGCTTCGGGCTGGCGGGCCATGCCCTGAAGCGCCGAGTAGCCGATGAGCCCGAGGCCCAGGCCGACGCCAAGCGCCGCGAGGCCGATTCCGATTCCAAGTCCTTGACCAGTCATTGTCCTAGTGTTTCCTCCAGTGATTGTCCTTGCGAAAGTGTCCTATGCGGTGACGGGCCCGTGGCCGTGGTCACCGTGTCCCCCATGGTCGTCCTCGTGGTGCGTCACCAACGAGATGTACACGCACGTCAGCAGCGTGAAGATCAGCGCCTGAACGACCACGGTCAGCACCTTAATCGGCATCAAGAAGAAGCCGACCGGAAGGTAGATGCCTTGACCGAGAAGGTTCATCGCCTCGACGGCGCGGTGCCCGCCTTCGATGTTGCCGAACAGCCGAAGGCTGAGCGACATGTTCTTGATCGCCTCAGAGATGATCTCGATCACGAAGATCATCAGCGTGATCGGGATCATGGCGATGCCGAGCTTCGGGCCGGCGAAGTGCCGAAAGTGCCCGACGACACCGTTGGCCTTCATCCCTTCCCACTGCACGTAACCGATGCTGATCAGCGCCATCCCAAGGTTGAACCCGAGGTCCGCCGTCGGCGTGCTCGCGAAGAACAGGCCGATGGCGTTGGCGACGAAGATCACCAGCCAGAACGTGATGATGAAGGGCGTGTACTTACGACCGTGCGGGCCGATGATGTTCACGCACATGCCCTCGACGAACAAGTACACCTGCTCGAACCACGAGGTCGGCTTCTTTCGGAATACCTTATCCTTGAAACCACTCTTGGCGATCTGGAGTATTGCTAGGAGGACGATGACCGTGAACGCGAGATAGACCATCAAGCCGACGAAGCTGGCACCGTGGTGCGCGGCGTGCTCGCCCCCCTCTTCGGCAGAGGCGAACATCGTCAGACCTGTATTGATCAGCCCACTCATGGAATTCCGCGACGTGGGCTAGTGCCGTGACACGGCCCACCAGACGAGAGCGGAGTATACCAACGCGAGTCCGGCCAAGAACCAAGCGGGGGCAGGCGGACCTATCCGGTTCGCCGTCCACATCGCCGCGAGGATCACAGGCAGCTTGATCACGAGCGCAGCGACCGGTGCGGCCGCCCCGTGCCAACCGGGCGAGCCGTCCGCCATGATGCGGCCGACCCACCGGATCCCCGTCCACGTCCCCCATACGCTGACCGCCGTCCCCGCTACGCCTAGGAGCGCGCCGGTGCCTCCTTTCGGCCCTCCGATCGCGAACGCTCCCACGATCAGGGCTGTGCAGAGGGCCGTCGCGACGGGGACTACCCGACCAGAGGGCTCTTTCACGACGGGCCCGAGGACGTTTTGATCACGTACAGCACGGCCAAGGCCGCGCCGCACATCGTCAGGACGCCCTGCCACGTGACGCCCGTCCCCGCCGCGCGGTCGATCAGCCAACCGACGACCCAACCCGCGATCGGGACGCCGATGATCGCGTACGCTGCCTGGAGGCCCCGCGCCAAGCCCCGTCCCGACTCGGGCGTGAACATCCCCTGGGTCGACCCCTCGGGGGTCCCTTTATGGTGCTGGGTCTTCGCCGAACGCGCTTGGCTTTCGATCTGCTTCAGCCGCTCGCCGAAGGCGTCGTGGTCGGGTTCCGCCAAGCGCGTCTCTGCGGCGACCTTGGCGAGCTCGTCTTCGATCCGGCGCAGTTTCGCTTCCTCGTCGGAAGGAGTGGGCCCGGGAGCGTCATGACCCTCCATGATCGTCCATTATGAGAGGTCGGGCCGACGACACGGTCTTGACCGTCTTGAGAGAGAGACGACGCGCCCCATGCCCGGCCTCGATACCGAAGTCCAATATCTGAAAGGAGTCGGCCCTAAGAACGCCATGCTCCTGCAAAAGTTGGGGCTCCTCACCGTGCGCGACGTGCTTTGGCACTTGCCCCGTCGCTACGAAGACCGCAGGGAGATTCCGCCGATCATGTACCTCAAGCCGGGGAAGCACTGTACGGCCCGCGGCAAGCTCATCGACGTCCGTACGCGCTCCATCGGTCGCGGCCGCGTGATGATCCAAGGCATCGTCGCCGACAAAACGGGCGAGGTCGCGCTCACGTTCTTCAACCAGCCTTGGGTCAGTAAGAACCTTCAATCTTCGGTCGGACGACAGGTCGTCGCCTACGGCATGGTCCGCGAGGGTTACCGGAACGCCCTCGAAATGCACAACGGAGAGTGGGAGGCGGTCGAAGACGAGGACATCGAGGACTTTGCCCGGATCGTGCCCGTGTACCCGTTGACCGAAGGCGTGCCCCAGCGGGCCGTCCGCCGTGCGGCGAAGTCGGCCGCCGAGTTTTTCGCCGACCAGGTCGAAGACCCCCTTCCCGCCTCCGTCCGCAAAGCCGAAGGCTGGAAGCCGCTCCCTTGGTGCCTGCGCCAGATGCACCTCCCGGAGTCCGAGGCCTCGCAGACGGCGGCACGGCAAAGGCTGGCCTTTGAAGAGTTCTACTACCTTCAGCTCGCCCTCCAGATGCGGCGCCTTGAAGTCCAGCAAGAGCTCGGGATCAGTTTTCCTGTCTCCGAGATCGGTCGGCGCCACGTCGAAGCCCACGGGACCACGCTGTTCGCGGAGTCGGGCCGACCGGGGGAGACCCTGGCCGACGAAGTGTCCCGGATGCTGCCGTTCGAACTCACCGGCGCCCAAAAACGCGTCGTCCAGGAAGTCTGGGACGACATGGAGCGGCCCGTTCCGATGAACAGGCTCGTTCAAGGCGACGTCGGGAGCGGAAAGACCGCCGTCGCCGCCGCGGCGATGCTCGCGGCCGTCCGGTGCGGTTACCAGACCGCCCTCATGGCCCCGACCGAGATCCTGGCCGAGCAGCACTACATCAACCTCCACCGCCTCTTCGACGCCATCGGCGTCAAAACCGTGCTCCTTGCAGGCAAGTTGACCGCACCGCAGAAGCGCAAAGCCTTGCAACAGGCCGAGAACGGAGAAGCCCAAGTGTGCGTCGGCACACACGCCCTCATCCAAGAAGGCGTCAAGTTCGCAAAGCTCGGACTCGCCGTCATCGATGAACAGCACCGTTTCGGGGTCCTCCAGAGGCTGGCCCTGAGGACGAAAGGCTACGGCACGCCCGACGTCCTCGTCATGACCGCGACGCCGATCCCAAGGACCATGACGATGACCGTCTACGGTGACCTTGACCTGAGCGTCATCGATGAACTACCTCCAGGCAGAAAGCCGGTGAAGACCCACTGGAAGAAGACCTCGGAACGGCCCCAGGTTTACCAAGCGGTGCGCAAACTGCTCGAAGAGGGCCGCCAGGCCTATTTCGTCTGTCCCGTCATCTTCGACAACGAGAAGATGGAGGCACAAGCCGCCGAGGACCTGTACTACAGGCTTTCACAGACCGAGTTCCCGGACAAGAAGGTCGGCCTGCTCCATGGCCAGATGAGGGCGGCCGAAAAGGAGCAGACGATGGACGCCTTTCGCAAAAGGGAACTCGACATTCTCGTGGCCACGGTCGTGATCGAGGTCGGGGTCGATGTCCCCAACGCTTCGGTCATGGTCATCGAGGACGCCAACCGCTTCGGCCTTGCCCAACTCCATCAGTTGCGGGGGCGGGTGGGCCGAGGTTCGGAGCAAGCCTTCTGCGTCCTGATCGCCGACGGTAAGAACGAGGAAGCCGTCCAACGCCTCGAAGTCTTGCGCGAGACGACCGACGGCTTTCGGATCGCAGAGGAAGATCTCCGGATCCGGGGCCCGGGAGACCTGATGGGCACCCGTCAGCACGGCGACCTCGACCTCCACATCGCAGACCTCGTTCAAGACGCCGCGCTTTTGGAGCGCGCCCGTCGCGCCGCCGTCAGGACTTTGGAGACCGACCCCCGGTTGGAGACGCCCGAGTTCCGCTCCGTCGTCGAAAGAGTCCGAGCCAGGAGACGGGACGAAGCTCTCGTCACCGTGTCGTAGTAACATGACCGGCATCGGCGAAGAACCCCAGAGCGAAGCCATCCCCCTTCGGAGCAGGGCCGACACCAGGAACATGGCCGTCCTCACGGCCGTGCTGACCCTCGTGGCGGTAGCGATCGGGGTCGCGACGTTGCCGTACGACCTCCGGCGACCGAGCCCCGTGCTCGAAAAGGCCGAGATCCGGGAGAGCATCCGATCGTTCCGGTCGGCCCACGGCACTTGGCCCAAGACACAACAGGACGCGGGCTTCGCTTTCGGCACGAGGGCCCTTGCCGATCCGGACTCGCCGACGTTCGAGTTGCAGCGCACGGCGATGGAGCGGCCGACCAAGAACGAGCCGCCGGTCGAGGCCGCGTATTACTCCCTCCGCGTCCGGGGAGACGGGCACATGCACCGCATCGGCCTCGAAAAGCCCAAGAAACGTCGTTAAGTCAGCGAGAACGCTTCCGGAAGGGCTTGCGCTTCGACGGCCCGGCCGCCGCTTTAGCCTTGAGCAGTTCCGCCGCTACTTCGGCCGTCACCGTTTTCGGGTCCATCCCCTTGGGTAACGTCGCATTGACCTTGCCGTCGGTGACGTACGGCCCGAACCTGCCGCTCAAGACCCTGACCGGGCCTGCCGCACCGTCGATCGGCCCGAACTCCTGAATGGCTTCGGCCGGAGCCCTTGCTGCGCCCCACTTCGGCTTGCCCTCGGCCAACTTTTGGACGGCCTCTTCCAGAGTCAGGTCGAGCGCCGGACGCCACTCGCCCACGTTCGCTTTCTTCTCTCCTGCGCTCAGATAAGCGCCATAGCGTCCCACCGCAAGGACGACGTCTTCGCCTTCTGAGTTTTGACCCAGGTTCTTCGGGAACTGCAAAAGCAATCCGACCAGTTCGTCGTCGAGCGCTGAAGCGTCGACGCCTGGTGGGACCGTGACACGCTTGGGGGCTGTATCGCCTTCTTTCGGCAAGACCTCGATGTAGGCCCCGAACCGGCCCTTTTTGAAAACGACTTCGCGACCCGTCGTCGGATCCGTTCCGATGACGTCGGGCTGACCGCTCTTGTTCTCAAAGAGGGCCTTCGCCGCTTCGAGCGTCAAATCGGCAGGGGGCATGTCTTCAGGCACCGAGACCGTGTTGCCAGGCCCGCCTCCGGCCCGTTGAAGGAACGGGCCGTTCCGTCCGATACGGACGACGATGTCCTCCCCGACCGGCATGGCCGGGAACGGGATGTCCGGGCCCTTCGTGCGCACTTCGGTCTCGAGTCCGGGACGGCCCTCGACCCCGTTGAAAAACTCGCGCAAGTGCCCGACCCAGTCGCGCGCCCCGTCGGCGATCTCGTCGAGTTCCGACTCCATTTCGGCCGTGAATCCGAGGTCGACGAGTTGGTCGAAATGGCCCTCGAGGATCTCGGTCACCGAGAACGCCGTCCACGTCGGGACCAGTTCGTTCTTGCGCTTGAAGACGTAACCCCGGTCTTGGACCGTGCCGATGATGGAGGCGTACGTGCTCGGCCGTCCGACGCCTTCGGATTCGAGCTTCTGGACGAGAGACGCTTCCGTGTAGCGGGCGGGAGGCTTCGTCGCGTGGGCCGTGGCTTTGACGCCGTTCAGGTCGAGCTTGTCACCGACCGACGTCTTCGGCAGCACGGTCTCCTTATCGCCCAGTTCGGCATCTGGGTCGTCCGCACCTTCCACATAGACCTTAAGGAACCCGGCGAAGGCGATCCTCTTTCCCGATGCCGCGAACACCAGGTCCGCACCTTCGTCTTTCACTGTGATTTCGACCCGGGTCCGTTCGACTTCCGCAGGCTTCATCTGGCACGCCAAGGTCCGCTTCCAGACGAGGTCGTAGAGCCTGGCTTGGTCGCGGTCGAGATACCGCTCCACGTCCTGCGGACGCCGGGAGAGGTCGGTCGGACGGATCGCTTCGTGCGCTTCCTGCGCGTTTTTCGCCTTGCTCTTATAGACCTTGGGCTTGGCCGGGAGGTATTCGGGCCCGTAGAGGTCGCGGATCACGTCGCGCGCCTGGCTCAAGGCCCGGTCGGCGAGCGTCAGACTGTCGGTCCTCATGTACGTGATCAGGCCGACGGGCTCACCGCCGATCTCGATGCCTTCGTACAACTGCTGGGCGACCTGCATGGTCTTCCTGGCCGTGAAACCCAGCTTCCGGTTCGCCTCTTGCTGAAGGGTCGACGTCATGAACGGGACGGGGGGAGATTCGGTGCCCGGCTTCGTGTCGACCGACGTCACCGTCCAGGGCTCGGCCGATTCGAGTCGCGCAGCCATGTCTTGGGCCCGGTCGGCCTTGAGCCACTCGACACCGGACGCCGTCAGCCGGCCCGATGCGTCGAACGCTTGACCGTCGGCGATCCGAGACGTCCCGATCCGGCCGAGCTTGGCGACGAACGATCCCTCTTTGGCCTTTAAGGTCGCCTCGATCCCGGAGTATTCCGCGACGACGAAGCCGCGCCGCTCCCGCTCCCTCATGACGATCAAGCGGACGGCGACGCTTTGAACGCGGCCTGCGCTCAGTCCTGGTGCGACCTTGCGCCACAGGAGTGGGGACAGGGTGTATCCGTAGAGCCGGTCCAGGATCCGCCGCGTTTCTTGGGCCCGGACGAGCCCTTCGTCGATCGAGCGGGGATGGGCGAGCGCCTGCTCGATGGCTTCCGGAGTGATCTCATGGAACACGATCCTCTGGACTTCGACGCTCTTCTTCGGCTTGAGCAGTTGCAGGACGTGCCAACTGATGCTTTCGCCCTCTCGGTCTTCGTCCGTCGCGAGCAAGAGACGTCCGGCGTCCTTGGCCGCGCGCTTGAGGTCTTCGACCCGACGCTTCTTCTCGGCCGGGACGACATAGAAGGGCTCGAAGTCTTGCTCGACGTTCACCCCGAAATCGGCCCACTTCTTCTTCCGGTGCTCCTCCGGCATCTCCTTCCTGTTTTCAGGGAGGTCGCGGACGTGACCGTAGCTGGCGAGGACCTCGTATCCCTTGCCCAAGAAGCTCGAGATGGTCTTGGCTTTAGCGGGCGATTCGACGATGACAAGTGCCTTGGACATGGAAAGCTCAGGAAGCGGCCCGTTTTACCGATGACCGTCCCGATGAGTCAACCGGCCCGAACGGAATTAGGCCCGGCACCAATCGTTACATGGAAGGAGTTGTATCAAGCGAAGGCCGGGCCGACGCCTCCGCGAGCGTCGACCTGGTCCGACTACACTGGAACCTCATGAGAAGAGCCCTCTTCCTTTTCGCCGCCTGTCTGGCGGCGTGGGCCCGGGCGGACGAATCCTGGTATTCGGTCTTGCTCAAACAACAGCGGGCGGGATACGTCATGTACGCGTCCGCGCCCGAAGGCGAGGGGACCCTCTCGACGTCGCTCTCCGTGATCGGAGGGAAAATGCTCGGGTCAGGGATCGAGATCCGCGTCGCGACGAAGACGTGGTCCGACAAGGCCGGCCGGATCACACGGATGGAGTTCGACCTGTCCAGCGGCGGGAAGTCCCACGCCGTCACCGCTCAGGTCGAGGGCCAAACGATCAAGGCCAAGTCGACAATGGACGGCCGCTCGACGGAGCGGACGTTAGTCCTTCCGAAGGACGGCCGCCTCGCCGACGACACGTTGACGTCGTACCTGGACGGCGGCGCGCCTACGGTCGTCTACGTGTTCGACCCGAACTCCCTGGCGCTGGTCAAATGCGAGCCCAAAGTCAAGGGCAAAGAGAAGGTGGAGACGCCGCTCGGAACCGTCGAGGCGACCGTGATCGATGCCGGCGACCCGCGCGCGCCGACGCTGTTGTACTTGTCGTCTAAAGGCGACCTGATCAAGTCCGTCGGCCCGTTCGGGCTCGAGATCGTTCCCTCGACCAAGGAGGAGGCGCTATCCGAGCGAGGCACCGTCGACATCGCCGATGCCAGCTCGATCCGCCCCGACCGGGAGATCGAGGATTTCCTCAACGTCCACGAACTCGAGCTCGAAATCACGGGCACAGACCTGTCCCGGATCCCATCGGACGCGCACCAGACGGTCACGCGGAAGGGCGACGGCTGGTCGGTGATGGTCCATCCGGTCGAGGCCACAAGCGGCGGGACCGCCGCCGCTGACGCGGCTTGGCTCGCGCCCGACCTGAGAATCCCGAGCGACAAGGAAAAGTTCATACGTCTGGCCAAGGAGAAAGCGGCCGACGCGAAGGGAGCCGTCGCAAGGGCGGAGCGGATCCGACGGTTCGTCCAGGAGACGGTCAAAGCGAACCCCGGCATCGGTGTCTGGCGCGACGCCGACGACGTCCTCGCGTCCGGCGACGGGGTCTGTCGCGACCACGCGGTCTTGCTCGGGACGCTCCTTCGGGCCGACGGGATCCCGACGCGGTTCTGCGGGGGGCTTGTCTACGCGATGGGCGCCTTCTACTATCACGCTTGGGTGGAGTTCTGGGACGGAACCGGTTGGGTCGGAGCCGACTCGACGCGACCGACCCAGACCATCGACGCGACCCATATCAAGCTCTCGTGCGGCAACGTCAGCGACGCATTCACGTCCTTTCTCATTGACGGGGCCAAGATCACCGTCAAGAAGGGCTGAAGGATGGGCAAGTGTTGAGTCTAAGGACGATGATCATCGGAGCGTTCGCCCTTGCCGGGGCGACCGTGTCCGTCACGGCCCTGCCGAACCTGCTCGACTTCATCTTCGATTCGGTCACGGCCGTCAACTACCCGAGCAAGCCACCGGACGCATCGACCCCGACTTCGACTCAGATCTTCACCTACCAGAAGATCACGTTCACGGACGAATCCAGGGAGACGTCTGAAAAGCGGGCCCAGAGAGCGGTCAAAGACGCGGAGACCGGCAAGAAGTCTTTCGACCAGCTCTGTTCGTCGGACGCGCCGGGCGTCCACTGCGAAGACGTCCAGATCAGTTCGGTCCAAGTCCGAAGGGTCAGTGAAGACCTCGTCAAGCTGACGAAGCCGGGCGAAGCCCAGATCGTCCCCGATCCGGGCGATCCGGACAAGTCGCAGCTCTACGTCCTCAAAAACATCGGGAGCAAGCCGGACCCGGTCACGACCGTCGAGACCCCCCGCGGATATCCGGGTTCGAAACAGCCGCTCGTCCTCTTGGCCTTGGCGATCCTCGGAGCGATGCTCGGGGGCGGCGCAGGAAACCTCGCGGTGAACACCGCCGAGGGTCTGGGCGTGCGTTGGCGGAAGATGGAGACCGGCGACAGGGTCAACCTCTTTCTCGGCATCGTCGTCGGCATCATCGGATCGCTGCCGTTCCTGATCGCGCTCGTCAACCTCGGCCCTCTGGTGGCGTCGCTCCTGACCCTGGCCCTCACCATCGGCTTCAGCCTTCTCTCGATCTTCGCCCTCAATTCGATGGAGGAAGTGCTCCCCTGGAAGCGCGGCGAAATCCGGGGCAAGAGATCCGGCATCAAGGTCTTGGACACCAACGTCCTCATCGACGGTCGAATCTACGACCTCGTACGGACCGGCTTTCTTGAGGGCGAGATCCACGTTCCGAAGTTCGTCCTCAAGGAGCTTCAACACATTGCCGACTCCGCCGATCCGCTCCGGCGTCAACGGGGCCGTCGGGGCCTCGACGTCTTACGACACCTTCAGACCGACCACACGCTTCTGATCGGTGAACACGACCGGCTCGCGCCCGACGACGGCGAAGACGTCGATAGCCGGTTGGTCCGGTTGGCGAAGGCCCTTGGGGCGGACCTGGTCAGCAACGATTACAACCTCAACCGTGTCGCCAGCATCCAAGACGTGCGCGTCTTGAACATCAACGACCTGGCCCTTTCCCTGAGGCCCCACGTCCTGCCAGGGGAAGACCTGGAACTGACGATCGTGCGCGAAGGCAGCCAGCCCGGACAAGGTGTGGGCTACTTGGACGACGGGACGATGGTCGTCGTCGAGAACGCCCGCCAGATGATCGGCGAACACGTCGAAGTGGCCGTCACGCAAGTCATCCAAACCGAACGGGGCAAGATGATCTTCGGCACCGTCGTCGAGGACGTCGACGTCCGCCCAAGCACCGGTCCACGTCCGACGAAATGAAGACGTTCGCCGTTCTATTGGCCGCCGGCTCCTCGACGAGGTTCGGTCAGGACAAGCTGTGGATGCCGTTCCGGGGCCGCCCGTTGTGGACGCGGTCGTACGACGTCTTGGCCGCCTGTCCCGTCGTCGACGCCGTCGGGATCGTCTGCCCTGTCGGACGTGAAAGAGATTTTAGAGCCTACGCTCCTGACGCGGCGTTCGTCTTGGCGGGGGGCAGTTCGAGGCAGGACAGTTCGCGGATAGGCACAGAGGCCGTCCCGATCGAAGTCCAGAACGTCCTCGTCCACGATGCCGCTCGCCCGCTTGTCACGGACGCATTGATCCGTCGGATCGTGGACGCGGTCGAAAGGACCGGAGCGGCGTTTCCGGCCGTCCCCGTCGTCGACACGGTCAAGCAACGGTCTGGCGGTGGCTGGACGACGCCGGACCGGTCGACGCTCGTCGCCGTCCAGACCCCACAAGGAGCCCGCAGGGACCTCCTCGTTCGCGCCCACCAAGAGGCGTCCGGCGAGACGACCGACGAAGCCTCGCTGCTCGAATCGATCGGCGTCACCGTCGAATCGGTCGAAGGCGAAGTCCGAAACATCAAGGTCACGAACCCGGAAGACGCCTCGCGTATGATGTCTGCGATGGAGACAAGGACGGGGCTCGGATACGACGTCCACGCCTTTTCGACCGACCCTGAACGTCCGATGTGGCTCGGTGGCGTCGAATTCGACTCCAAGCCTGGATTGGACGGGCATTCCGACGCCGACGCGCTCCTTCATGCCGTGACCGACGCCCTTCTCGGCGCCGTCGGGCTCGGCGACATCGGACACCTGTTCCCGAACACGGACCCTCGTTGGAAAGACGTCCGCTCGTCGCATTTCCTGGCGGAGGCGGCCGCCGCCGTACGGGCTCAGGGCTGGGACATCGTCCACGTCGATGCGACGGTGTTGGCCGAACGGCCGAAGGTCGCGCCGAGGCATGCCGAGGTCGTCGCAGCGATCGCCGAGGCGGCCGGTGTCCCCATCGGACGTGTCAGCGTGAAAGCCACGACGAACGAAGGCCTTGGGGCGATCGGACGGGGGGAGGGCGTCGCAGCCTTCGCTGTCGCAACTGTCCGAAAGTTTGACGTATATTAGAACTGACAATGGACGTGCTCGTACGAAACGCTGAGGGCAACCTGTCGCAGAAAGACCGCGAATACGCGGCGAAGAAACTAGGGAAACTCGACCGATACTTCCACAACGCGCAGAAGGTCGAGATCGTCCACCGGGAGGAGAGGCAGTCTCACCGTCCCGCACACCGGATCGAAGTCACCGTGTACGCCGACGGGCTCTTCCTGCGCGGCGAAGAGCACGATGAAAGCTTGAACGCCGCGATCGACAAAGTAGCCGACCGGTTGGAGAACCGGCTTCGCCGGCTGAAATCGAAGATCGTCCGTGCCCATCGCCATCGAGGGCGTCCCGTCCCGAACGGCTTCTCGGAGATCGAAGAACCAGAGGAAGAGACGGACGGGATCGTCGAGCGAAAGCGGTTCGTCATGAAACCGATGTCGGTCGACGAAGCCCTGCTTCAACTCGAACTGTCCGGCCACCCGTTCTTCCTCTTCCGGGACGAACGCGGCAAGACAGAACTGCTCTACAAACGGGACGGCGGCGGTTACGGACTTCTGAGCCCCGAGATGTGAGCGAGCGGAAGGGCACGGGCCAAGGAAAACGGATTCGGGCCCAATGACCGGGACTTGGCGACGGCTTCGATCGACGACCTCCCGTCGATCGGGGGACTCGTGCGCAAGGCGGCCTCTGACGCCGAACGGAAGGCTTCGACCGCGCGAGGGCTTGGAGGAAACCATGCGTCTATGACGTCGCAAACGATGGCGTCCCCAGACCTCTCCCCTTGGCCCTCGCCCCATCCGTGTACGGCGAACGGTTTGGAATCTGACATGGCGTCCCGGCCTTGAACCGACCTTTCACTCCTCGGCGTCTTGGGACATGCTTCGCATGACCGTCGGCCCGTCGTCCGCAGGTCCCGACTGTTTCGAGGGACCGCAAAACGCCAGCAATCCGACCTCCGTGGCACCGGACGTCTTCAAGGCTTCGGCACACGCTACCCCCGTCCCGCCCGTTGTGACCACATCGTCCACCAACAACACTCTCATTCCCGCCACCTCGGGTGACGCCTTGAACGCCCCCCGCAGGTTCACCAGTCTCTCCTTGGCGTTCAACTCGACCTGCGGCCTCGTCCGACGCGAACGAAGGACGAGCGCCTTCGAGACGAAGCCAGGCGGCATCGCTTCGGTCAAAAGGTCGGACTGGTTGAAGCCCCTCGTCCACAGCCTCGTCCGGTGGATGGGGACGGGCACGACGACGTCCACGTCAGGAACGCGTTCGAGCGCGCCGGCAAGGAGCACGGACATCGGCCGGCCCAAAGAAGTGGAGCGGCCGTACTTGAGCTTCTTGACGGCTTGAGCCGCCCGCCCTTCGAACTCGTAGAGTGCGGCCACCCAGTCCAGCGCACCTCGGCCCGGACTCCAGACCCGGTCGGCAAGCGGCATCTCGGCCGCACAGTCGTCGCACAGCGCCGGACGCTCGATGAGGCCGCAGAGCGCACACTTCTTCGGGTACACCCAGTCGAGGATCCGGTCGCTTGCCGAACGAAACGTCATGCTCTGGCCTATCTTACCGAACGATGTTCAGGGCGGTACCATGGAGGGATGCACACGGGCGTCCTACTGGCACTCGCCGTCCGGATCTGGTCGTCCGCGACCCTGTTCACGACGATCTCCGACCGAGTCGTCGACGAAAGCTCCGGAGTCGGCGTGAGCACGCGGCACCAAGGCGTGTACTACACCCACAACGATAGCGGCGACACCGCCCGGTTCTTCCGGTTCAAGGAAGACGGTTCGTCTTCCGCGGTCGACGTGCTCGGGGCAGGTGCGACGGACTGGGAGGACATGGCTTGCCTGAAGGTAGGAGGCAAGAGCATGCTCTACTTCGGCGATATCGGCGACAACGCCGTTTCCCGGGCGAACGTCACCGTGTACCGGTTTCAGGAGCCGGACCTGGTCGCCACATCGGTGCTGAACTACGACAAGCTCACGATCAAGTATCCGGACGGGGCCCACAATTGCGAGGCCCTGTTCGTCGACCCTGGCACCGGCGACATCTACCTCGTGACGAAGGCGTCTTCGGAAGCCGTCGTCTATCGTCTCCCTGCGCCGCCCTCTACGGGGACCTATACGATGACGAAGCTCGGGACGGTCCACCCGGACACCGGTCTCGGAAGCGCGGGCCGGCTGGTCACGGCGGGGGACGCGTCGCCTGACGGCCGCTTCGTGATCCTCCGGACCTATACGGGAGCCTTGGAATACCCGGTCAAAGGAGCGTTCCAGGACTGGTGGAAGCAGTCGCCGGAAAACGTGAAAATGCCTCTACACGCCCAAGGCGAGAGCATCGCCTACGGCCAGAGCGGCCGCTTCCTCTTTACGACGAGCGAAGGGAGCCCCTGCCCGGTCCATAGGCAAAAACTCATCGAATCCGTACCATAAAAGGGTGGATCCACGGCCATTGAACCTGAAACCCAAGTTTGGGCCCGTATTTCTGCTGGCGATAACAGGTGGAAAAACGGGTCCTTGTCCCTGGGCCTTCACGCCTTTTTTGCGCCTTGTTGCAAAGGCGTTTCAGTAAGGCGCTCGGTATAACCCTGGTCGCGACGAGTGTCGCCACAGCCACGCAAGGGTCAACCTTATGCGAAAACTGTCGACGACGGTGACGTCCCTGTTCCTGATGCTCCTTGTCCAATCAGCGACGGCAGGACCTGTGACGAGCCTAGGCAATCTCCGCTTTTCGGAGCGGACCATAAAGAAAACGATTCCGAAAGACGTCAAGTACGTTTTCAACCGCAGCCTGGGAGCAGGCCGGATCAAGAAAACGGCTGAGGGCCAAGACGGGGAATCGCGGGAGACGGTGACGAGCGTCCTGTTCAAGGACAAGGTGTTGGCGACCAAGAAGTCGACGACCGTCGTCAAACCGGCACAACCCGCCGTGATCGAAATGGGGGCCTCCGGGTTCCAGACCAGCCGCGGTTCGTTCAACCGGGCGAAGGTCATGACGATGGAATCGACCGCTTATCTTCCGACGGACGGAAGTACGACGGGTACGACGGCGACCGGGCGCAAAGCCCAGTTCGGGGTCGTCGCCGTTGATCCGAGGGTCATTCCGCTCAACTCCTTGGTCTACGTCGAAGGCTATGGGTTCGCCATCGCCGCCGATACGGGAGGAGCGATCAAAGGCAACATAATCGACGTGTGCTTCACAGACGCGAGGACGGTGAGGGCATGGGGTCGCCGGAAAGTCGTCGTCCACGTGTTCAAGGAGAAAGTGCCTCGCAAGGGCCGCTGAAGCTCAAAGACCTTCTCGACAAACATGCTGCCCGGCCCAAAAAGGGGCTCGGGCAGCATTTTTTGGTCTCGTCCTCGGCGATACGGGACATCGTCGCCGCGGCGTCCGAAGCCGCCGCCGTGCTGGAGATCGGTCCAGGACCAGGGGTCTTGACCGCGCCCCTGACCGAGGGACGCCCCGTTTTGGCGCTGGAACTGGACACTGCGATCCTGTCCGTCCTCGCCGAAGTGGCCCCTAACGCCGAAGTCGTGGTCGGCGACGCCCTTGAAACGGATCTCGGTGCCCTGCTCGACCGCCTTCCGACGCCACGGGCCGTTGTCTCGAACATGCCGTACAACATCACGGGGCCGCTCCTGGCCAGGATAGCGGCCGTGAGGGACAAGTTCTCGATGGCCGTCCTCATGATGCAGCGAGAAGTCGCCGAGAAGATCCTCGCCAAGCCCGGCGATTCGGGACGCGGCGCGTTGTCCGTTGCGATACAAGCCCAGTTCGCCGTTCAAAAGGTCTGCCACGTGCCGCCTGGCGCGTTCCTTCCGCCGCCCAAGGTCGCCAGTACCGTCCTTAAGCTGGTGCCCAAGCCTTTTTCGCCCGACATCGGTCAGACCCTGTCCATCGTCTCTGCCGGGTTCCGACAACCTCGCAAAACACTGGTCAACAACCTGTCCGCCCTGTTCGGTCGCGAGGCCGCGCTCGCACGTCTCCAGGGTGCCGGCCTTCGGCCGGACGTCAGGCCGCACCAGCTCACGTGGGAGCAATGGACGAACGTATCGAGCTGACGTCCTTGGTCAAGCAAGCAGCAAGAGACCAGGGATTCGAACTGGTCGGAGTCTGCGACGCCGGCCCGCCTCGGTCGTTCGAGGTCTTCGAAGACTGGCTCGACTCCGGACACCAGGCCGAAATGGCGTACCTTCCAAAGTCCCGCGAGCTCCGGTCGGATCCGTCGACCCTCCTTCCAGGCGTCCGCTCGGTCTTAGCGGTCGGGCTGTTCTACGGACGCCCCGGACCTGTCGAGGACGAAAAGCCGCTCATCGCGGCCTACGCGAGGGGCCGTGACTACCACAAGGTCCTCCGTTCCAAACTTCGCAAGGTCGCAGAGTCCTTACAGTCGGCCGAACCCACCGCCGGAGTCCGGATCACCGTCGACTCGGCTCCCGTGCTCGAACGGGAGTACGCCAACCGGGCAGGTTTGGGTTGGTTCGGTAAGAACACGTGTCTCATCGACTCGACACGAGGAAGCCTTTTCGTCATCGGACTCCTCTTGACCACGGCCAAGCTAAAGCCCGACGCTCCGGCGCAAGGAGGGTGCGGAACGTGCCGCGCCTGCATCGACGCTTGCCCGACCGGGGCGATCGTGCCTCGGGGCGATGGGTGGCAGGTCGATGCCCGACGGTGCATCAGCTACTTGACGATCGAACACCGAGGACCGGTCAAGGAGCGTCTTCGGGCTCAGATCGGCGATTGGACGTTCGGCTGCGACGTCTGCCAGGCGGTCTGCCCGTTCAACATGCCGCGTCCGAGCCAGCCGATGCGCGCACCGGACACGGCCTGTCCAGACTTCACCCCTCGCCTTTGGCCCGATCTGGAGCGGCTGGCGGTCGTCTCAAAGGAGGAATGGGACGACCTGACGCGCGGCTCGCCTGTCCGGCGGGCCGGGTGGGAAGGACTACGGCGCAACGTCCGGACGAACTTGGACAACCGTGCCTCCCGTAACGGGGAACCACCGGCCGAGAGCTTGCCGGAAGGGCCCGATCAAGGCCTCGACGTTCTTCGGTAGCGACTGAAGGCCGAAGTACGATGCCGTCTTTAGCCAGGCTAAAGCGTTCTTCCCGGTTTCCACGGCGTTCCGCCACCATTCGGCCGAATTGGGCGAGACGGACTTCCGGACGACGCCTGCGCCTTCACGGAGCTTGATGACGTACTTCGTGACCAACTTGCGTTCGGACGTCTTCCCCGTTTTCAGATTCTTGGCCTGACCGATCGCCGTGTTCTTGATCTCGAACTGAGAGACGGCGCCCCGGACAGTGTCGAAATCGACCCATCCTTCGCCGTTCATCGTCGTCGTCACGTCCCATTCGGCGTCGGATTCCTCCTTTACCGTCTCTAAGGCCTTGCTTTCGAAATCCCGGTAGGACTGCTTGAGCTTCACCTTGACCCGTTGAAGGTCGCCGGTCTTTTCGCCGAGTTCGCATTCGTAGTCGATCGGGGCTGAACCGAACTCGCGTGCGAAGGTCCATTTGACGCCGGCTTCTGGGTGGGACGGCAGTTCGATCGGAACGTACGTGACGTCCGGGAAGTGCTTGACGTCCAAGCCCGGAAGTCGGACCGGGAGTTTCTTGTCGGGAGCGTCGGTCGTGGCGATCCGACCGGTCGGGGCGAGCGTGATCGTCGTCTTCGGGAACAGTTCGGTGACGTTACTGAGGTCGAGCGGGAGCTTGGCATCGTTGAACGAAACGTCGAACTCCTTGATCTCGCTCGTCGACTTGAGATATCCCTCGACGGGCTCGGCACCGGCGACGGCGACCGCCATCTTGACGTCGACCTTGCCCTCGTTCCCTCCCATCAACGGAAGGAACCCCTCGAACGTGACGTTGGCGTCGTACGTGAGCTTGGTCCCGGGCCCGAACCCGTAGGCCAACGCAAACAGAGGGATAGCGACGACGACTCCGAACATGGTGACGATTGTGCTCTTTCCGGCCCAACCCCGAAGGGTCTGGATATTAAGACGCCTTCATGCACTCTTCGGGTCGTCGTCGTCGTCTGAAGGATGGGAATGAGTGAGACAGGGCCCGGTCCGGCGTCGGAACAGCCGGTCGACGTACACGAACTTTTGGCCGTCATGCTCGAACAACTGTCGGCCGTCGCCTGGCAGAAGATGGGCCTTCAACCTGACTTCATGACAGGGAAGATCGAGAAGGACGTCGCTCAAGCGAAGTCCGCGATCGATGCCGTCACAGGCTTGGCGCAAGTCCTCGAAAGGCAACTCGACGGCGAAGACAAACGACGGATCCAGAACCTCGTCCGCGACCTCCAGATCAACTTTGTGGAGCACAGTCGTTGAACCTTCACGACTTCCGTGAGGCCCACCTTGACCTGAGGCGGATCGTCAACGACGCTATCGCTTACGGGCCAGACCCCTCGCTGTGCGCCCGGTTCCGCACGTGCCGGGCCGTGATGCAGGCCAATTACGGGCTCGTCCGGAGCGCCTTCGGCATGTACTGGACGACTTCGGACGATCCCCGGCGGTTCCCGACCCAACACAGCGATCCCTTTGAGCGGATCTTGTCGGCACCCGACCTTCCCAGGCTCTTGTCCCGCGACGCCAACTCGATCCGCCGCGACCTCGACGACATGACGACCGCGTTCGAGTGGGCCGAAGAAGCCAGGGTCCCCATCGCTTGAGCTTCGGCCTTTCGACGGCTTCGCCAGAGGCCCTGGCCGATCTCTGGAAAACGACCTACGGGGCGGCGCTGACCGTCGAACCCGAGGACATCGTCTCCAAGCAGACGGGACACCCTCTCCTCGTCGCAAGCGCCGTCCTCCTTGACGGGCAAGGCGAAGTCCGTTCGTTCGCCGTTCTCAAGGGCCCGGCGACCCCCCGCGTCTTCCCCGGCCAAGACCCGGACCGCTTCCACCTCTCGGCGCTGGCGTTCCGGACCGTCGAGGACGGCCGCGAGGCCTTGACGGCGGTCTTGGCCGATCCGGTGCTCGCCACGGCACGCTCCGTGGTCTTCGGAATGGACGCCGACCACCTGTTACCAGGTGCACCGGTCACGGCGGCGTACGTCCAGGACCTCCTTGAGGAATTCGGCTTCGTCGCAGGCGGAGAAGCCTTCGATCTGGAACGAGACCTTGGCGGATACCTTTCGCCTTCGAGGTGTCACGAGGCCGTCATCAAGTCGGACGCCCGGATCTTCCGGTGCGCGGACGCCGATGTCCCTTCCCTCGACGGATTCTTGGAGCGCACGTTCCCGGGCAGATGGCGATACGATACGCTTCGAAAGGCGGTCGACGACGGAGAGCCCGAGGACATCGTGCTCTTGACCGTCGGCGGCGAAGTCGAGGGGTTCGCGTTCACCCAGACCCCCGCCTCGAAGCGTCCCGTCGGTGGAGCCGTATGGCGGCGGTCCTTGGGGCCGTGTTGGGCCGCCTTGGGCCCGATCGGCATCGCCCGATCTGCAAGAGGACGAGGGCTCGGTGACGCGCTACTCGGCGGCGCACTGGAACTCCTGGCCCGCTCAGGGGCGCGCCGCACGGTCATCGATTGGACGACCTTGGACGCGTTCTACGGGAGCCACGGGTTCCAGATCACGCGTCGGTACCGGTCGATGGCCAAGCCGCTCGGTTGAACAGTAGACTCCGGGCATGCCGGGCAAGCGCGTCGACCTCCGCCGGTCCAAAGTGACCGATCCGTTTTGGCGGGAGTGGCAACGACAGTTTCTGGAGACAGGGCTGCCCCATCAACTGCGTCAGTGCGAAGAGACGGGCAGGATCGAAAACTTCCGGAGGGCGGCCCGTGGTGACAGTTCCGGTCACGAAGGCCTCTACTTCAACGACAGCGACGTGTACAAGTGGCTTGAAGCGGCTTCGTACGGCCTGAACGTCGATCCCGACTGGAGCGGCAAGGCCCAAGTCGATGCGACGATCGCCACCGTGGCCGAGGCCCAAAATGCGGACGGTTACATCGGCACGCCGTTCCAGATCGGAGCGCTGGAACAACGGTGGAAGGCCCTGACGGCCAAGCACGAGCTCTACTGTATCGGTCACCTGATCGAAGCCGCCGTCGCTCACAAAGAAGCGACCGGCCTCTCGAGCCTCTTCGATATCGGACGCCGGGCCGCCGACCATGTCCGCGAGACCTTTGACGACCAGGTTCCGCCGCGGGCGTGCGGGCACCAAGAGATCGAACTCGCGTTCGCCCGATTGACCGAGGCTACAGGCGACGAGGCATACCGGAGCCTTGGCGCTAAGATGATCCAGGCCAGGGGTGCGCGCCCCAGTTCCTTCGAACACGAGTTTTCAGACCCGATCGCCGCGGAATTGAACAAGGGATACCTGCCGCTGGTGTTTCCGGAGGGCGCCTACGACGGCACGTACTTCCAAGACCATGTACCGTTCCTCGATCAGGACCGGCCCGTCGGACACGCCGTCCGAGCCATGTACTACTATTGCGGAGCGCTCGACTGCTGGGACGATCCGGGCGTCGTGCCCGCCTTGCGAAAGGTCTGGACGAACCTGGTCAAGAGCCGCATCTATGTGACGGGCGGGATCGGCAGCGCCGGCCGCAACGAGGGCTTTACTGACGATTACGACCTCCCAAACCTTGACGCGTACGCCGAGACGTGCGCCGCCATCGGGCTCGTCTTCTGGGCAGCCCGCATGAGCCGGGCGACAGGCGACGCCGGCTACGCGGACACTCTGGAGCGCGCCCTCTACAATGCCGCGCTCAGCGGAGTCAGTCTGACGACCGACAGGTACTTTTACGTCAACCCGCTCGAAAGCCGAGGTCACCACCTTCGACGTCCCTGGTTCTCCTGCGCGTGTTGTCCGCCGAACATCGCGCGGACCGTCCTCTCCGTCCAAGCTTACGCCGCGTATTTCGCCGGCGACGGCGCCCTTGTCATCGACCTCCCCTTTGGGGCCGAGTACCAGGTTCAGGGAGGAACGGTCACGGTCGAATCGGGCTACCCGTGGAACGGCGAGGTCCACGTCCGGGCCGACGCCGCCTGCCGGATCCGGATCCGTGTCCCAGAGTGGGCCACGTCCGTATCGACCGCCGGAGGCGCCGCGAGCCGGAAAGGGCGGTACCTGGAATTCGCTTTGGAGGCCGGATCGCACGTCCGCATCGACTACGGCATGGGCGTCACTTGGCTTCAAGCTCACGGTGCGGTCGCGGACGACGCGGGCAAAGCCGCATTGCTCCGGGGCCCCCTCGTCTATTGCCTCGAACGACACGACCTGGGGGAGGACGTCCATCGGTTCCGGCCCGACGTATCGGCCCTGCCTCAAGCGGTGGCCCGTAGCGACGACCGTTGGGCGGTGGACCTTATGGTGCCGGGTTCACTCGAACGGATCGGCGAGGAAGAAACCCTGTACTCGCCGTGGAGCGACCGATCGTCAGACCCCGTTGATGCACGGTTCGTCCCGTACTTCACGTGGGCGAACCGCTCTCCGGGGTCCATGGCAGTCTGGCACCGCCCGGAATAAATAGCGGCCCGAAGACGGTGTCTTCGGGCCGCGGTCGGGTCGATCTCCGTACTACTCGGTCAAGCGGAGCGTGCGGACCGTGATCTGGTCGACGCTGACGCTGAGCGGAGCCGCGACGGGACCGGTCTGGCCGGCGCCCCACTTGGCGCGGCACTTACCGGCCTGGATGTAGTCGGCGAAGTTTCCGGCGTTCAGGGTCTTGACGCCCTCAAAGTAGCCCTTGGTCGTGCCAAGGCTGCCCGTTCCGAGCGACTCCCACGTGCTGGTCGTGAAGTTCCAGATCCAAATGCGCTGGCCGACGAGGCCGGCGACATTGGACTTGGCCGTCACTTCGATCGAGATCTCGCCGTAGTTGTTGCCGGCATAGGCGAACACGTCGTGCTCGGTCGCGACCTGCATCGGCGGGTTGCCGATCGACGCAGCGCTCGGCTTCAACGTGATCATGCCGCCTTCGACGCGGTTCAAGTCAGCCAACGCACCGCTCGTCAAGGTGCCCACCGGGACGCTCATGCTGTTCGGCTTGCGGCCCATGGCGTTCCAGAGGTTGACGCGGCCCCATCCGTAGGTGGAAGCGGCGCCCATGTTGATGCTCGAGCGGTTCAGGACGTCGCGGACGCGGTCCGTGTTGTACGTCGGGTTCTGAGCCAGGATCATGGTCGCGACACCCGCGGCGTACGGGCAGGCCATGCTGGTGCCGTCCCACGTCGCATAGGACGTGGTGTTGCCATCGTTGAGCCACACCGTGGAAAGGATGCTCGCGCCCGGGGCGACGACGTCAAGGAAGACGCCGCGTGCCGAGAAGCCGGCGAGCGTGTTGTTGGACTGACCCGCTCCGACGATCGTCACGTCCGGCCAGTCGTACTGGGCTCCATAGGTGCCGCCGTCGTTGCCGGCAGCCCAGCAGGAGAGCGAATTGTAGTCGTTCTTGATCTGCGTACCCGTCGTGCCGACCGAAGAGCTCTGAACGCCGGAATAGCTCGTGCTCACGACGCGGGCCCCGTTTTGGGCCGCCCAGATCATCGCGAGGGTCAACGCCGCGATGCTGGATCCGCCGCCAGAGTTGTCGCTGACGCGGACCATCATGTGCTTGGTGCCTTCGATGTTGACGCCGGCGATGCCTTTACCGTTGTTGGTGTTCCCGTCGGCGATGCCCGTGCAGTGCGTGCCGTGACCGTGGAGGTCCTTCACGATGGAGAGGCCGAAAGAGGCTTCCGTGCGGACCGAACCGTTGGCCGTGTTCGCACCGGAGACGCGGTTCAAAAGAAGGTCTTCGTGGTTGTACCAAATGCCGGTGTCGGTGACGCCGACGATCAGGTTCGAAGAGCCGCGCTGGATGTCCCAGGCGCTCGTCGAGTTGTTGTTGGAATGGCTCCACTGGGAACCGAGCTGCGGGTCGTTCGGGGTGAACGCCGGATAGACGCGCCAATCCGGTTCGACGTACTCGAACAGGCCCGTCTTCATGAGCTTCGCGGCCAACGTGTTCTCGGTTTCACCGGAGGGAACGTTGATCAAGTACATGTCGGTCTCCTTGATCCGGCCCCAGACCATCGAACCGAGCTGGATCTCGGCGGCGACGTGCTGCGTCTCGGCGCCGAACTCGGAATAGCCGAGCCGTTTCCAAGCGGCGGGCTGAAGCGGGCGGGCGATCATCTTGCCCGTGAACTCCATCTGACCCGGCTTCTCGACGAACCCGAGCTGGACTTTAGGGACGAACTCCATTCCGCCGTTGCCTGCGCAAGCGAAGACTCCGGCCGAAAGCAAGGCGGTCACTGATAGTGATTTGAGCATGTTCATTGCTGACGTCTCTCTCTCGGGGCAGGCCACTGCCAACCCCGTGCCAGTTTATCATACTCATAGGAGCGGAGCGAATTACCCCGCATAAATGTCAGTGAAGGCCCGCACTTTCTTGAGGGGCCTTCACTGATGAACGTTTGGGCGGAAATTCGCCCGCCAACTTATCGATTATTCGCTAGCACGTAACGTTCGGACCGTGACTTGCTCGACCGAGGCCGAAAGCGGTGCCCCGACCGGGCCGGTCGGAGTGAAACCCCACTTGGCCCGGCACTTTCCGGCCTGGATGTAATCGGCGAAGTTGCCGGCCGTCAACGGCTTGACGCCTTCGAAGTAACCGAACGAAGTCCCCATTCCGCCGGTCGCCAGTTGCTCCCATTTGCCGGTCGTGAAGTTCCAGATCCAGACGGCTTGACCGAACGGCCCGGCCACGTCCGCCTTGGCCGTGACTTCGACGGAAATCTCGCCGTAATTGTTGCCCGCATAGGCGAACACGTCGTGCTCCGTGACGATCTGAACGGGCGGGTTTCCGACCGAGACCGCGCTCGGCTTGAGTTGAAGCACGTTGCCGTCGACCCGGTCAAGGTCGCTGGCGCCTCCGCTCACGGTGGTCCCTACGGTCACGTTCAAGCTATTGGCTTTACGGCCCATGGCGTTCCATAGGTTGACCCGGCCCCATCCATAGGTCGAGGCTACACCCATATTGATGCTCGACCGGTTGAGGACGTCGCGGATACGGTCCGTCTTGTACGTCGGGTTTTGGGCGAGGATCATCGTAGCGATACCTGCGGCGTACGGGCAGGCCATGCTGGTGCCGTCCCAAGACGTGTAATGGTTCGTGAAAGCGTCACCGTCCCAGATCGTGGAAAGGATGTTGGCTCCAGGGGCGACGACGTCGAGGAACACCCCACGAGCGGAGAAGGGGGCCAAAGTGTTGTTGGACTGCCCCGCACCGACGATCGTCACGTCCGGCCAGTCGAACTGCGCCCCATATGTCCCGCCGTCGTTGCCCGCGGCCCAGCAAGACAGCGAGTCATAGTCGTTCTTCATCTGGGTACCGGTCGTCCCGACGGCAGCGGACTGGACGCCCGAGTAGCTCGTGCTGACGACGCGCGCACCGTTCTGGGCGCACCAGAGCATGCCGAGCGTCAAGGCCGCGATGCTCGATCCTCCGCCGGAGGTGTCGCTGACACGGCACATCACGTGCCGCGTGCCCTCGATGTTGACGCCGGCGATGCCCTTGCCGTTGTTCGAATTACCGTCGGCGATCCCCGTGCAGTGCGTGCCGTGGCCATGGAGGTCCTTGACCACCGACAGGCCGAAGGACGCTTCTGTCCGGATCGTCGTACCGTTGGCCGAGTTGGCACCGGAAACGCGGTTCAGGAGGAGGTCTTCGTGGTTGTACCAAATCCCGGTATCGGTGACGCCGACGATCAGGCTGGCCGAACCGCGCTGGATGTCCCAGGCGCTTGTCGCACCGTTGTTCGCGTGGCTCCACTGGCTGCCCAACTGGGTGTCGTTCGGCGTGTAGGCCGGATAGACGCGCCAGTCCGGTTCGACGTACTCGAACAGGCCCGTTTTCATCAGCTTAGAGGACAGCGTGTTCTCCGTCTCGCCGTTCGGAACGGTGATCAGATACATGTCGGTCTCGGGAATCCGGCCCCAGACCATCGATCCCAGTTGGATCTCGGCGGCGACGTGTTGCGTCTCTGCGCCGAACGCGGAATAACCGAGCCTCTTCCAAGCGGCCGGCTGGAGCGGGCGGGCGATCATCTTGCCCGAGAACTCCATTTGACCGGGCTTCTCGACGAAACCGAGCTGGACTTTGGGAACGAACTCCATCCCGCCTGCAAAGGCGATGACTCCAGTTGAAAGCAAAGCGGACACCGAAAGTGTCTTAAGCATGTTCATGTTGACTCTCACAAGGCGACGTGCGTCACCCGAGAGCCAGTGTATCACACAGGATCCTGAATCCCGAACGACACGCCACTGGGCGAGGGCTTTTCCAGCGGTTCCTTCCACTCCGTCCGACGAAACTCTGCTTTCGTTCGTCTACAAAGGCCTCGAGGGCGGACGGACACCTTCTGGGGTTCAGACGGTCCGGCCCAAGATCGCGTCCATGGCCGTGGACGCGTTCTGTGCCCTGACCGACGGAAAGTGACGGTAACCCGGAATCAGCTCGGCGACGACCGGGCCCTCGTATCCGATGTCCCTCAGGGCCGCCGTCACTTCGGGCCAATCGACGTCGCCTTCGAGCAGGTCGACGAACCCTTCGACCGTACCCACAGCGCGGCGGAAATCCTTGAAATGGACGCCGACGACACGGTGGCCAAGGTGCCGGAGCCAGTCGTGCGCCTCCCCGAACGGGAGAAGGTTCCCCACGTCCACGTAGGCACCGACCCAAGGCGACCCGAACTGGTCGATGAACGACGCCGTCTCCTGTGGAGACATCAGGAACTTGTTCCAGACGTTTTCGATCCCCATCCGGACCTGGCAGCGTTCCGCGACCGGTAACAAGGAGCGAAGACCCGACGTCGCGTGCTCCCACACATGGGCGTAGGGCAACTTGGGCCGGTCCGGCAAGAAGAAAACGTCGACGGCACCGGGGATCGTCAGCAAGGTCTTCGCACCGAGCCAAGATGAGACCTGAAGCACCTTTTCAAGGTCATCACGCGCTGCCTCACGCGCCGCAGGGGTCGCGTCCGCCAGGTTGCGCCCCCAGTAGAGCCCGCTCGCGACGGACGGCAAAGACAGTCCGAGCCGCGCCGCTTCTTCGGCGACCGCTCGGCATTGCGCCTCGGTGGCGTCCGTCCCGAGCGCTGAGCCTGGCTCTCCGACCGCAAGCTCGACGGCCTCGTAACCGTGCTCTTTCGCCGTCCGAAGAAAGGCGACGACGTCCAGCGTTCCTTCGAGCCCGCCGGGATAAGACCAGTAGTTGATCGACTTCAGAAGCATGTCCCGGCCGAGAACTTACCCGCTTGTGTTTTCGCGGGGGGCCACGGTCCACAATGAAGCGTCATGAAGGCGACCGTCGGTTGGAGGGAATACGTCTCTTTGCCCGATTGGGGCATCACGGACTTACGGGCCAAGATCGACACCGGAGCCCGCACGAGCGCGATCCATGTCGAAGACCTCGACGACCTCGGGAACGACCGGATCCGGTTCGATGTCGTCCTGAGTCGCCTGTCCCGGCACAAGCGCGTCACCGTCGAAGCGACGGCCGTCCGACGAAGCCACGTCCGGAGCAGCAACGGAGACATCCGCGAGCGCTATTTCGTCCGGACGGTGCTCCGGATCGGCCCGATCGTCAAAACCGTCGAAGTGAGCCTTGTCAACCGGGACAACATGAACGTCAGGATGCTCGTCGGGCGCTCCGCGCTCGACGGGTCCTTCACCGTCGATCCCGAGCTTTCCTATGTCCAAGGCAAGGTCGGCCGATGAGGATCGCCGTCCTGTCCCGGGCGCCCCGGTCGTACAGCACGTGCCGGATCCGTGAAGCGGCCCGCCTGCGAGGACACCGGTGCCTCGTCCTCGATACGCACCGGTTTTCGATCCTCCTCGAAAAGGGATCGCCCGAACTCTTCTATTCCGGCCGAAGGATCGGACACTACGACGCCGTCATCCCACGGATCGGAGCGTCGATCACGTTCTTCGGATCGAGCGTCGTCCGTCAGTTCCAGCAGATGAACGTGTTCGTCGCGAACACGGCCAACGCGATCAACAACTCGCGGGACAAGCTGCGCTCGCTCCAGATCCTGAGCAAGTACGACATCGGCCTGGCTCCGACGTCGTTCGTGCGGGGACGGGAGGACATCTTGCCCGCGATCGAGCGGGTCGGCGGCGCGCCTGTGATCATCAAGGTCCTCGAAGGGACGCAAGGCGTCGGGGTGATCCTCGCCGAGAGCCAAAAGGTCGCAGAAGCCATCATCGAGACCCTCCAAGGCGCGAAGCAGAACGTCTTGATCCAGAAGTTCGTCGCCGAAAGCAAAGGCAAGGACATCCGGGCCATCGTCGTCGGCGACCAAGTCGTGGCCGCGATGAGACGGACCGCTACCGGCCAAGAGTTCCGGGCCAACGTCCACCGGGGAGGCAAGGCCGAAGCGGTCCAATTGGAGCGGTCCTACGAGCGGACGGCGGTCCGTGCCGCCCAGATCTTGGGACTCAGGATCGCCGGCGTCGACATCCTTGAGGCTCAGGACGGGCCCCAGGTGATCGAAGTGAACTCTTCGCCCGGTTTGGAAGGGATCGAGACGTCGACAGGCATCGACGTCGCCGGCGCGATCGTCGACTACGTGTCCGAACAGGTCGAGTTCCCCGAGCTCGACATCCGAGAGCGGCTCATGGTCACGAAGGGCTACGGCGTATCGGAACTGACCGTAGGATCGGACTCGCCCCTCGCGTCGAAGGCCATTCGAGACACGGGGCTGCGCGAAGAGGACGTGGTCGTCTTGACGCTCGAACACGGGAGCGAGACGATCCCGAACCCTCCCGAGACCCGGATCCTTCAGCCGGGCGACAAGCTCCTCTGTTTCGGCAATCTCTCTGCGGTCAAGGGCCTTGTCCCGCAGCGCAAGCGCCGCCGTAAGAAGCGCTCGTCCGACAAGCCGTGATCCGACCCATCGTCCTTGGACGCGCCGCTCCCCCGGTATGCTCCGCCCTGCATGAAGCTGCACGAGTACCAGTCGAAGGACCTCCTTGAGAAGTACGGCGTGGTCGTCCCCAAGGGCCAAGTCGCGACCGATGGGCCGGGTGCCCGAGCGATCGCGGAGACCTTCGGTGGAAAGTGCGTCGTCAAAGCACAGGTCCTGATGGGCGGCCGAGGCAAAGCGGGCGGCGTCAAGCTGTTCGAGTCCTCCGAGGAGGCGGGCCGGTTCGCAGGGGCCCTGATCGGACAGAAGCTCGTGAGCGTCCAGAACCCGCAAGGCATGGTCGTCGAGAAAGTCCTCGTCGGCGAGCTCGTCGATATCGCGGAGGAGTACTACCTCTCGGTCCTTCTCGACCGGGCGGCGCAAAAGCTCATCGTGATGATCAGCCGCGAAGGCGGGATGGACATCGAGCAGGTCGCTCACGACCGGCCAAACGCGATCGTCCGCCTTGAGGTCGACCCGGCCTGGGGTCTCGCCGACTTCGAAGTCCGCAAGGCCCTCGCGGACGCCGACATCCCCGATAAAGCGAGAAGGCAAATGGGCTCGATGGTCAAGGCCCTCGTAAAGGCGTATTTGGAGTCCGACGCCGATCTGGTCGAGATCAATCCCGTCGCCCTGACCCCAGATGGAAAACTGATCGCCGCCGACGCGAAGGTCGCGATCGACGACAACGCGTTGTTCCGGCACACGCAATATGAAGCGACCAAGGACGATGCGGCCGAGGACCCGATCGAAGCGGAAGCGTCACGGCGGGGCATCGCTTACGTCCGGCTCGGCGGCGATATCGGGATCATCGGCAACGGCGCCGGACTCGTGATGTGCTCGATGGACGAAGTCAAGGCGGCAGGCGGACAGCCCGCAAACTTCCTCGACGTCGGAGGTGGAGCCCAAGCAGACCGGGTCAAGTCCTGCGTGGAGCTCGTCCTCATGGACAGTGACATCAGGGGCCTCCTGATCAATATCTTTGGAGGCATCACCCGCGGCGACGAAGTCGCCAAGGGCATTCTTGAGGCCTTCGACACGATCGACGTGTCCATTCCGGTCGTCGCCCGGGTCGAAGGGACGGCGGCCGAAGCCGCGCTCAAACTCCTTGAAGGGACGAAGATCGTCGGCGCGTCCACCATGCAAGAAGCCGCCGCGAAGATCGTCGAACTGACGTCGGCCTAACGGCCGGGCCGAAAGCCGGGCCTGCCTCAGTGGCTGGGGCAGGCTTTACCGCACCGGCAGTCGTTCCGGTAGCACTCCATGAGCGCCCGGAGCTGCTTATGGGCCCGATGAAGCCGGGATCGGACGGTTCCTACGGGCGCATTGATCTTCTCGGCGATCTCGCGGTACGGGACGCCTTCGACGTCGGCCATCCACACGAGCTCGCGCTGTTCGCGCGTCAGTCTGTCCAGCGACCATTCCAGGTCTTCGCTGACGAAGCGGGACACGAAGGCGTCTTCCGGACTGGCCTTGGGGTCGGACGACTCGAAGTACACCGGGTCGTCGCTACCGTCCGCGTTGAGAGGCGCATCGTAGGACACGGTCTTCACGCGACGGTTCCGCGTCCGCTTCAAGTCCAAGTAGAGCCGCGTGACGATCCGGAACACCCAGTTTTCGAACGGCCTGTCGCCTTCGAACTGGCCGAAACCGCGGTAGGCGCGGAAGAACGCTTCTTGGGCCAGGTCGGCCGCGTCCGTCCGGTCTCCCGAAAGGCGGTACGCCAGGTTGAAGACCTTCTTGTACGTCCGGGCCATCAGTTCGGTGAACCGGCCCGCATCACCCTGATCAATGAGACTTTGTCGTGCTTGAACCACTGTACATAACTGTAAAGTCGGTTCAGCCCCCGAAAGGTTCCTGGCCCTAAGCCCTTCCTACGCCGCTTGGAGCAGGTTCCGTGGCAAGAGCCTTGACGAAAGGACGTTTTCGTCTTTGGCCGCCAAGACGACCGCCCGCTCCATCGTGTTCTCGAGTTCCCGCACGTTGCCCGGCCACGAGTAGTTTCGCAAAAGCAGCAAGGCGTCGTCGCCGACATGGGTCAGGTTGCGGGCGTTTTCGGCGCTCGACCGGGCCAAGAAGTGTTCGGCCAGCGGAAGGATGTCTTCCCTGCGCTCCCGTAGCGGAGGGATGTGGATTTCGACGACTTGCAGCCTGTAGAGCAGGTCCAACCGGAAATCGCCCGTTTCGACGGCATGGTGGAGGTCCCTGTTCGTCGCGGTCACCAGACGGACGTCGACTTTGACAGGTTTCGTACCTCCCAGCCTCTCGAACTCGCGCTCTTGGAGGACCCGAAGGAGCTTGACTTGGATCGTCGCCGGAATCTCGCCGATCTCATCGAGGAACAACGTGCCCTTGTCGGCCAGTTCGAAACGGCCCGGTTTGGCCCCTTGAGCGCCCGTGAACGCCCCTTTCTCGTAGCCGAAGAGTTCGCTCTCGAGGAGCGATTCGGGCAGCGCCGCGCAGGAAACAGGCACGAAGGCTTCGCCGGCGCGCGGGGACAGTTCGTGGATCAGCCTCGCGACGACCTCCTTTCCTGTCCCGCTTTCACCCGTGACGAGGACGGTCGCCCGCGAATCGGACACTCTTTCGATGGTCGCGTACACCTCTTGCATCGCCGACGATTCGGCGATGAACGGCGTGCGCTTCGGAGACGACTTTGCCGGACGTTTGGCCTTGGCCCCGACTTCTTCGTCCATCGCAGCGGCAAGGATGCGCTTCAAATTCTCGAGGTCGAACGGCTTGGTCACGAACTCGAACGCGCCGTTCCGGATGGCTTGGACAGCCTGTGGGATCGTGCCGAACGCGGTCATGATCACGACAGGAACGTCCGGCCACGATTGGGCGACGGTCGTCTGGAGTTCATAACCGTTCATGCCCGGCATGGTGACGTCGGTCAAGACGCAGTCAAACGACGACTCTTTAAGCTTAGCCAGGGCTTCTTCGGCACTGGCCGCCGTGGACGGGCTCCAGCCGTGACGGTCGAGGGCCGCCTCTAGGATCCGACGGATGTTCAGCTCGTCGTCGACGATCAAAACCTTCTTCTTCGCACTCATGCCGCACTCTTTCTCAAACTGATTTCGAACCGTGTTCCCTTACCGGGCTCGGACCGGACGTTGACCGAACCACCGTGGGCGTCCACGATCCGTCTGACGTTGCACAGTCCGAGACCCGTCCCTCCGGCCTTTGTCGTGAAGAACGGGGCGAAGAGCTTCGCCACGGTCTCGCCGTCCATACCGGTCCCGTCGTCGCACACCGTCACGACTCCGCCACGGATCTGGACTTGGACCTCTCCCTTACCGCTACAGGCTTGAAGCGCGTTGCGGACAAGGTTATGGAGGACTTGCTCGATCCGGCGGACGTCCATGGGAATTGTCGGCTCGTCGGCACCGGAATCTAAAGTCAGCTTCACTTTCGACTGTTCGAATTCTGGCGTCCAAAGGTCGACGACGCGCCGCACGACGTCCTTCAGGGACGTCTCGACGAACTCCAACTTGAGCGGTCGGGAGATCTCGAGGAAGTCCTCGCACAGCCGGTTCAGTTTGTCCGCTTCGTCCTCGATGACCTTGGCGTAGTCTTGGGCGAACGAAGCGTCGAGCCCGATCAACTGGGCCGCGCCCCGGATGCCCGTCAGAGGGTTCCGGATCTCGTGGGCGATCGCCGCCGTCATCTGACCGATCTCGGCGAGCCTTCGCAGCCGCGCCGTCTCGACCTGGGCCCGTTGGAAATCGCTGACGTCCTGGACCGTCACCACCGATCCGCCTTGGCTCAAGGGCACGGCATCGAGGATCCACGTCCGGTCGCTCGCATCGTCGTACGCCCGCTCGCTGCCTCGACCTCCGGACGCCATTAACCTTCCAACGGCTTCTCGGACAGACTTCGGAGAAATCTCCGAAGTCGCGACGTCGTTCGCCCCGTTGATGACGTACACCTTGCCCGAGACGCTGCCGAGGACGGCTTCGAGCTGCTCGACCTTGTAGTTCTGGGCGTCCAGGGAATCCTTGAGAAGGCTGACCAGCTTCGCGTTGCCGACAGCGAGGGCGACGAAGGCGCCGAGACGCACGGCCAGTTTGAGGTCGCGGTCCTGAAAGGCGGGTTCTCCTGCCGATCGACTGAGGTTCAGCACGCCCACCCGTTCGTCCGAGAACCCGAGCAACGGCACGACCATCGAACTCGCGATGGCGTCGTTCCGGACCGCTCCGCGCCCCGAAAGGACGGGATCGTCGGAAGGGTCGCCGATGATCCTCGGCTTGCCTTCGAGAAGGACGGTGCCCGCGATACCGTGCCCGATTTCGATGCGTGCATCCGCGCGGAGACCTTCTTGGCTTCCGGCCTTGGCTTTGAGCCGGATCGCCCCGTCGTCGTCCATCAGGAAGACCGAGCCGCCCGACGCGCCGAACCACCCCGCGCACCGCTCAAGGGTATGTGCGATCCAAGCCTGCAACCCCGTGCGGGTCAGCAGGCCGATGTCGAACAGCTCAAAAAACTCGGCTTCACGGAACCGGTCCGATTGGGGCATACTACGAAAATGATCGGCATGCCGCGAGCCTGGACCAAGGCCTAGCCTCCCGACATGATGTTGGGGCTCCACCGGACGTCGGGCTCATGGGCGCAGACCGACAACTGGTTGAAAAAGGTCCCGAGCGCGTCGCCCGCCTGACGGGCGGTAACGGTCTCGGAGGGCCCGGTAACGATGAAGCCGACGGGAGCCAAGAAACCCCATTTCGCCAATCGTTCGGCGGGTCCGCGCACTTCGGGACCGTTGTGGGCAGCGATGTGCCCGCTCCGGAGGGGGTGGGGCCTCGGCGTGCACTGGAAGCGGGGGCGATAAGCCTTGAAAAGGGCGTCCAAGGTCAAGATGACCTCAGAGCGTTTCAAGGGTCGGGACGGATCGGCGACCTTCGGCGCTTCAGGCTCCTTCATTCCAAGGACGCGGTTAGCGGCCCGTTCGAGCTTCCAAGCGGCGGTCAAAAACTCCTGCCTCGTGACGGGTCGTGCGGAGGCGGCGGTCTGCGGGATTGCGGTCGAAGCGGCCAGCCCGAGGGCGAGAACGGCGAACCCTTTCATAGGCGCGTCACGGCCCCGCTTTTCTCGATCAACGGCAGTTCCTCAAGGGCGCGCCCTGTCCCGATCGCGACCGAATGGAGGGCGTTGTCCGCCACTTTGACCGGGATGTCCGTGACACTACTCAGCAGACGGTCGAGCCCTCTCAAAAGTGCCCCGCCCCCTGTCAGGGTGATCCCCGACTGGATGATGTCGCTCGCCAGTTCCGGAGGCGTCTCTTCGAGCACGGAACAGAGCTTTTCAGCGATCTGCCGGACCGGCTCCGTCAGGGCTTCGCGCACTTCCTCGCTCGAAACCTCGACCGTTTTGGGCAGTCCGGCGACCAGGTCCCGGCCCCGGATCGGCATCCGAAGCTCGGTCTCCATCGGGTAGGCCGATCCGATCCGGATCTTGACTTCCTCCGCCGTCTGATCGCCGATCGCAAGGCTATAGGCGTTGCGGATGTGCCGGACGATCGCCTCGTCCATCTTGTTGCCGCCGATGCGCAGGCTCTGGCTGATCACGATGCCGCCGAGCGAAATCACGGCGATGTCCGTGGTCCCGCCCCCGATATCGATCACCATGTTGCCGGACGCCGAAGCGATCGGGAGGCCGCATCCGATCGCAGCCGCCATCGGCTCCTCGATCGTCATGGCTTTTCCGAACCCGGCGGCGTGGGCGGCTTTGATGACGGCCCGGCGCTCGACGTTCGTGACCCCGCTGGGAACACAGAGAAGGACGGTGGGTTTGAAGAACTGACCACGGGTCGTGACCTTCTTCCGAAGGAACTCGAGCATCTTATGCGTCGTGGTGTAGTCCGCAATGACACCGTCCTTGAGCGGGCGGATCGCTTGGATGTTGCCGGGCGTACGACCGATCATCTCCCGGGCGGCGTTGCCGACGGCGAGGACCTTCTTGTTGGTCGTGCTCATGGCCACGACAGTGGGCTCCATGAGCACGATCCCTTTCCCGCGGCGGTAGACCAGGATATTGGCGGTCCCGAGGTCGATACCGATTTCTTGGACGATACGCAAACTTCAGACCAGTTTACGGCCCGCGGCCGTGTCCGTTGCTTCCGGTTGGCCTATCCGTTCGATATCGGCGCCGAGGGAGGTCAGGCGCTCTTCCAAGCCTTCATATCCACGATCGATGAAGTGGACGTTCTTAACGATCGTTTCGCCGTCCGCGGCAAGGCCCGCCAGGCAGAGGGCGGCCCCTGCCCGCAGGTCGGAGGCTTCGACCGTCGCTCCGGTCAGTTTGTCGACACCGTTGATGATCGTCAGGCGACCACGGTCGGAGAGGTCCGCCCCCATCCGGTTGAGTTGGGGGACGTGGCCCGTCCGGCTCTCGTACAGCGTCTCCTCGATGACGCTTTGACCTTCGGCCAGCGCGAGAAGCGCGGACATCGGCTGCTGGATGTCCGTCGGGAACCCAGGATAAGGCATCGTCCGGATCGAGACGGCCCGGGGGCGTCCCGATTGTCGGATACGGATCCAGTCCTCGCCTTCGGCGATGTCCGCTCCGGCCTCGCGAAGCTTGCTGACCAGCGCCGTCTGCGGCTCGGGCCAAATCCCGGTCACGGTCACTTCGCCGCCCGTGATCGCTCCGGCCAGCATATAGGTGCCCGCCTGCAACCGGTCCTCCGGGATGCGGAACTCGCCACCCGTCAGCTCCTTGACGCCCGTCACCGTGATCGTGCTCGTACCGGCGCCTTCGATCCGTGCGCCGAGGCGGTTCAAGAAGTCGGCAAGGGCGACGACTTCAGGCTCCATCGCCGCGTTGCTGATCGTGAACGACCCTTCTGCCAAGGTCGCCGTCGCCATCAGGTGTTGGGTCGCGCCGGCACTTGGGATCTCGAAATGGATCTCGCCACCGTGAAGGGACGGCGCTTCAGCGACGTACCGACCGCTTTCCATCCGGATGTTCGCACCCATGATGGACAGGCCCTTCAGATGGAAATCGACCGGACGCGAACCGATGTTGCAGCCTCCCGGCATCGGAATGTCCGCGTGGCCGATCCGGGCCAGAAGCGGCCCCAGAAGATAGAAGCCCGTGCGGATCGGGCGCATCCGTTCCTCGTCCGCGCGCCAGAACCGGAGTTCGCTGCAATCGATGAAAAGCGATCCTTCGCGCCACTCGACGACGGCGCCGAACTCTCGCAAGAGTCCGATCTTGATCGCGACGTCGCTGACTTCGGGAACGTTGTGAAGGACGATCGGCCCGCGTGAAAGCACGACGGACGACAAGATGGCCAAGGCTGCGTTTTTGCTTCCTGGAACCGTGACCTGGCCGCTCAGGGCACGTCCGCCCCGAATTCGCAAAACTGTCATGCTCAAAAGTACACCCCTCCGTGGGTCTGCGGCATTTTACCGTCTTCTAACCCAAGGCCGAAGCTGTAAAGATTTCTACCAGGAATGCTTCGGCGCGCTCCTTTTCGGCCCCCTGGACAGTTTAGAATATCAGATGGTGACCCTTTTCGGTTGTGACCGGTGCGGAGGGACGTGGCCCCCGATGTGGGACGACACGATACCTGCGACGTGCCCGGATAAGCCCTTCAGAGGCCTGCACGCCGTGTCGTGCGGGCCTCTGTCGCTTTTGGGGGGACGGGCCGATGGCTGAAGTGCTGTTGCTCAACGCCAATTACGAACCCCTCAACGTGTGCCACGTCCGCCGGGCCGTCACCCTCGTGCTGCTAGGTAAAGCCGATGTCCTCGAGAACTCGGGCCGCGAACTGAGAACGTCCGGTGGCCGATTGGACGCGCCGTCGATCGTGAAGATGCGCTATCAGGTCCGGCGACCGATCCCACAGCTCAGGCTCTCGCGCCACTCCATCCTGGCCCGGGACAACTATAGCTGCCAGTACTGCGGCACGAAGAAAGAACTCACCATCGACCACGTCGTCCCACGGTGGTGCGGCGGGCCCCATACGTGGGACAACCTTGTCGCCTGTTGTCGGAAATGCAACCTTAAGAAAGGGGACAAAACGCCGCAACAAGCGAATATGAAACTGAGGACAAAACCGAAGCGGCCGCACTACGTGCCTTACCTTTCGCTACCAAAGTACTTGAAAGCGATCCAAAAGGAAGAGTGGCAGTTCTATCTTCCCGTCTTCGACGAGTTCGTGACGCCATTGGTCAGTTAACGGCCTCACGCTCCGTCACACCGTGACTTCGAAGACGTTCCTGGCCGTCTCGTGCAGCCGGATCCGGACGAGTCGGCCCGGAACTTGGCCTTTCAGCCTTTCAAAGATCGCACCCGCGACCACTTCGCTCGTCGTGTTCAGTCCCGACAGTTCGGGGACGTCCAGTCCCAAGTTCCGATGGTCGTAGCGGTCGATGATTTCGGCCTGGACGACCGCGTCCAAATGCTCGAGGTCGACCAAGAACCCCGACTTGGGATCGGGCGTGCCCGTGACCGTGACCTCAAGGACATAGTTGTGCCCGTGTCCGTTCGGGTTGTGGCACTTCCCGAACAGCTTCTCGTTCTCGGCGTCGGTCAACGTCGGAACGTGGAGGCGGTGCGAAGCTGCGAACTCGTAGACCCTCGTGATCGTCGTCATGTCGTCTTCCTTGGCCCACTCCCCATAAAGGAGCGGCGTCTCTTCGAGCTTGAGCCTCGATAGGGCCGCTCTGCCGTGCAGTCCATCGAGTTCACGGGCGAAATACACGAGGAGGTTCTCCAGACTCGGCACGCGGCTCGAGAACTCTTGGACTTCGTCGTTGATGCTCTTCTGGTCGAAACGTTCGACGACACGCTCTTGAAGGACGTCGTCGATGCGCTTGATGTTGACCACCATCCCGGTCTGCGGGTCGACCGTGCCCTGCGCGGACACCCAAAGGACGTAGTTGTGGCCGTGGTTGAAACGCGAGGCCCAACGGCCGAACAACCGGAAGTTCCCACCCTCGTCCAGATCCGGATCCCAGTACCGATGACCCGAACTGAAGGCCACTCTCCGCGTCAGCGTCACCGTCTGGGGCACACCGTCAGCATACGCTACCGGAACGGCTCGCCCAAGGCTGCCGGCGCCGATGCCCCCTTGCCGGCGAACACCAAGACGCCCAAAGCCAACACGTACGGGAGGGCGAGGAAGAACTGCGGGGGCATCGCCGATCCCTGGGCCTGAAGCGTGTACTGGTAAGCGTCCGCCGCACCGATCAAGACGGAGGCTGCGAACACCCACCAAGGTTTCCAACGTCCGAACGTCACCATGGCAAGCGCGACGAACCCTCGGCCTGACGTCATGTTCTCCGCGAACGACCCGGCCACGCCAAGACAAAGATAGGCCCCCGCGAGCCCGGCGAAGGCGCCGCTCACGACCGCGCCCAGCCACCGGAACGTTTCGGGCGAGTAGCCCGCCGCGACGACCGCTGGAGGGTATTCGCCCGTCGCCCTTAAGGCCAGACCCCTCTTCGTCCTGAAGAGCCAATAAGCAGCGGCGACCACGGCCAAGATCCAGATCAGGAGGACGAGATCCGCGCCCCACGGCGCCCTCGGCACGGTCGGAACGCTCAGGAGCTGCCCGGACGCGCCGTACTTCGAGCGGTAAAGCGTCCCCGTCAATCCCAAGCCTAAGAGGTTGACGGCCGTGCCGCAGACGACTTGGTCCGCCGCCGACTTAAGGGTGAACCATCCCTGGAAGAGAGCGAGGCCGGTTCCGGCAACGACCCCTGCGGCAAGGCCGACATAGGGCGAACCCGTCGCCTGGGACACCGCCATTCCGGCATAGGCGGCGGTCAGCATCATGCCTTCGAGGCCGATGTTGAGGACACCCGACTTCTGTCCGACCGTTTCGCCGAGAGCGGCCAATCCGACCGGTGCCGACGTCCTCAGGACGAGGAACACGGCGTCAAGCAACGGAGGCCTCCCGAGGGCGCGTGCGGGCCGTCACCGCCACGACGCCGAGTACGGCCACCGCCTGGATCACGAAAACGAGCGTCGTTCCCGCCGACTGGAACCGGGCCAGACCCTCGCAGCCCGCCATCAGAGCGCCGAAGTAAAGCGCCGCCAGGAGCACGCCCGGTGCTTCAAGCCCACCGATCAGCGCGACGGGAATGGCCAGAAACCCCCAGTTCTGGGCAAAACCGTCCCTCAACTGACCGATGAGTCCGGCGTAGTCGACCGCTCCGGCCATACCGCACAGCAGTCCGGAGAGCGCCATGGCGAGCATCTTGATCTTGTCCGGGTCGTAACGGTTGGCTCTTGCGACGCGTGGACTTTCTCCGACCAGCTTCATGAGGAACCCCGGGGCCGTGCGGGCCAAGACCACCCAGACGACGGACCAAGCGGCCAGAGCGAGGAACACGCCCGCGTGGAGGTCGGTCCGTGCATCCGGGCGGAACAACATCGCTGCGTGGGGTAAGGCGTCCGTTTGCGGCAGTTGACGTTTGGCTTCCTGCAACGGTCCACGGACGCTCCACGCCAACGCCTGTAGGGCGATGAAGTTGAGGAGGATCGTACTGATCACACACTGGACGCCTCTACGGACCTGAAGCCACCCGGCGAAGAGCGCGGCCGCCGCACCAACGAGCGGACCGGTGACGAGAACGAGTGCGCTCAAAGCTGGCCCACCCGCGAACGAGCAAACCTTTGCGACGGCCGCGCCGCCGATTCCGGCGGCCACGTACTGGCTCTCGCCCCCGATGTTGTACATTCCGGCCCTCCATGCGAACGTCACGCCTAAGCTGCACAGCAACAACGGCGTCGTCCGGACGAAAGTACGGGACAGAGCGAACGAATCTCCGAACGCGCTCTCGACGATGAGGCGTACCCCCTCGCGGACGTCCACCTGGAACACGGCGAGGGTCAACACCAGGGCCAACGGTAGCCCGACGACCGTAACGACGACGCGCTTCAGGACGTCGCCTCCCTGAGCGTCCCGAAAAGCTTCCCGCGCCCTAGAAAGGCCGTCGTGGTGCAAAGAGCGGACAACTCGTCCGTATCCGTGGAGACCAAGACGACGGCTGCACCGTCCTTCGCCGCCTCCAGGATCTTCGCGTGGACGAACGCCGACGCCCGGATGTCGAGCCCCCGGGTCGGATTGACGACGATCAGGAGTCTCGGCTTCCGACTGAACACCCTTGCGAGAAGGACTTTTTGACGGTTGCCGCCGCTCAGGCTCGCGACGGGCGACTCTTCCGACGCTGCTCGGACGTCGAACTCCTTCATGAGCGATCTCGCCCGAGTGCGGAACGCCCTTAAGTCCAGGAACGGACCTCTTCGGGCCTCGGGCAGGTCCAGCGCACCGACCATCGTGTTCGCCATGACCGAGAGATTGGCGGCTAAGCCGTCCGTTTGACGGTCTTGCGGGACGTATCCGATCTGACGCGGGTCGGGCCCCTCGACAGATCCCGTTCGGACGGTTCTGATTCCGGCCAAGGCCTCGGCCAGTTCGACTTGGCCGTTACCGTCCACGCCGCCGATCCCGAACACTTCGCCGGACCGGACGTCGAAGGTGACACCTTGGACGGACTCTTGTCCCTGGTCGCCCGACACCCGCACGTCCCTGACGGAGAGGACGACGGGACCGGAAGATCCCTGGTCCCGGGAAGGTGGCGTCAACGTCTCTCCGACCATCCACTCAGCGATCCTGTCGACGTCGGCCTGCTCCCTGAGGGTCGATCCGACCTTTCGACCGTGCCTGAGGACCGTGATCCGGTCGGCGACGGCCATGACTTCGCTCAACTTGTGGGCGACGAGGACGACGGCGACGCCGTCTGCGGACAGATTCCGGACAAGGTCCAATAGCTCGTCGACTTCGCGTTCGGAAAGGACGGCCGTGGGCTCGTCGAGAATGAGGAGCTTCGCCTCACCGGACAGCGTCTTGAGCAGTTCAAGCCGTTGCCGGGCGCCTACGGACAAGTCTCCAGCCCGGGCATGCGGATCGACCTCCCAGCCGAGTCGGCGGGCCCGGTCGAACGAACTCCGCCCCTCTTCGACCAGGTCGACCGTGCCACGCAGACCGTCCATCGTCGCGAGGGCCAGGTTTTCAGCGACCGAGAACGCCGGGACCAGCATGAAATGCTGGTGGACCGTCCGGATCCCCGCCGAGCGCGCTGCTGCCGGATCCCCCTCGACGGAACGGCCCTCGGCGTCAGTGACCGCACCCGCGTCTGTCCGGACGAAGCCTCCCATGACTCCGACGAGCGTGCTTTTTCCCGCCCCGTTTTCGCCAAGGACGGCGTGCACTTCACCAGGCCAAACCTGAAGACTGACGTCCTCGAGGGCTTGGACGCCTCCATAGCGCTTTGAGACGTTCTGGAGGATTAGGACAGGACGGTCGGGGTGGGCCAGGTCCGATTCATACCCGGTCCCCACGGCTTGCACGAGCCGCGGTTCGGCCGTCAGAATCCAGTCCATGAACGGCGAGACGGTCCACTTCGACGGCAACGGGCAGACGTATTCGGGCTACTTGTCCCGAAGCGCCGCAGGCACGGGGCCTGGCGTCATCGTGATCCAAGAGTGGTGGGGTCTCGTCGGACACGTCCGCGACGTGGCCGACCGGTTCGCCGAAGCCGGCTTCACGGCGCTCGCGCCGGACTTTTATCACGGCAAGACGACGGCCGAGCCGGACGAGGCGGGATCATTGATGATGGCTCTGGAAATCGACGAAGCGGCCCGTGTGATCCGGGGCGCGGTCGACAGGTTGTTGGAGGACGACGGGACGACGGGCCACAAGGTCGGCGTGGTCGGGTTCTGCATGGGCGGCCAACTGAGCATGTTCGCCGCCTGTATCGACGAACGGATCGGGGCGTGCGTCAATTTCTACGGCATCCATCCAAGCGTCAGTCCCGACTTTTCCCGCCTGCAATCCCCGCTTCTCGGTTTTTTCGCCGAGCATGACGACTATGCGTCTCCGGCTGCCGTGGCCGGACTCCAGCGGGAACTGGAAGAGAAGGGACGGGTCTTCGAGTTCAAGACGTTCCCAGACACGCACCACGCTTTCTTCAACAGCGACCGCCCGGAAGTCTATAATCCTCAGGCGGCGGGAGAAGCGTGGCAAGAGACGCTCAAGTTCTTCCGGACCCACCTGAAGGAGAGCTGAATCAACCGCGGACCCATCGGACCATCACCGCGCGGACCAGGAGGCCGCCGACGAACGTCAGCGTTCCCCAGACGACCGTGCCGAAGGTCAACCCCATGATCAGGAACATCCCGGCGTCCTCCCTGGCCCCGCGCACGAGCATCGAGATTCCGACGACGTTGAAGATCCAGACGAGCAACGACGCTAGGGCGACGGTCGGCACGCTGGGAGCTATGAAAAGCTTCACAAACTTCCGACCTTGCTCCGAGGCCAAACCGCTTTCGTGACCCGCCTTGACCCTTCTCTCGGCGTAGGCCAACACGATGTAGATCCCGACCGCCGCAACGATCGCGATCGGCCAACCCGTCTGGACGCCGCGAGTCAGCATTCTGCCCGCGGGCGAGACCGGATAGCCCGGCCAATTGGCCGCCAGTCGGCCCAAGAGGAGAAGGGCCGATTCCTGGCAAACGGCGATGACGACCGAGCGGACGACCCCGTTCCTGAACCCCAAGGCTCCCGTCGGCGCCAGGGCCTCGGCCGTCTCCGGCGTCATACCGTCCTCAGCGGCTCCAAGGCCCGCTTCGAACCCTCTGGCGGTTCGGCCCAGCGACCGTCCTCCTTCAAGAGCCGGACAAGCTCGGCGACCCCTTGCTCCTGAGGGATGCCGTGCTTCACCGCCTCCCGCTTTCGGTAAAGCGTGATCTTGCCCCCCGCCGCGCCCACATAGCCGTAATCAGCGTCGGCCATTTCGCCAGGGCCGTTCACGATGCACCCCATGACGGCGATGTCGAGCCCGACGAGGTGCTTCGTGGCGTCACGGACTTCCCGAAGGACGGTCGGAAGGTCGAATTTGGTCCGCCCGCACGACGGGCACGCGATGTACTCCACTTGCGTCTTGCGGAGCCCGCAAGCCTGAAGGATCTCGTAGCAGACAGGGATTTCGTTGACCGGGTCCTCGGACAGTGAGACCCGGATGGTGTCGCCGATCCCCTCCATCAGGAGCGTCGCGATTCCGGCCGTCGATTTGACCCTCGCATAGGGCCCGTCGCCCGCCTCGGTGACTCCAAGGTGGAGCGGGTAGTTCAGACCTTCCTCGTCCATCCGGCGAGCCATGAGCCGGTTGGCAGCGATCTTCACCGGGACGCGGCTCGCTTTGGCGCTGACGTTCAGGTTTTCGAAGCCGTGCTTTTCGCAGATTCGAAGGTATTCGAGCGCGCTCTCCACCATTCCTTCCGGCGTGTCCCCGTAAGTGACCAGGAGCCGCTCGCTCAAAGAACCATGGTTGACCCCGACCCGCATCGCCCGGTCATGCGTCTTGCACGCTTCGATGACGGGGACGAAGCTCTCTTCGATCGCGGCAAGCTCGTCGGCCCATTCCTCCCGGCCATAGGCCAATTCGGCCCGCAGGCGGTCGATCTCGCCTTGACCTCGGCCACGAAGGTCTGCCGCTTCTCCCGACTCTTGAGGCGAGACCTCTTGAGACCGCGTCCCATGGCGCTTGAACACGAACAAGCCGGGGTTGACCCGGATCTCGTCGACGTATTTCGCCGCCTCGACCGCGATCGCAGAACCTTGATGATGGACGTCGGCCGTCATCGGTACGTCCTGATACTTCTCACGGACCCGCGCTTTGATCTCTTCCAAGCATTGGGCCTCTCCTAGGGTCGGGGTCGTCACCCGGACGATCTCCGATCCGGCTTGGTGAAGGGCGATGATCTGTTCGACGCACGCCGCGACGTTGCGCGTCTCTTCGGTGATCATGCTTTGGACGACCACCGGGTGACCGTCGCCCATCGTGACCCGGCCGACGCGGCAGGGCCTCGTGACCCGACGGGGAAGGAAGGGTTCGGGCACCATGAGCACTTCGATTCTACAAGGCTCCTGTCGCCGCTGCCGTGGGCCGTTGGGATTCGGCACGGATGCTCGCCTCCGCCGCGATCCGGCCCGCGATTTCGCGGAAGGCCGTAGCCTGCGGACTTTCGGGATCGGCGACGATCGAGGGCAGGCCCCGCTCTGAAGCGGAACTGACGGCCGGGTCAATGGGCACGGAACCTAGGAAGGCGGTGTCCAGGCTCGAAGCCAGTTCCTGGCCGGACGTTCCGGCGAAGATCCGGGCCTCTGTTCCGCACCCGGGGCAGACGAACGTCGCCATGTTCTCTACGACGCCGAGCAGAGGCCTCTGGAGGGCAATGAACAATTGGGCGGCCTTGCCCGCGATGTTGGCCGCCACACTGTGGGGCGTCGTCACGAGCACGACTCCGGACGACGGAACGAGCTGTGCCAAAGACATCGGCGCGTCGCCCGTACCGGGCGGCAGGTCGACGAGAAGGTAATCGAGTTCGCCCCAGTCGACGTCCTGCAACAGTTGGGCGACCGTCTTGTGCACCATCGGCCCGCGCCAAAGCACGGCCTGGCCCTCGTCCAAAAGGAAGCCGATCGACATCATCTTGACCCCGAACCGTTCGATCGGCACGATCTTCTGGTCTCGGGTGAACGGCCGTTCGTTCTGGACGCCCATCATGAGGGGGATGCTCGGGCCGTACACGTCGGCGTCCAAAAGGCCGACCCTGGCTCCCTGTCCGGCCAAAGCGACCGCGAGATTCACGGTAACGGTGCTCTTGCCCACTCCGCCCTTACCGCTTCCGATCGCGATGCACTGACGGACCCCTGGGATCAGGTCTTCGGCATCGGTGGGCTTTTGACGGACTTGCGCCGTCATTTCGACTTCGACGTTCTCCACTCCCGGAAGCGCGCTCACGGCTTCCAAGCACTGGTCGCGAAGGATGTCCTTGACCGGACAGGCCGGCGTCGTCAGTTCGACTTTGAACCGGACGTCTGCGCCGTCAATGGTCACGTCCTTGACGAAACCCAGGGCCACGATGTCGCGGTGAAGGTCGGGGTCTTCGACGGCACGCAGGGCTTCGAGCACCTGGTCCGGAGTGACGCTCATAGACCGATTATGAGGCGATCGATGCGAGGGACTTCGGGATGACGAAACGGTTCAGACCGTGGTCTCTCCACCGGAACGGCTCTGGTCCGGTGTCGACCGGGTGGCCTGCAGGTTCATGCCGCGAACGCGACCTGCAGGTCTTTCTTCAACAAAGCCCTGGCCCGGAACAGCCACGACTTGACGGTGCCTTCCGGCTTCTTCAGCGCCTCGGCGATCTCCATGACCTCCATGTGGCGGTAATGGCGCATGACGATGATCTCGCGGTAGCGGTCGGGCAGGCGCGTGATCGCTTGCTGGACCGTTTCGCTTTCCTGCCGGGACTCGACGCCCCACTCGACGTCCGCACTCTCGTCGAAGAGGGCGTGTTCGTGCTTGTCGATGCTTTCTAAGGACCGTCGGCGGTCCCGGATCAGGTCGACGCAGCAGTTCGAACAGATCCTCATAAGCCAGGGAAGGAACGGCCGTTCGGGGTCGAAGGAGCCGATCGCCCGGAAGGCCTTGACGAAGCTCTCCTGGGTCGCGTCGTTCGCGTCTTCGGGATCCCGCAGCATCCGGAGCGCGTGCGACCGCACCGCCCGGCGGTGGGCTTCGGCCAGCGCTTCCATCGCCGTCCGGTCTCCCTGCTGGGCGCGGCGGACGAGCTGCTCTTCCAATTTCGGAACCTCGGATATTCGATTTGTGCTTGGCACGCCTGTACTATAATGCGAAATTCTGAAGTCCTAGGTCAGAAATCCTAAAAAACTAGGACCGAAATGTCACAGGCCCTATTGCCGGCTTTGCCAGGCGACCCCTGATGGTTCTGCCGGTCTCCTGCCGATCATCCGACTATGTGGCTGAAAAGGGGCGTCCGTTGGGCCGCCGTGGGCGGGCCGCTCGCTCTGATCGTGGCGATCGCTGTGAACGGACGGTACGGCACGCCCTCCTTCGACGACGTCAGTTTTGGGCCTGAGGCCCAAGCCCGGCTCTTGAAGTACGCGCCTTTGGTCGCGGCGTCCGAGGCGCTGGATTCCGACGACCGACAGCCCGAGGAACGGCAGATCGTGGCCGTGGCCGACGCGTGGATCGCCGAAGCCGAGTCAGGGAGCCTGCGGCCCGTCAAACCGGTCGAATACGACGATCCGAACCAGGACTCCGTGCTGTCCCAATTGAAGGACGCGAAAGCGAGCGTCCTCTTCCATTTGGAGCACCTTGCCAAGTCCGAGCCGTCTCCGGACAAAGCCGCGTCCTACCGGCTGAAGGCCCTGAAGATCGCGTCGGTCTCGAAATACATCGATTTCGCCTCCGTCCAGGAGTTCGGAACTTGGCAAGCCCGACTCCTAGCCGAGTTGCGCCGTCAGAAGCCGTCGCTCTCGGCTCGGACGGTGTCCGAAGTCCAGACCGTGGTCCGGCCGTTGCACGTCGACAAGGACGCCTTGATGGACATCCTCGTCAATTTGCGGAACCTGCACCGTCGCTATATGGACCGGACGGAGACCGAGAACCTACCGATCGAAATCGGTTCAGGGTACGGCCTGATGGTCGCGGCAGTGGACACGGGCCCCGGAGCAGGGAGCGAACAGCTCCGCGAATCGATCTCTGAGCGCAAGATCCCTTCAAAGATCCTGGGGACGGCGAACATCACGCGCGTCGCCATGACGGCCGAGCAAAAGTTCGAGAACGAGCGCGCCGCGGCCGTTCGTGAGTTTCAGTCCGTCAAGTAGACGAGTCCGTTCCGTCGTTCGAACGTGAACTCGCCGCTCTTCGCGACCGTCTTCACCGGGTCCGAGTCGTCCAGCTTCCAAGTCGCTTTAGCCCGCAGGTCTTTGACCTTGATCTGCACGGGCAAGCCGTAGTGGTCGGCGGCATCGAGAGCCAGATCAAGGAGCGTGCCCTCGTCGGCGACGTCGTTCTTTGCACGCCCAGGAAGGGCGACCCAGACCGACTCCGAATCGCCTTCGATCCGGAGCACGGTGCCGGCGGCACCGTCGTTCCTCAAGGGGAAATCGAGCTTTTTGCCGCCTTGGTCGATCTTGCCGACCAGGCGGCCGGTGGACTCTTCTTTGATGAAGACCGAGCCGTCCGAAGCGCCGCGAGTCACGTGGACGCCTCCTTCTTTCGCCGAAATGGCCAGCGGCTCGACGGTATGGCCACCGACGAGTTCGGCCGTGCCCACCGTACCGCGGGACCGAAGCGAGACCACGGTCGCGGTCACAGCGACGACGGCTGCGGCGCCATAAAACGCCAGGCGCAACGAGCCGAACCGACCGGCCTTGGCTTCCCGCTTCGCGTCGAAGACGCTCTTGTCGACCCGGGCCATGATCTTGTCGTGCAGGCCGTACGGGACCTCGATCTCCTCTTTCGAGAGGGTACCGACCTCGTCCCAGGTTTCTTTGAACCTGGCGTATTCGGCCTTCAGTGCCGGATCCGCCTCCATCGCGCGCTCGAGGGACGAGCGAAGCGACGGGCTCAGGGCTCCTTCCGAATAGTCTGAGAACAGCTCTTGGGCCTTGTCCGCGTTCATAAAAGTTCTGGATGGTTCGACTTCAGCCCACGTTGAAAAGTTCCACGTCTTTCGCCAAGTGGTCCCGAAGGGCGATCCGGGCCCGGTTCAAACGGCTCTTGACGGTCCCGATGGGAAGGTCGAGGGCTTCGGCGATGTCCTCGTAGGACAGGTTCTCGACGTGGTACATGACCAGCATCGCCTTTTGATACTCGGGCATTTTGCCGAGCGCTCCTTGGACGGCAGCCTCGCGCGCCGTCTTCTCGGCTTCTTCGTCAGGCCCGGCGGCATCGTCCTGAATCTGGCGTTCGACTTCGCCGGACTCGAGTTGCATGGAACTTTCAAGGCTCGTGTTGAACCGGCTCTTGTCCCGTTTGCGGTGGTCAAGGTAACAGTTGGTCAGGATCCGGTAGAGCCACGTCCCGAACGCGCTCTGGCTCCGGAACTTACCGATCGAATTGAAGACCCTGACGAACGCTTCTGCCACGACGTCGGCGGCTTCGTCCGGGTCACGGGTGAGCCGGAACGCATATTGGTAGGCCTTGGTCTCGTACTGCCGCACGAGGGCGTCGAAAGCGGACCTGTCCCCGCTTTGGCACTGTCGGATCAAAAGGGCGTCGTCGTAAGCCTGACTCATGGACTGATGCGCGGACGTGACTTCGGCGACGTCGCCTGGTCGAGGGCCCGCTCTTCTTCTGCACTCAAATGCCGGTCGGGAGTACCGTTGACCAAGGCCTTCCCGTAGACCCGGCAACCTTCCCGTCCGACCTGGCTCGTCACGACCGCACCGTTGCCTTCCTCGTCGTACAGCGCCATGCTGAAGCTCTGGCTGCCTCCGACGTCGTCAAAGGCGTCGTAGTTCACGAGTCCAAGGTACCTTTTCGACGTCCGCATTTTGCGCTCCAGGACGTCGATCCGCTCCCCGGCATCGTTCAGACGCGCCAAGAGGTCCGACCGTTCGTGCAGGTGCTCCTGAAGTAGGGACTCCAAGTTCTCGGATCCTGAACCTTGCATCAGGGCCGCCCACCGTCTCTCCGCCTTCTTTTGACGCATCACCGTCCAAACGAGCACGGCCGTCTGAGCCAGTACGATCACCGACAGGCCCGCGACCCAGGCTCCCGGGGATTTGTCGAGTGAACGAAGGAGGTTCTCCATGCGCGCCGGCCAGGTCCGACCGATACTTGAAGTATAACCGCTATGTTGGCCGAGCCCACCTTCAGACCGAGAACCCGGCGTCGAGTGATTCTCACCGGGTTCGGAGCCTTCTTGATCGGGATCCTGGCCTTCGTCGTCTTCTTCTTCTTCAATTTCAGGACGGTCGAAGTCAAAGGGGAGTCGATGGAGCCCACCTTTTCCCAGGGCGACCGGCTCCTCATGTCGACCGCCTACTGGCTCGTGGGCGACATCAAGCGCGGCGAGATCGTCGTGATCAAGACCGAAGACACGGGTGAGACCCTGATCAAGCGCGTCAAAGGGCTCCCTGGCGACACGATCGACTTCCTCCTCATGCCTTACAGTTGGAAACTGAGCATGGGCGAGTACAAAGTGCCGGCAAGTTCGCTCTACGTTCTCGGGGACAACAGGCCCGTTTCGCAAGACAGTCGGGACTTCGGAGCCGTCCAAAAGTCGGACGTGCTCGGCAAAGTGGTCGTCTTCGGGAACGAGCCGTGGCTCTTCGGAGTCGTCGGCGTGGCCGTCCTGTCGCTCGTGGCATCGGGCGTCGCCGCCATGACCGACAAAAAGACGGCCAAGAAGGAGGATCCTTGAGCAGGTTTCCGACGGGAAAGTACGGACGGCAGAACCTTGAGTTCTTCCCGGCGCCGTTCCGTGCCCCCTTGAGGGCCTTCGCGGCACTCGTCTTCCCTTGGTGCGACGACCAAGTCCTGATCTGCAACATCCAAGACCGCGGCTGGTGCATCCCCAGCGGGCGCGTAGAGCCGGACGAATCGTCCCTCGAAGCCGCCGTCCGTGAAGCGCGCGAGGAGGCGGGAGCGATCCTCCAGGACGTCATCTATCTCGGTTGCTACCGGATCACGGAACGAGGCGAAGTGCGGTGGGCCGACGTTTACGCCGCACGGGTCAAGGAACTCGTGGAGATTCCGGCGGAGTTCGAATCGATGGGCCGCCGCATCTTGCCGCTGGCCGAACTGCCAGAGACGTACCATCTCTGGAACCCCCTGACAGAGGCCGTGTTCAAGTATTCCGAGCAGATCCTCAAGCGTCACGCGGCGGCTTTGGGGTTCCTTAACGGAAAGTGAGCCTCAGTCGTCGATCAATTTCAGCTGGCCGCTGGTGACGGTCGCTAACTGGCCGACGCCAGGCGCTTCTTCGAAGGCCATTTTGCTGAGCCCCTCCGGAACAGGGATCGGGTACTCGCCGTTAAAGCACGCGAGGCAGAAGCGGCCCTTGTCCTGACCGACGGCGGCCGTCGCGCCCTCGACGCTCAGATAGCCGAGCGACGTCGCCCCGAGATGCTCGCAGATTTCGTCGGTCTCCATGATCGCAGCTGCAAGCTCGCCCTTGCGCGCCATGTCGATGCCATAAAAGCAGGGGAACTTGATCGGGGGAGCCGTGATCCGGACGTGGACCTCCTTCGCCCCGAAATCGAACAGCATGCCGACGATCTGGCGGGTGGTCGTCGCACGGACGATCGAATCGTCCACAAGGACGATCCGTTTGCCTGCGATCTGGCCGGGCAACGGAGCCAGTTTCATGCGGACGCCGAGCTCGCGCATCCGCTGGTCAGGCTGGATGAAGGTCCGATGGATGTAGCGGCTCTTCATCATCGCCTCGTGGAAAGGGATGCCAGCGACTTCCGAAAAACCGTGGGCGGCCGGAATTCCGCTGTCCGGGACCGGAACGACGACGTCGGCCTCGACCGGGTGCTCCTTGGCGAGTTCCCGGCCCATGTTCTCCCGGACCTTATAGAGTTCTCTGCCGTACATCACCGAATCCGGACGAGCGAAATAGATGAACTCGAAAAGGCACATGGATTCCGCTTCGGACGGGACGGCTTGGGCGAACCGCATGCCGTCCTTGTCGATCACGACGACTTCACCTGGTTTCAGGTCGCGGACCGGAGTCCCGCCGATCGGGAAGAACGCGCAGCTTTCGCTCGCGACCATGAACCCCGAACCGACGTTTCCGGCCACCAACGGTCGGATCCCGCTCGGGTCGCGGAACCCAAGGACCATGTTCGGGGTCAAGACGGTGACGCTGTAAGCGCCCTTGGCCCGCTTCATCGTTTCGGCGACGGCCTCGACCGGCCCGAGGTGCATGTGTTTGACCAGGAGTCGGGCGATCACCTCGCTGTCCGCGGTGGTGTCAAGGCGCTCGCCTTCGGCCTGGAACTCGTCACGGAGTTCCTTCGCGTTGATGAGGTTCCCATTGTGGGCGACCGCGATCTCCCCGACGACGCTCGTGCAATAGATCGGCTGGGCGTTCCGGAGGACACTGGAACCGCTCGTGCTGTACCGGGTGTGTCCGATCGCAAACCGCCCCTTCAAGGTGGCCAGGACGTCTTCGTTGAAAACCTGGTTGACCAGGCCCATATCCTTGTGCATCCGGACGCGATGGCCGTCCCCGACGGCGATACCCGCCGATTCCTGACCCCGGTGCTGCAAAGCGAAGAGGGAAAAGAAGGTCAGCCTGGCCGCATCTTCGTCCGGCACGAACAACCCGACGCAGCCGCACTCTTCCTTGGGTCGGTCGACGTGCCACTCGTCCTGATGCGCCACGAGGGAAGTATATCTGTCGCCGCACCGGCCCGGGGCGAAAGACGACCCCCGTTTCCCTTATCCGCCGAAGCGGCCGCTGCCCGAGGCCGGGGCCGAAGGGCGGCTCAGGTAGCATCCTGTCCTGATGAAAGCCGCCGTCCTGACTTCCGCCCTCGCGGTCCTGCTGCCGGCCGCGTTTCTGCCGTGCACAGCCTTGGCCCAGCACACCGACCCGCACGCAAAGGCCGAACGGCACAAGTTCGATCCGAAGCGCGACGCTGCCAAGGACATCGCCGAGGCCGTCAAGCTGGCGAAGAAGCAGGACAAGCGCATCCTTCTGGACGTCGGAGGCGAGTGGTGCGGTTGGTGCCACAAGCTCGATGCATTCTTCCTGACAAACTTGGAAGCGGCCAAGATCCTCAAGGACAAATACATCGTCGTGAAGGTCAACTTCAGTCCCGAGAACGAGAACAAGGCCGTCCTGTCGAAGTATCCGAAGATCAACGGGTACCCGCACCTGTTCGTCCTGGACAAGACGGGCAAGTTGCTCCATTCCCAAGACACGGGCCTCCTTGAAACGGGAGACCACCACGATCCCGCGAAGGTCATCCCGTTCCTCAAGAAGTGGTCCTGAGCCGATTCAGACTTCGACGGTCGCCTTGACCGCCCCGGCACGTTCGTGTCGGGCCGTCAGATCGTACGTCCCTGGGCCGCTGACGACCCATTCGAACACCGCGATATCCTCGGTCGGGTCGCTGTGCCAGCCGAACCCCCCGATGGGGACATGGCTCCAACCGACGAGCTGACCCTTGTCCTCCCGCAACCTCCCGGACACGAGCCACGACGGTTCCGTCCCTTCTGTCGCCCAGTCTTCTCCCCTTCGGACGATCTCCCCGACGACGCCGCGGCACAGCTTCTTGTCGAGGGCCATCTTCGTCACGTTGGTCGGAAGCCAACCCGAGTTCTGGACCGCGAACCGGATCCGCACGGCGCCGCCGTCGAGCTTCTCCGTTCGGACGTCTCGCAAAGCGAGGCACGGGCCCGTGGACGAGTGCCACAGCGCCCAGTCGGCGAGAGGCCCGACTTCGTTCTCCAGGAAGTCCGGTGGAGGGTTCCGGAACGCGTAGTGCGGGTCCCAACCACCGATCTCGACGTCGCCCAATTGCGGATGGACGTAGGGCCGCCAATCCTCGTAACCATGGCCCCCAAGGGCCTCGTCGGACCATTTCAAGAGCTTGACGTCGTCCTCGAACGGGTGGGTCCGGAACCAATCGATGTACTTGTAGTCCGTGATCCCGGCCTGACGCTGTGGGGACCAGATTTCGACCGTCCAAGCATGGACACCCCGGTGCTCGTACATCCAATCGTCGAAGACCCCGGTGATGACCTCTTTAGGGTGGTACTTGAACTCGTGGTAGTTGCTGATGGCCGGGTATCCCGTCATCTTGTGGCCGTTCGCCCCGAGCTCTTGGTACGTCCAAAGGTCTTCAGCGGGGATGTCGTCGTCCGGCATCCGGCTCGGAGGTCGCAGGAGCACGCCGCTGAACGTGTGGAAACTCATCGCTCCACAGATGTTCGGCCGGTCACTGATGGCTTGAACGATCGCGCGGACTTCGGGCTCGCTCGTGGGATAGGGCCCCGCTCCGTACTGCTCGCCTTCCAGCCGCCACGCGCTGGGGAAGTTGCGGTTCATATCGAGCCCTTCCTTGACTTTGCGCGAACGGATCGACAGCCCGTCATAGTTGTGGAGCACGCCTTCGGGCAAGAGGCGGTAGTACTCGCCGCCGACCTCGCCAGGTTCTCGCCGTTTCAAAAGCCGAGGTTCGTCTTCGGCCACTTTCCACGGGCCGTTGGGATCTTTGACGCGCATGCTCAGGATGCGGCCGTCGCCGTCCATGTCCCGACGTTCGAGGCCATAGAGGTCGTCCTCGTCGTACGGATAGGGGCGAGTAGAACTCCGGACGATCCGAGGCGTGTCTTCGAGGGCCCACTCGGCCCCGTCCGGGTTGAACCTCGGGACGAGATAGAAGGTCCGGTCCTTCAGGAGCGCGGCGGCAGTCGGGGCCTGTTTCTTTCCGACGAGTTTGTCCAAGATCATCAGCACGGTCGTGCTCGCGCTGACTTCGCTCGCGTGGATGTTGCCGTCACACCAGAACGCCGGCTTTTCGCGGTGGTCTCCGCCATCGGTGACCGTCACAAGCCAGATGTCCCGACCCTCGTGGCTTTTCCCGATCGAGTCCAGCGCGACGAGACCCGGGTACTCGTCGACGTAAGCACGGAGGATCCGTGTCAGGTCGTCGTACCTGTAATAGCGGTCGTAACGGACGTCCGGCATGAGCGGACGTTACCCCTCCGTCACGCTCAGCCCATGGCCTGGCGAACCTTCTTCTTGCCCGAAGCCGCTGCAGGCTTCGCAGCCTTGACCGGAGCGGCCTTCTTGGCGTCCGGGACGGCCTTGGCGACCGTCGACTTCTTCTCCTTGACCTTCTTCTCGGCCTTGGGCCGGGCCTTGGTCACGACTTTGACGGTGCTCTTCGACGCCTTCGTCACGGCGGCCGTCGCGCTCGAGCGGCCCGAAGCAGTCCCGGCCTCTTCTCCCAGAGTCGCCCGCAACATCCACGCCGTCTTGTCATGGGCTTTGCGCCTTGCGACCATAAGGTCGAGAGATCCTTCGTCGCCGGCCTCATCGGCCACTTTGATCGCGGTCTGGGCCCGTGCGGCGAGCTTCTCGTGGCAGGCGGCGAGGTCGGCGACCATGCCAGGTGCGTTCGTGGCTTCGCCCTCGGACAGCACCGTCGCTTTCAAGAACCCGCCGAGCGTGCCGGGAGTTTTGAACCCGAGTTGGCGGATCCTCTCTGCGACCTCGTCGACGGCAAGGAAGAGCTCTTCGTACTGCGTCTGGAACAAGGCGTGAAGGCCCGGGAAATCGGGGCCGACCACGTTCCAGTGATAGTTCTGCGTCTTGGCGAACAGCACGTACGAATCGGCCAACACGTCGGATAAAGCGTCAGCGACCTTCTTCGTTCCCATAACGGATGGTTTACCTGATCGCAAATGAACGGGCCTCCGGAGTGCACTAGGCACCCCGGAGGCCCGGGTCGTCGTCAGGCGAAGATCACCAGCGGCCGCCGCGGCCGCCACGGTCACGACCGCCACGGTCGCGCCCGCCGTCACGGCCACCGCCGTAACCACCGCCGCCGCCATAGCCGCCGCCACCACCGTAGCCGCCACCACCGCCGCCGCCGCCGAAGCGGCCACCACCGCCACCGCCGCCGCCCGATCGGGGCTCGCGCGGCCGCGCTTCGTTCACCGTCAGGGGCCGGCCGCCCAAGGGCTTGCCGTTGGTGGCCTCGATCGCGGCCTCCATCTGGTCTTCTTCGACGTCGACGAAACCGAAGCCTCGTCCCTCGACGATCCTAGCGTTGCTCGCTCCGTAAGGTGCGAACAGTTCTGTGAGACCCTTCTCGTCCGTCGAGTAGGGCAGGTTCCCGACATACAGGGATTTCGTTGCCATTGTCTGATTCACTTGCGCAAGCAGAGGCCATGCGCGTGGCCGTGCGGATTCGGATCGGTGCAGTCACGGCCTTGGGCATTGTGAGCAGACTGAAGCGAAGCGTACTCGCTTATTATGCGCCACTTTGTCCGAAACACGATGGGGGTCTGAGCTATAGGCAGGCCCAAAATCGTCCAAAATGGGAATGACCATGCACGATCCGAACAGAACCCGGCTCGGAGCGCCACCGGATTCCGACCCGAACCGGACCATGATGGCCGCTCCGCCCGTGGCCGATCCGAACCGGACGATCATGGGTGCGGCCCCGTCGTTGAACACGACCGTCACGATCAAGCCCGTCCAGTGCCCGGTCTGTAAGTCCTTCAACCCTCCGGGGCTCATGTTCTGCAACGATTGCGGACTCATTTTTGAAATGGCCCTCGACGGCGACGCCTTCGGTGCACCGGCCGTGCAACTACCGGTCCTCGTCGAAACGACGGGACGGGAGTACCAGCTTCGACCTGGGATCAACGTCGTCGGACGCGCCGGGGACATTTCGGTCGAGGATACGCGCGTCAGCCGTCGGCACTGTCAGGTCACTCTGGAAGGCGGGATCCTGATGGTCGAGGACCTAGGGTCGACGAACGGGACTTCGCTCGGGGGCCAGAAGCTCGCTCAAGGTGAACGCAAGGCGCTCGCCAACGGGGAGAAAGTGTCGCTCGGCGGTTTCGAACTGACCTTGTCGATGCCAGGTGAAGGGTCGAAGACCGTCCAAGCCATGAGCGGACGGACCGCCGCCATTTCGGTCGCCCCGACCGTCAGCGACGCCGTGGCCTGGCTCGTCCTTCCGGACCGGGAGGTCCCTTTGGCGCCGGGGACGCACTCCTTCGGGAGGCGGGACACCAACGAGATCTGCATCCCGGACCCCTATGTCAGCGGCAGCCACGGGACGGTCGACGTCACGGACGAAGGCGTGTTCTTGACCGACACGGGTTCGACGAACGGTACAGTCCTGAACGAGGCCAAGTTGGCGCCGAACATGCGCACCAAGCTCGGCCCTGACGACGTCATCAAACTCGGAAGCCTGGAGATCGGCATCCGCTTTAAGACCTGAGCCGATGGAAGAGACCACAGCCGAATTCGACGTCGTCGACCTGGTACCTGCCGCTGAACTCCGGATCCGGACGGCCGTGTCGGTCGGAGCCAAGACCGACCTGGGACGGGTCAGGGAGAACAACGAGGACAAGTACGAGTTTTACGTTCCCGACGACGTCGCCAGGCTTGCCACCAAGGGCCTCGTGTTCGTGGTGTGCGACGGTATGGGCGGCCACGAAGCCGGCCAGATCGCCAGCGAACTCGCCCTGAAGACCTTCATCGACGTCTATCTCAACCATCCGGCCTCGGACACCGAGGTCGCCCTGCGCACGGCGGTCGGTGCCGCCAACCGCTTCGTCCTCGACGTCGCCCGGGCCGTGCCGAGCCGACGCGGCATGGGCACGACCTTGAGCGCGCTCGTCCTGCTGCAAGATCAGGGCTACATCGCGCAGGTCGGCGACTCCCGGGTCTATCGGCTGCGGGAAGAAGCCCTCGAACAACTGACGCGGGACCACACCTGGGTCGAAGACATGGTCCTTCTAGGATCGATGAGCCGGACCGAAGCGGAGAACCACCCGAACCGCCATATGCTCACGAGGGCGATCGGGACAGAAAGCGACGCCGAGCCGGACGTGTTCACGTTCAGTCTTCGCGAAGGAGACGTCTATATGCTCTGTAGCGACGGCCTGACGAACCACGTCGAAGACCCCGAAATCGCAAAGATCTTGAACGGGAACGGGCCGAGCGAATCCGCGTGGAAGCTCGTCGGCGCCGCGTTGGTGGGTGGCGGAAGCGACAATACGACGTGCATCGTCGTCCGGTTGGACGGCCTGACCGCCGTCAGCGAGGAAACTCGACCCTAAAGGTCGTCCCTTCGCCGAGCTTCGACTTGACACTGACCTTGGCGCCGAGGGCGCCGGCCAGCTCCATGACGACCTTGGTCCCGAAACCGGTGCCCGCCGCCCTCTGCCACGACGATGACGCCGTTCCGGCCAAGATCGACCGGATCGTGGCGGGCGGAATGCCGGGGCCTTCGTCTTCGACTTCGATCACGTGGGCACCCTCCTCGAACCTGTGGCGCACCGTCACGGCTCCGAAATAGGCTTCGTCGTTCCCAGCGTTGGCTGCGATCCACTCGTCGTCGACCATTTCGGCGACGGCCTTGATCGCGTTCCCGACCAGGTTTTCGACGATCCGGATGACGTAGAGGTCGTCGAACTCGGCCTCCGGCGCCCCTCGGTCCAGTTCGTAGAGGATCCGGACGTGCGACTTGCGCGCCGCAGATTCCATGAACTGCGCGCTCTCTTCGACGACCGAGGCCAGCGACGCCCGCTTCAGCTTGGGCGTCAGTTTCTTCCCCGCGGCCAGGTCGTTGATCAAACGGGCGTACCGATAGACGCGCTCGGAATACGGTGCGAAGACCTCCTCGAACGAACTCTCGAGCATCTCGAGGTGGAAACACGCCTCGGCGTTGGTCGGGATGCAACCAAGGGCTTCCCGGAGCCCGTTCAGGTTCCTCCGGAAGTCGTCGATGAACGTGATCAGCACGCCCGCTTTGTTCGCCAGGTCGTGAGCCGCCCGGCCCATACCTTCAAGGGACGCGACCCGGGTCTGCTGCGCCAAGAGTCGCGAATTCATGATCGCGAGGGTGCAAACGTCCGAAACCGACTCAAGGACGGCCTCGTCGGTCTCGTTGAACGCTCCGGACCGCTTGTTCACTAGTTGGACGATCCCGAGCGGCTCCAGGCCGGCGATGGCCAAGGGCAGCGTGATCATCGTCCGGACGGTGATGCCGGTCTTCTCCCGAATGCGCAGGCGGCCCGGTTGTCCGTCGTCGGAAAACGTGTTGATCCGGACCTTGGCCGATTTAAAGACCTCGCCCGCAACGCCATAGTCGTCAGGGATGTCGAGGCGCTCGAGCCGCTCGGCGACGGTTTCCGGATAAACGTAGGCGAACTTCAGCCTGTTGAGGGCGGGTTCATGGATATAGATGGTCCCGCCTTCGGCGCCGACGGCCTCCACGCACAGCTCGAGCACGTCGCGCAGGACGACGTTGAGGTCGGCAGAACTGGCCAACTTTCGAGTCGCCAGGTGCACGGCCTCGAGCATTCGTGAGGTTTCGGCCAGCGTCAGCATCCGTTCTTGACTGTGGGCAGGGACCTTGGTCCCCCTCTTCAACGCTGATTATGGACGTTTTGTTCCCGAACGTGCTAGCGACGGACGAAAATTTCCCGCAATTGTGCCGGTCGAAACGGACATCTCGAAAGACGTAGCATGAGAGGTTCCGCAAAGGGCCCCCCAGGTAACCTGGACCGTTGATATGGCCGACGGCATTTACTTCGGGAAAGCAGAACAACCCGTCTTGCTTACTCCTAAATTCGGGAACAGGCACGGATTGATCGCCGGGGCGACGGGCACAGGAAAGACCGTCAGCCTCCAGACCCTCGCCGAAGGGTTCAGCCGACTCGGAGTGCCCGTCTTTATGGCCGACGTCAAAGGCGATCTTGCGGGCATCAGTCAGCCAGGAGGCGGGAACCCTAAGCTCGAAGCCCGCGCCGAACAGATCGGTTACAGCCTGGAGTACTGCGCCTTCCCCGTCATGTTCTGGGACCTCTACGGCGAACAAGGGCATCCGATCCGCGCGACGGTCAGCGAAATGGGCCCGCTCCTTCTCAGCAGGCTTCTGGAACTCAACGAGACGCAGGAGGGCGTCCTGAACGTCGCGTTCAAATACGCCGACGACAACGGGCTCGTCCTTCTCGACCTCAAAGACCTGCGCGCCATGCTCCAGCACGTCGCCGACCATAGCAAAGAACTGACGACCGCCTATGGCAACGTCAGCTCGGCGACGATCGGAGCGATCCAGAGGTCGCTCCTCGTCCTCGAGCAGCAAGGCGCCGAACAGTTCTTCGGTGAGCCGGCCCTCGACCTCCATGACTTGATGCGGGTCGGGTCCGAGGGACGGGGGACGATCAACATCCTCGCTGCGGACAGGCTCATGCAGAGTCCACGGCTGTATTCGACCTTTTTGCTTTGGCTCCTTTCCGAACTGTTCGAAGCCCTCCCCGAAGTCGGTGATCCCGACCAGCCGAAGCTCGTCTTCTTCTTCGACGAGGCACACCTCCTGTTCACCGACGCGCCCAAGGCCCTTCTCGAAAAGATCGAACAGGTCGTGCGGTTGATCCGGTCAAAGGGCGTCGGCGTCTATTTCATCACTCAAAACCCGATCGACGTCCCCGACACTGTCCTCGCCCAATTGGGCAACCGCGTCCAACACGCCCTGCGCGCGTTCACGCCGCGCGACCAGAAAGCGGTCCGCGCCAGTGCCGAGACGTTCCGCCCCAATCCGGCCTTTTCCACGGAGGAGATCATCACGCAATTGGCGGTCGGTGAAGCGCTCGTGTCGTTCCTCGAGGAGAAGGGCACCCCGATGGTCGTCCAGCGGACCCTTGTCGCCCCACCCTCGTCGCGACTGGGGACGGTCACGCCGGACGAACGGCAACGGACGGTCGATAAGAGCCCCTGCCAAGGTAAGTACGAAGAGGCCGTCGACCGCGAGTCCGCCTATGAAGTGCTGGCTGCACGGGCCGAGGCGGCCGCACAAGAGGCCGAGCAGGCCCCAGCAGAGCGCCAACCTGCCAGAACGCGGCGTGACCCGAACTCTGCGGGCGAGATCATCGGCTCGATGGCGAAGTCGTTGGCACGGTCGGCGGGGACGCAACTGGGCCGCCAGTTGATCCGCGGCGTCCTCGGCGGGCTCTTCAAAGGCCGCTAAGGGATTTACGAGGTGCGGCCGAACCGGTCTTTTGGCTAGAATGGCGGGAATGACCATCCCGGCGACCGTACGCGACAACCCTCTGTTCAAGAACCTGACCGACGATCAGGCCGCTGCCCTCTTCGCTTTGGCGTCAGAGCGACGAGTGGACGGGGGCGACACCGTCGTCCGTCAGTTCGACCGCAACACGGACCTTGTCCTTGTCCTCGAAGGCACCGCCGCCATCCGGACGTTTTCCGGCGAAACGGTCGCCGAGGTCGGCCCTGGCGCCGTCCTGGGAGAAGTGTCGCTCGTCGATTCGGAGCCGCGTTCTGCCAACGTCGTCGCAAAGGGACAGTGTAAGGTCGCGGTCATTCCGTCGGCCGACCTTCGGGGACTGCTCGAACACGACCACGCGCTCAAGGCCCAGGTCATGGAAAACCTGGGGCGGATCCTTGCGTGCCGCCTCCGCGCGGCCAACGTCCACTTGGACGCGGCCTCGACGCGGCGCTAGACCGGCACAGGACGGGTGGCCATCGTCCGACCGACGGCCTGTGCGATCCGCGCCAAGGGTTCGACCATCTCGTCGAACTGAGGGAACGTCAAGCTTTGCGGGCCGTCCTTGATCGCATGGTCCGGGTTCGGATGCACCTCGATGATGAGGCCGTCCGCCCCGGCCGCGATCGCCGCCCGTGAGAGGGCCGAAACCAGGTCGCGCTTTCCTGACCCTTGCGAGGGGTCGACGATGACGGGCAGGTGCGAGAGCCCGTGAAGGACGGGCACGGCACCGATGTCGAGCATGTTCCTCGTTTGGGTCTCGAACGTCCGGATCCCGCGTTCGCACAGCATGATCGCCATGTTCCCGCCCGTCGCGACGTATTCGGCCGCTAAGAGGAGTTCCTCGTACTTCGCCGTCAGGCCCCGCTTGAGGAGGATCGGTGTCCGGGACTGGCCGACCTCTTTGAGCAGGTCGTAGTTCTGCATGTTGCGGGCCCCGATCTGCAGGACGTCGGCGTATTGGGCCACGAGTTCGACCTTTCGGACGTCCATGACCTCGGTCACGACCTTCATGCCGAAACGGTCGGCGGCCTGACGGAGGATCTTCAAACCGGGAACGCCCATCCCCTGGAACGAGTAGGGCGAAGTCGACGGTTTATAGGCGCCGCCCCGGAGGATCTTGGCGCCGCGGGCGGCGACTGTCTCGGCCGTGGCCATGACCTGCTCTTCGGATTCGACCGTGCACGGGCCCGCCATCATGACGACCTCGTTGCCTCCGACCTTTACGCCTCCGACATCGACGACCGACCGGCCCGGCTGTGACTCCGTGGAGACGAGCTTGTAGGGCCGCGTGATCAGGAGGACGTCTTCGACCGACTCGTGGGCTTTGAGCTGTTCAAGGAAATCGACGTTCCGGTGCTCTTCCCCTCCGACGGCACAGACGATCGTCTTCTCGACTCCGAAAACGGGCAAGACCTGATATCCGTGGTCTTCCAGTTCCTTGGTCACCTTGGTGACGGCGTCCGGATGCCCCTGCCTCAGGACGATGATCACGCCGTCACCTTGCCTTTCGTCGTCGTCAGGACGGCCTGGACGAACCGGTCGACCTCAGAGGGAGTCCCGACACTGACGCGGATGTGGCGGGGAAGCCCTAGGGCCGTACAAGGTCTCACGATGACGCCTTGGTGCAGCAATTCTTGGGCCAGGTCCGCTGCAGGCCCTCCCGTGTCGAAGCAGACGAAATTGGCGTGACTCGGGATGACTTCGAAGCCTTGGCCGGTCAGGAAGTCCTCGATGCGCCGACGACCCTCCTTGGCCGACCGGACCGTTTCGGCCAAATGGGCCACGTCGTCCAAGGCGGCCAGGGCGGCCTCTTGAGCGAGGCTGTTGACGTCGAACGGGCTCCGTGCCGACTCGAAAGCCTGGACGACTTCGGGATCGGCAAACCCGAACCCGACCCGGATGCCGGCCAGGCCGTAAGCCTTGCTGAACGTCCTCAGGACGGCGACACGTCGTCCCGACCTGAGCAACGAGAGACCGTCGACGTGTCCTTCGTCCCCGTCCGCGAACTCGAAATAGGCTTCGTCCAAAACGACGAGGACGTGCCCGGGAAGCGCATCGACGAACGCTTCCAGTTCCTGTCCGGACACGATCGTCCCAGTGGGATTGTTTGGGTTCGCGACGAAGACCATCCTCGTGTCCGGGGTGACGGCCGCGGCCATCGCAGGCAGGTCGTGACGGTAGTCGGCCGTCAGGGGCACTTTGACCAGTTTCGCGCCGTTGACCTGCGCAGCGGCCTCGTACCGGATAAAGCTGGGATCGCCCATGACCATCTCTCGGCCAGGTTCGAGGAAGACGTCGCCTAGGATCCCGATGATCTCGTCGCTCCCGCAACCGAGGAGGACGTGGTCCGGAGTCAGGCCGTTCCGTTCGGCCAACGTGGCCCGCAACCGGTAGGACCGGGCGTCCGGATAGACGTTCATGGTTTCGGCAGCCCTTTTGGCCGCCTCGACGGCGCGGGGGGAAGGCCCGAGCGGGTTTTCGTTGCTCGCCAGTTTCACGAGGTCCGAAAGGCCAAGTTCGCGCTGGACCTCTTCGATCGGCCGACCCGGAGGATAAGGCCGCATCCGCTGGACGGCGGGGCGGATGGAGTAGGACATACCTGGATTGTGGCAGGGGCGCCGACCCCCGACCGGGAGGTACCTTCGCGTCCGTGCCGGAGGCTCAGTCCGATCGTGCGGGCCTCGTCCCGGACGGACGTCCAAGTTCAAACGACGGTTCCGCTCAAACCCCAAAGGTGGCCCTGGGTGGCTTTGACCGGGACGATCGATCCGGCCAGTCCAGGGCCGCCCTCGAAGTGCATCATCCGAAAGCACCGCGAATAGCCCTGAAGCAGTCCAGGGTTTTTCGGCGTCGGCCCTTCGACAAGGACCTCGAAGGTCTTACCGACCTGCGAAACGTTCGATTCGCAGGTGATCCGGGTCTGCACGGCGATCAGGCGGTCTAACCGGGCAGAGGCCACGGAAGCGTCCACTTGGACCATTTCCGCGGCCGGAGTGCCGGGACGCGGCGAATACTTGAACATGAACGCCCCGTCGAACCGGAACCGCTCGACGGCGGCCAATGTGGCTTCGAACTCCTCGTCCGTCTCGCCCGGGAAGCCGACGATCACGTCGGTCGTCAGGCTGACGGACGGGACGGCCCTCCGAAGTTCGGCGACGATGTCGGCATAGGAGTCGACGGTGTATTGCCGCTTCATCCGCTTGAGAAGGTCGTCGTGCCCTGCCTGGAGCGGCATGTGGCAATGCTCCATGACCTCCGGCACGTCGCGGATCGCCGTGATGACGTCCGATTTGAAGTCACGAGGATAGGGAGAGGTGTACCGGACCCGCTCGATACCGGGAACGCCGGAAACGAGCCGGAGCAGGTCGGAAAACGGAACGCGGCCCTCCGCGAGGTTCTTGCCATAGGAGTTGACCGTTTGGCCGAGCAACGTGACCTCTTTCGTCCCCAGTTCCGCGAGCCGCCGGACTTCTTGGACGATGTGCTCGGTCGGACGGGACCGCTCGCGCCCTCTCGTCGTCGGGACGATACAAAACGTGCAGAACTTGTCGCAACCGTACTGGATCGGGACGAACGCTTTGAGCTTGCCTTTTCGTTCCAAGTTGCGCTGAGGGACGTCGGTGACCACGGCCCCTTTCCGCTCGGGCAGTTCGGTGCGGGCTGCGAACTTCCGACTCTGAAGGGTCTCTTCGACAAGACCCGGAATCGAGGAGACTTGGGCCGTACCGACCACAAAGTCGACGTGCGGATTGCGCTTACGGATCTCGTCGGCACGAAGCTGGGCCATGCAACCTGCGACACCGATGACCATGTCCGGCCTGACCAGCTTGAGAAGGCGCAACTCGCCCAAAAAGGAGAACGCCTTGTCTTCGGGCTTCTTCCTGACGCTACAGGTGTTCAACAGGACGACATGGGCTTCCTGAGGGCTCGAAGCGGGCCGTAAACCGAGGTCTTGAAGGTAGAGGGCGATCTGCTCGCTGTCCTCTTCGTTCATCTGGCAGCCCCAGGTCTGGACGAAATAGGTCCCGCGGACGGTCCCTTTGGGACGTCCGCCGGTCAGCGCTTCAGGGCGGAGAAGGGACACGGACATGCCGGGAACGGCCTATGATACCGGTCGGTTCAATCCGGACAGTGAGCCGCACATTCTATAATCCGGACGTGAGCGCCACCGCGGAGACGATGCCGACCGACGTTTCGGAGCCGGCCCGTAAGGTCAATTTGTTGACCGGCATCTTGGGGATCGTAGGGATCTTCATCGCCGGAGTGCTCAGTATCGCAGAGCTGTTCTCGAAGGAGGTCCCGTGTGGCGGTACCCGGGGGTGCGCCGACGTCGCCCAAAGCGCGCAGTCTCATTGGGGGCCCGTCCCCGTCGCGTTCATCGGGCTCGGCGGATACCTCGTTTTGACCCTCTTGTCCGTCGGACGCGCGGCGACCGGGGGCAAGACCTGGCGCTCTTTGACCAAACTCAGCCTCGCCGGAACCGGGATCGGTTTTCTCGTCAGTTGCTATTTCATGTACGCGTCGTTCGTCGAAGTCGAGGCGACCTGTGTTTGGTGCGTCGCGTCCGCTGTGACCATGACCGTGTCCCTGATCGTGACGTACTGGCTGCACACGCTTCCAGACGCCAAGCCGCGTTGGGGCACCCTGGAATCCATGCTTTATGGGGCTGGACTGGTCGCAGCCATCGGAGGCGTCTGGGGCGTGAACTCCTCGATGTCCGCTGCGGGCGTCCGCGACTTGGACAGTTCGGTCGGCTTGACCCAAATGTTGCCCGTCCCGGCAAAAGTCAAAGGGAACGAAGCCGCGCCCGTCACGATCATCGAGTTCGCCGACTTCAACTGTGCCGCGTGCCGCCAGCAGTACAAGCTCGTAGCAGGAGTCCTGAAGGAGTCGGGCGACAACCTCCGGTTCGCCTATCGGAACCTGCCGCTCGTCGACCTTAAGGGACACGCGACGAGCATGCACATCGCCACCCTCTCCGAACTCGCCGCCGAAAAAGACAAGTTCTGGGAGTTCTACGAGTACGTCTTCCGGGTCGAGAACGAAGAGCGGATCAAGACCGTCGAAGGCGTCAAGCAGGTCGCCGAAGAGGTCGGGCTCACCACCGCCGACATCGAGAACGCGTTGAAGGAAGGCTCGCCGGAAGCCCAAAGGGTCGTCGAGGACTTCAACCTCGCTCTCAGCTACAACATCCGCGAGACCCCGACGTTCGCCGTCTTCGCCAAAGGTGTGCCTGCAAAGGTCGTACCGGGGTCGAAGCTCGAAGCGCTGCTGGGGGCCGAGCCGTACAACAGCCTCCTTCTCGGACGATGACGACCCGAAAGACCGTTTGCGTCGCGATGTCAGGGGGCGTCGACAGTGCGGTCGTGGCCGCCCTGCTCAAAGCCCGTGGCCACGACGTGGTCGGCGTGACGATGCAGATCTGGCAGGAGAGCCAGCGCGACCCGCGCCATTCAGGGTGTTGCTCGCTCGGGGCGGTCGAGGACGCCAGACGTTGCGCCCGGATGCTCGACGTGCCTCACTACGTCGTGAACTTCAAGGACGCCTTCAAGCAGACGGTCATCGACGAGTTCGTCGAGGAGTACGGTAAGGGCCGGACGCCGAACCCGTGCGTCACCTGCAACAAGAAGGTCAAGTTCGAGGCCCTGCTCCAGATGTCGGACGAACTGGGTTGTGACGCCCTCGCGACCGGGCACTACGCCCGGATCCGGAAGCGTGGCGACCGATGGAACCTCCTCCGCTCAAAAGGCGGGCACAAGGATCAGAGCTACGTCCTCTACATGCTGTCACAAGAGCAGCTCGCGAAGACGTGGTTCCCTCTCGGCGAACTTGGGGACAAGGCCGAGACCCGTCGTTTGGCCCGCGAATACGGCCTTCCCGTCGCGGACAAACCTGACAGCCAAGAAGTCTGCTTCGTCAGCGAGGCGGGCGGCTACCGCGAGTTCCTCAGAAAGGCGAGGCCGGACTCGTTCGAACCGGGCGAAGTCGTGGACGGAGAAGGCAAGGTTTTGGCCCGGCACGAGGGTGTCGCCGACTTCACGGTCGGACAACGGAAAGGGCTGGGTGTAGCCGTCGGAAGCCCGCTCTACGTCATCCAGGTCGACGCCGCCTCGCGCCGCGTCACCGTCGGGACGGACGACGAGCTTCGCCGGACCGAGGTCCCGTTAGAGGAAGTCGTATGGAGCGGAGTGTCCGGGCCAGGAGGGCCGATCAAAGTCACGGCCAAGGTGCGTTACAACATGGACGCGAAGCCGGCCACGCTCTACGCGCTACCTGAGCCGACCCTTGTGTTCGATGAACCTGTCAGGGCGGTCACGCCCGGCCAGATCGCGGTCGCCTATCGTGGCCAGACCGTCATCGCCGGCGGAAAGATCCGGTCTTAGTCTTTGAAGCCAGGCAACCGGCGGCCCTTGTAATAGCCGTCCGGAGAGGCGCAATGGTTCTTGGCCGTCGGTTCGCCGCCGACGTTCTTCGTCGAGGTGATTTCGGGAAGGTCGGTGGTGTAGTGGGTGCGGCGCTTGGCCGTGCGCTGGTGCGAAAACTTGCGTTTGGGGTTCGGCATTACTTCTTCTCCCGGTGGAGAGTGACCTTGCGGAGGCTTGGGTTGTACTTGTTCAGCTCCAGCTTTTCCTGCGTGTTCTGCTTGTTCTTGGTCGTGGTCACGTAGTGCTTGTTGTCTTCCGTGCAGACCAGCCGGATGATCTCTCGCTTTTCGCCTTTCTTCTTCGCCATGGCAGCCTCCAGAACGCAGGGGGTCGGAGGGCAATGATGGCAGATTCCGGCCCCTTGCGGCAAGGACCGTGCGGGTTCAGGCTCCCGTCAGCGTCCCGGGCCGCCAGTACGCGTCCCCATAGGGCGTCCTGTCCAGGCGCCCCGTTTCCACGAGGATCCGCCGGAAGTAGGCGTGGTCCATGGTCGCGATCTTGGCTTTGATCGCCTCGTTGACTTCTGGTTCGGTCAGTTTCTCGCCTCTGGGGATCTCTTCGACGAGCAGGTCCAGTAGGGGGCCCCGCAGCGCCTTGCCCTTCTTCATGGGCCAGAACAAGATCCGTCCTTCTTTGTCCAGGCACCGGGAGACGTCCACGGCTTGTATGATAGCGGACGGATGCCCTTCCCTCCGGCCCTGCTCGCCGTCGCCCTGTTCGTCGGCATGCTCGTGTGCGTCGGAACCGGCCGGCGCTTCTCGAAGAACGCCAAAAACCGGGGCGACCGCGAGCCCGATGCAGGTCTGAACATCGTCGAAGGCTCGGTCTTCACGCTTTTGGGGCTGGTCTTGGCCTTCACGTTCAGCCTCGCTGCGGGCCGGCTGGACGCCAGGAAGGACCTGGCCGTCGACGAAGCCAACGCGATCGGGACGGCCGTGATGCGCCTCGACCTCTTGGGAGAACCAGGACGGACGACGCTCAGGCGGTCTTTCTTGGCCTACACCGAGGCCCGGATCGAATTCAACGGCGCCCTGAGCGGGCGCGGCGACCTGGCAGCAGTCACGAGGCGCACGTCCGCTCTTCAAGAGCGGATCTGGACGGACACCGTCGCCGCGACGGACTCGAACTCGCGCGAATCCGACCGGGTCTTGCTCGTGCCTGCTTTGAACGATGTCTTCGACGCGGCCGGTGCGAGGGCGGTCGCGGCCAGGACGCACACCCCCTGGCTGATCGTCGCAATGCTCTTCGTGCTCGCTCTGCTCAGCGCGGTCCTGGCCGGCCGCGTCTCGGAGTATCACGGCTGGCATCCACGGCTCGGTGGCGTCGTGTTCGCCCTCCTCGTCTCCTTTACGGTCTACGTCATCCTCGACCTGGACGACCCCAGGAACGGGCTGATCCGGATCGATCACGTCGACAGGCTCCTCTTCGAGACGAGAGAGTCGGTCAAGGTCAAGCTCGGGCCACAGCGTCGGTGACCGGACACCGTGCCTTGGGTCCGGGCCAGAGGCGTATACTTCCGCCGTTGGCCCGGGTGGCGGAACGGTAGACGCAGCGGACTTAAAATCCGTTGCCCGTAAGGGCGTGAGGGTTCGAGTCCCTCCCCGGGCACCAGCGATTGAAGCCGATCAGCGACCCTAGCGTGCATGCCATGATGTCCACGTCATGGAGCCGATCGTTCGGATCCCACCAGGAGCCGAGGTTGCGGTCTGCTCGGGACTGATCGCGGCGGGGCTGCTCGTCTTGTTGCCGGTCGTCCCCTCTGTGGCGCGATGGATCTATGGCTTGCGCGTCTCGTCGGCCAAGAGCGAAGGTGTGCCATGCGAGGCTCCAGATCCCGGGACTCCGCTCGGATACTGGAACGCAACAACACACTGGATCAGGTTCTCGGCGCTCTTCGTCGCTGCCGGCATCGCTGCGCTCTTCCATGACGGCCGCGTCCAATGGGGTCTGATCATCGGCGTTTCGACGGCCGTCTGGATCGGGAACATGATCCGGCTCGGCAGGCTCAGAGAAGCGATGGCGGCCGCTAGGCCTCACTCAGAAGAGACCGAAAGCCGAAGCTAAGCCGCGGAAACGTCCGGGCGCGCCGACGCAAGGGTCACGCGGTTCCGCCCACCGCGCTTGGACTCATAAAGGGCCGCATCGGCCCGGGCAATGAGGCTTTCCAGCGGTTCGTCGCCGATCATGCAGTCCGCGACACCGATGCTCACCGTCACCGGATCGACACACAAGGACGTGCCTTCCACGGCCGCTCGGATCCGCTCGGCCAGGTTCAATGCGATGTCACTGTCCGCTCCGGCCATCAGGACGGAGAACTCTTCGCCGCCGTACCTTGCGACGGTATCGGTCGAGCGGCAGACCCGCTTGAGCAACACGGCCAGGTTTTTAAGAGCTTCGTCCCCGGTCAGGTGGCCACGGGTGTCGTTGAGGCGTTTGAAATGGTCGACGTCCAGCATCAAGAGCGAAACGGGCCTCGGCCCGAACGCCTCCATGGCATGGGCGGACACATAGGCGTCGTCCAACGCCTTCCGGTTCAAGAGGCCTGTCAAGGCGTCGGTCTTGGCCTGCTTGTCGGTCGTCACGTAAAGCTCCTGATAGTGCAGGGCCTGGATCACAAGTTGGCTCGACAGGTCTGTCAACTGCGGGATCGGATTGGCCGTCGAACCGCCGAAGGCCGTTTCCGGACACTCCATACCGATGACGGACATGCCGTTCGGCAACGTCTGAAGCCTTGACATGACCTTGCTCGACCCGCCCTTGACCGAGATCTCCGCGACGAACCTGTCGTTCGGATCGGCCCCGTCCTCCTCCTTCTTTGGAACGTAGTGGTCGACCTGGATCAGGCTCCGCCAGTCGGCTCCGACGAGCGGCCGATGTTCGAACAAACGGACCATCGCCTCGTTCGCCGCGACGATGGTGCCGTCCGCGTGAGCCAAGGCCAACGCCTCGGACGATCCCTGGACAATGGCGATGAGGGTTTCGTCCCTTCGGTCTCCGGTCTGCTCGCTCACTCGTTGTCTCTCCCCTTAGTCGGAAGTCCGTCAGCGACAAGGCTCGCCGACAAGGGAAAGTATCGGCGGTTTTTGAGAGAGCTTTTAGTCTGACCGACCCTGCACTTCAGGGTGAAGAATGATCAACCTAAGATCGTGCGGCAGTTTCGAGCCGACCTCTCGACATCGCCGAACGGATCGCCGTCACCTTCGTACTCCAGACTCATCCATCCTTCGAACCCGCCTGCACGGAGTGCAGCGACACAGCCGCCGAGGTCGACCGTGCCCTCCCCGATGACGGTGCCTTGGAACCTCGTCCCGGCCGAAGAAACGTAGTGCCCGTCTCCTGGCGCGAAATCCTTGAAATGGACCATCGCGGCGGTTCCGGCCAATTCTGCGACGGCCTGGACCGGATCCTGACCGACCAACAGAAAATTGCCCGTGTCCGGATTGGCCCCCAGGGCGTCGTGGCCGGTTTTGGACCGGACCTCTTCGATCAGCCCCCTCACTTGCCCGCTCTGGCCGGCCAGTCTGCCATGGTTCTCCAGAGCCAGTCGGACGCCCTTGTCACGGGCGTAGTCCGCCGCTTCGGCAAGTCCGTCGACGATCCACGTCCGGGCGTCGTCGAATGTCACGCCCTCCGCCGCGTCTCCGGCGAAGACCCGGACCGTCGACGCTCCGTAGTACACGGCTTCGTCGACTCCGAAGCGGATCCGGTCGGTCTGTTCGGCCCGTTCCTGGGCCGTGGTCTTGACAAAGTTATTGGCGACGCTGAAGATCGGGCAAGGCAGTCCCGCCTCCGATAACGCTTCGAAGACACGTGGCCGCTCTTCGCGGGCGTCCTGATAGAAGAAGTCGAGCAGTTCGACGCCGTCAGCGCCGATGCGGGCCGCTTCCCGGACGAAACCGCAAAGATCGAGACGACCTCCTTTCACGGCCCGGACATAGCACCACATACTGACGGCGAGCTTCATCCGGGTGTCACCGCCGCGCGACGGGTCCGGACGGGTTTCCGTCGCCTTTGAGGGACTTCTGGAGAGGGGTCGCCGCGAAGCTCGCCCAGAAGACGCCGATCGCACACGCGACGACGGCGACCAGCAGGCCGAAGCCAGGTTGCCGCGCCGGGTTCTTCCGGAAGCCCTCGTCGTCGACGAACGCGGCCTGAAGGATGCCGAGGTAGTACGCGACGCTGATCACCGAGTTGACGGCCAGGACGATGGCAAGGACAGGCAGATCGGCGGCGAGCGCGTCCATGAAGATTTGGAACTTTCCGACGAACCCCGCTGTCGGCGGAATGCCGATCAAGGACGCGACGAACACCACGAGACAAGCTACTGCGAGCGGGGCGCGCTTCCAAAGGCCGTTCAAGTCTTGGAACCGCGTGCCCTCCTTGCCGCCCTTGACGGCCAAGCTGACGACCGCGAACGTCCCCAAGGTCATCAGGCAATAAGTCAGCAGGTAGTACGTGACGGTCGACAGGCCGATGCGGTCAGGCGACTTCACGTGGGCCAGCACCGCGACCAGGATATAGCCCGCGTTGGCGATGCTGGAGTATCCCAGGACCCGTTTGACGTCCTTCTGCGCCAGAGCGGCGAGGTTGCCGACGGTCATCGTCAGGATGGCGACCCAGGTGAGCACGGGCATCCAATAACCTTGAAGCGGGGTGGCCGACTCAAGGAAGCGGATCAACGCCCCGAACGCGGCGATCTTACTGACCGCGGCCATGAAGGCGGTCACGTTCGTCGGGGCGCCTTGGTAGACGTCCGGCGTCCACTGGTGGAACGGGACAAGGGCGGCTTTGAACCCGAGTCCGATCAGGACCATCATCACGCCGAACACAAGGGGGGCGCCGATTTCGGCCTGGAAGAAGTCGGCGACCTCGGCGATCCTGGACATGTCGAGGGATCCGGTCGCGCCGAAAATGTAGGCCACGCCCATGAGGAAGAAGGCGCTGGCGAACGCTCCGAGCAAGAAGTACTTGAGGGCGCTCTCTTCGGACTTGGACTCTTGACGGCTCGTCCCCGCGAGACAGTACAGGGCGATGCTGAGGACTTCCAGGCCCAAGAACATCTCCAGCAGGTTCGTGGTCGTGACCATCAACATCCCGCCGGCCGTCGACCAGAGCGCTAGAGGATAAAACTCGGCGAACGCGATCTTCTTTTCGCGCAAGTACCCCTCGCTGAAGAGGAAAGCCACGAAGCAGGCGCCGATCAAGAGCAGTTGAAGGACGAGCGACGTCTGGTCGCGCAGCATCATGTCGGCGAAGGTCTTCGTCGGCTTCGAGCCGAACTGGGACAACACTTGCCAGCCCGCCCAGGCGAGCCCGACCAGCGAGACTGCGACGAGCGGGCCGTTGTTGCGCCTTGGCCAGAACATTTCGACGAACAGGGCCGCGACGCCGGTCCCGATCACGGTCAAGACCGGCATCAAGACCGTCCAATCGATCTGCGGCAACACAGGGATCACTGGACCCCTCCTGCCGGCTTGTCGGCGTCGGCGTGCGTCTCTTCTGTAGGCACGTCCGTTTCAGGAGCGATCTGGAAATGGTGTTGGCCTGGATAGACTAACGAGACGAAGCTGTAATCGCCCATGACTCCGTTGACCGGCCTCGGAGCGACCTGGATCAGGTCGCCGTTCTTCGAGACCTCCAGCCCCGTGTCGGCCCAGGACGGGCGCTTGCCCGCCGGATTGACGGCCATCAGCCGTGCCGCCCCGATCGAACGCTCCATCGGGCCAAGGAACGTGCCCGGGCTCAGGCCTCCCCAAAGCATCAGGACGATCAGACACCCGACCATGCAGACTTCCCAGACCTTGAGGTCCTTCAGCCGCTCGAGCTTCGGATTGAGCTTTCCGTAGAAGACCTTCTGGAACATCCACAGCAAGTACACCGCAGCCAGGATGACGCCGACTCCGGCGACCCAAGGCACCCACGGCCCGATGCCCATGTAGTTGACCGTGGCCGCTTCCCAAGCGCCCATCATCGCCAAAAACTCGCCGACGAACCCGTTCAGGCCAGGCAGGCCGACCGACGACAGCATCACGATCAGGAACAGGGCCGCATAGACGGGCATCTGGGCTTTCAGACCGCCCATATCGGCGAAGAGCCGGGTGTGGATCCGTTCGTAGAGCAGGCCGATCATCAAGAAGAGTGCGCCCGTCGAGATCCCGTGGTTCAACTGCTGATAGGCGCCGCCCATCATTCCCGTGTGCGTCAGGCTGAAAATCCCGAGCATCACGAAGCCCATGTGGGCCACGGACGAATAGGCGACCAGTTTCTTGACATCGGGCTGGACAGCGGCGACGATCGCGCCGTAGACGATGCCGAAGACGGCCAGCGCCATGATGATCGGCACGACCTTCGGCAGGACGTCCGGGAAGAACGGCAGGCACAGCCTCAGAAAGCCGTACGTGCCCATTTTCAGAAGGACGCCGGCCAGGATCACCGATCCGGCCGTCGGCGCTTCGGTGTGGGCGTCGGGCAGCCAGGTATGGAACGGGAACATCGGACATTTGACCATGAAGGCCAAGGCGAACGACCAGAACAGCAGGAGCTGCAGTTTGGGATCGGCCGCCGCCCAGAGTTTGCCGCTGGCGATGTTGCCTTGGATCGCCGTCATATCGAACGTCCAAATCCCAGAGACTTCAGCGTTCAATCTGGCGATGACGATCATCCCGACGAGCATGAAGATGGACGCGGCGAACGTGTAGACGAAGAACTTGACCGCGGCGTAGTTCCGCTGTGCCCCGCCCCAGATCCAGATCATGACCGCCATCGGGATGAGGCTGGCTTCGAAGAAGGTGTAGAACAAGATCAGGTCCAGGCTCAAGAAGACGCCCAACATGGCCGTCAAGAGGAGCATCGTCATGACGAAGTACTCCTTGACCCGCTTGTCGACGTAAAAGCTGAACCAGACGGCGATCACGTTCAAAAACGTGGTCAGGACGACGAGCCACAGGCTGATACCGTCGACACCGAGCCGGAAATGGATGCCCAGTTGATCGATCCATGGCACGAACTCGACCATTTGGAAGTGGTACGTACCCGGTTGGAACCGGCCCAAGACGACCAGGCTCGCGCCCAACGTGACGAGGCTGAACAACAGCGCTGCAGCCTTTACCGCCTTCGGGAACTGGCTCGGGATCAGCGCGATCAGGACGGCTCCCAGAACGGGAAGCGCCAAGAGAAGGCTCAGGATCCCCGGGCCCGTCGGTTCCAGGTTCACTTCGGACCTCCCACCGAAAGGACGTACAGGACATACCCGATGAACGCCGCCGCTCCGACCTGCATCAAGAGGGCGTAACCTCGGACCTTGCCGGTCTGTGTCGCGGTCAACAGGGCGCCGAGGCCTTTCGTGACGCCTGCGATACCCACCACGACCCCGTCGACGATCTTGTCGAAACCTTGGGACAACCAACCGACGGCGGCACCGGCTTTGACGCTACCGTCACTGACCAAAGCGTCATAGCCCCATTGCCGACCGGCCCACTTTTGGACCGGGTTCCACTTCGTAAGGTCGAAGCCCTCCCAGTCCGGTAGTTTCTTGCCCCAGATCCAGAACCCGACAAGGATGCCGCCGACCGACGTCACCGTCGAGAGCACGATCAGCATCGTGTGCGGGACCGGCCCATGGTGCTCGGCCGCTTCCTTGAGCGGGTAGAGCCAGTGGAAGAACCGTTCTTGGTCGTTCAAGATCCCGCCGATCCATCCGAACGAGAAAAGGGCCAGAACGGCCAGCGGCACCCACATGACCCACGGGACTTCCCGGGGTTTGTGCGTCTCGTCCAATTCATGGTGGTGCTCGTGGTCGCCGTGCATCGCGGCGGCCTCGTCATCGTTCATGAAGAAGCCGTGCGGATCGTCGTGGTCGGTGTGGTGCCCATGGCCGTGGTCGTGGTCGTGACCGTGGTCGTCATGCCCGTGGGCGCCCGCCGGCAACAGCTTCCATCGCTCGGCAGGGTTGAAGAAGGTCAAGACCATCATGCGGGTCATGTAACAGGCCGTGAGTCCGGCGACGAAGAAGCCGATCCAGCCCGCGATCTGCCCGGCGCTGACCGGGCCGAGCATCAGAGCACCGTGCCCTGTCGCGTTGACGGCCGGGCCGAGGATCGCTTCCTTCGACCAGAAACCGCTGAAGAGCCACGGTACGCCCGCGATGGCCAGATATCCGACCATCATCGTGGCGAAGGTGATCGGCAAGTACTTCCGTAAGTTGCCGTAGTTCCTCATGTCCTGGTCGTGGGCCATAGCGTAGATGACCGCTCCGGAACCAAGGAACAGCAGGGCTTTGAAGAACGCGTGGGTCAGCACGTGGAACATGCCCGCGTAAAACGCCCCGACTCCGCACGCGATGAACATGTAGCCGAGCTGGGACACCGTCGAGTACGCCAGGACTTTCTTGATATCGGTCTGACCGAACGCGATCGTCGCGCCGATCAAGGCCGTCAAAGCGCCGACCAGTGCGACGACGCCCATCGCCACGGGCGACGCCAGGAACCAGTCGCTCATCCGGTTCAACAGGTAGACGCCGGACGTGACCATCGTCGCGGCGTGGATCAAAGCCGAAACCGGTGTCGGGCCCGCCATCGCGTCCGGTAACCAGACATAGATCGGGAACTGGGCCGATTTGCCGCAGGCGCCTACGAACAGCAGGATCGCGATCATGGTCGCCCAGAACGGGTTCTGAGCAAGGATCGCCGTGGCATGGGGAAGGACGACGTCGTAGCTGAGCCACCGCGGGTCGTCGACTAGGCCGAGGGCGGTTCGGTTCGACGCGATCAAGCTGACCACTCCGAACATGCCCAGTGTAAAGCCCCAGTCACCGATCCTGTTGACGATGAACGCCTTGTTCGCCGCCTTGGAATTGCTGACGTCTTTGAACCAGAACCCGATGAGAAGGTAGGAACAGAGGCCGACGCCTTCCCACCCGACGAAGGTCAGGGCCAGGTTGTTGCCGAGCACCAAGACCAGCATCGCGGCGATGAACAAGTTCAGATAGGTGAAGAACCGGGCGAAGTCCTTCTCTTCCCCCATGTAGCCGATAGCGTAAAGATGGATCAGCGAGCCGATGCCGGTGATGATCAGCACCATCGTCATGCTCAACGAATCGATGCGGAACTCGAACGGGATCCGGACGCTGTCGATGCTGATCCAGTCGAACAAGGTCTTGACGACGAACGGTTGCTTGGGGTCCAGTTGCGGCAACGAACCCGTCAGAATCAGTCCGATCAGGAACGCCCCGGCGATGGGCAGGAACGCCATCGCTCCGGCTACAGGTCGACCGATCTTCGGGCCGAGCCCGTCGATCAGGTTCTTCCCTGCGAAGGCCTGGAACAGGAATCCGGCCAGAGGCAGGAACACGATCCACCACACGAGGTTCCAATCAGGCATACCGGGCCACCTTCTTGACGTACAAAGCCAAACCCACCATCGTCATCCCCTCAGTGCGCTCATATCGTCGACGTCGGCCTGGTTCTTCAGGCGAAAAATGGCCATGATGATCCCCAGCCCGACGGCGACCTCGGCCGCCGCGACCGCCATCACGAAAATGACGGCCATCTGGCCGCCCATCATCGAATTTTTCAGATCGGCCGACCCTAGCCCGGGCGCAGCCCCATATCGGGCGAACGAGAGGAACGTCAAGTTCACGGCGTTCAACATCAGTTCGACGCACATGAAGACGACCACCGGGTTCCGGCGGACCACGACCCCGATGCCCCCGATCGTGAACATGAAGAGACCCAAGGTCAGGTACCAGCTCAACGGAACGCTCGAGTCCATCTAAATCCTCCTTTTGGCCAACAGGATCGACCCGACGACGCCGATCAGCAGCAAGACGCTCGTGACCTCGAACGGCCACGAATAGGTCGAGAACAGCACGGCGCCGACGGCTTGCGGTTTGCCGAGGTCGTCCATCGATCGGACCATCGGCCCACGGTCGGCCGGGCCCTGCGCGCCTGAAAGCGGTGTCGATGGGCCGGAAGGGGCGGCCGTCGAAGCGACGACCGCTTGCGGCGACGCGACCGAATAGGGTTCCTTGACCGAGTCTGAGAAGGGGGTGACGACCTTGGAGAAGATCACGGCCCCCATGGCGAGGCCGAACCCCCAAGCGACGGGCGCTTTCCAGTCCCGCTTCTCCTCGTCCTTCTGCCCGTGGTGGAGCTGCAACATCATGATCACGAACAGGAACAGGACCATGATCGCCCCGGCGTACACCATGATCTGGGTGATGCCGAGAAGCTGTGCTCCGAGCGTGAAGTAGACGAACGCGAGGACGAAGAAATTGAGGACGAGGCTGAGGGCGGAACGGACCGGGTTCTTTCCGAACACCACGACTCCCAGGGCGCCCGCGCCTGCGACCAGGGCGAGGACGAGGAACGCGAGCTTTTCGCCGCTCACTTCCCCTTCACCCCTTGACTCACGGCTCTGGATCGTCTCATGCCTTTTTCGGGTCCACCAACCTGACGGACCGGGTCGGTGCCGGATCGGCGAGCTTGACCTTGCGCGCACCGAACGCCAGATCCGACTTGCGGGCCAACGCCGCGATGTTCAAATAGCCCACCAAGAGCACTCCGGCGGCAGCGGCCCATGCCACCCATCCTCCGCCCGTCCCCCAGAGGCGCGTCGCGATGATCCAGAGAGCGACGACCAAGAAGTTCGCGACCCCGAGCGGGAGCATGGTCTTCCAACCCAAGTTCATCAATTGGTCGTACCGCAACCTGGGCAACGTCGCACGGAGCCAGATGAAGAACGTGATGCCGCCCGCGCACTTCCCGATGAAGACCAGTGGCCCGGCCCAATAGTTGAACCACGCCATCGACTTGAAGAACGCGGCGCCGCCGGCCAGCCACGAGGGCGGAGAAACGGCCAGCGCTTCCCAGTTCACGGGCAGCAGGTTGTAACCGCCGAGGAAGACCGCGGCGAACACGCCGCTCAGCATGAACATCGCCGCGTACTCGCCCATGAAGAACACGGCGAACTTCATGCTCGAATATTCCGTGTGGTAGCCCGCGATCAGCTCGTTCTCGGCTTCGGGAAGGTCGAACGGCGCCCGGTTCGTCTCGGCGATCATGCAGATCAGGAACACGACCGCGCTGACGAACCCGAACGGGGTGAACAGGAACCAGTTTTGAAGCCCGGGCGCGACGCCCCAGAGCGCCTTCTCTTGTTCGCGCACCATGTCCGCCATCCGGAGAGAGCCCGTCGCCAGGGCGACACAGGCCAAGGACATCCCCATCGCGAGTTCGTAGCTGATCAATTGCGCGCTCGACCGGAGCCCGCCCATGAGGGAGTACTTGTTGTTGCTCGAATAGCCCGCAAGGACGACGCCGTAGACGCCAAGACTCGAGATGGCGAGGACGTAGAGGATGCCGATGTCGACGTTCGCGACGGGCGTGAGGTAGCTATAGACACCACCGATCGCGTCGGCGAACGGCAACGTCACCGAACCCCAGGGAAGCGTCCCACCGATCGCAAACGCCGGAAAAAGCGCGACGGCCGGCGCCAGGAAGTAGATCTTGCGGTCGATACTGGCGGGCGTAATGTCTTCTTTCAAGAAGAGCTTCACGCCGTCGCAGATCGGTTGGAGGAGACCGAAAGTCCGGAACTTCCGGCCTTTCAGGAACGGAAACCTGTCCGGGACCGTAATCGTGCCTGTACGGTTCGGCCCGACGCGGTCTTGCATCCAACTGAGGAGACGGCGCTCCCACCAGATCAAACCCGGGACCAAGATCAGCATCGGAACGACCAAGATCACGACCTTGATCAGTCCGGCGACGAAGGGCCCGTACAGGTGCAGACCGAAGAGCGTGGCATCCTGCCCGTTGCTGACCGCCTCAATCCATTGGGGGAAGTTAAAATTCACGTCCGGCTCCCTGACTTTACCTGCCTGGCGTTAGGCTCCGCCGACCTCCGTGACCTGCGGTTCCGCGAGGACGAGGCCTTCCTCGGGGACCCCGTCTGCAACGGCCGAAAACCGGGGGAATTCGGCAGCGAGCGCCGTCAGGACTTCCCTCGGATTGAAGAACGGGGTCGCGGGCGAGAGCCGCAGCAAGAGCTCGCTGAAGATCCGCCACGCAGGCTTGGCGTCGCCGGGAGGCGATACGGCACGTCCGATGTTCTGGACGCGTCCTTCGCAGTTCGTCCAGGTGCCGTCCTGTTCGGCGGGCGCCGCCATCGGGAGGACGACACTGGCATACGCCATCGCCTCGCACTCCTGCGTTCCTTGGACCACCACGAACTCGGCGTTCTCCAAGGCTCCCGCACCGCCCTCGAACGTCGTCGGATCGCACTCCATCAGCCAGAGCGCCTTCACTCGACCTTGTGCGGCGGCCTGAAGGGCGTCGAAAGTGGACGCTCCGCCTTGTGCCGGACGGACGTCGAGAAACTCGGCGCCCTGCGAGTTGGCGCCCGTTGGCCAGACGTCGAACGATCCGCCGCTCGTCGCGGCCCAACCTCTCAGATCGCGAAGGGCGTCCAGTCCCTGGGGAAGGTCGAGCGCGCGGTCCGAAGCGACGACGGCCGTTCCCTGTCCAAGCGCGGACCGGGCTGCCGAAACCGTTCCTGAGTCCCAACCGAGCCGCGACGCAGCGGCATCGTCGCCCGAGAGAGCTTTGACCGCATCCCGTTCGGCTCCGACCGGGAACCGCAGCGAAGCGGCCGAAAACGTGTCGCACTCGTTCGGCGACAGGCTGAGGACGACGACCTTCGCGCCGCGCTTGACGGCCGCCTTGCGGACGCGGAGATAAACGATGGGGAGCTCGGCGGCGAGGTCGCCGAAGACGAGGATGCTCGCCTGTCGCTCGAGTCCGGCGATCGTCATCGACGGCGTCGAAACGTCGCCGTCGACCGCAGACGTCCACCGATGGTCAAGGTGAGGGGAACCGAACTGCTCGCGGACGACCTTCCGGAACAGGTACAGGGCTTCGTTCGACACGCGTGGACCGGTCAGTCCGGCGCATTCGGCACCAGGCCGGTCGAAGCCTTTGGCGATCTCTTCGTACGCCTCGCCCCAAGACACGGGGACGAACCCGTCGCCCTTCCGCACCAACGGGCTTGTCAGTCGGGAGGGACTGTTGTAGTAGCCGTGGCCGAACTTCCCTCGGTCGCACGTCCATTCCTCGTTCACAGCCTCGTTGACCCGTCCGTTCGTCCGGACGTACTTGCCCGCCCTATGGTCGAACCAGACGTTGCAGCCGTTCGAGCATTCGGTACAGACCGAAGGGGTCGTTTCCAAGTCCCAAGGCCGCGCCCGGAACCTGTACTTGCTGCTCGTCAAGGCTCCGACCGGGCAGATTTCGATGACGTTCCCACTGAACTTGGACTCGAAGTCGGTGAGTTGGAAGGTCGACGGCTGCATTTCCGCGCCTCGGAACCGGAACGCCAGTTCGTGTTCGCCACTGACCTCTTCTGTAAACCTGACGCACCGGCCGCACTGGATGCAACGTTCGAGGTCGAGCGTGACGTACCGGCTCAGAGGGAACGCCTTGGGAAGGTGGCGCTTGAGTTCGATGAAACGCGACGTCGAAGGCCCGTAGGCGAGCGTGTTGTTCTGGAGCGGGCACTCGCCACCCCGGTCGCAGACCGGACAGTCGAGGGGGTGGTTGACCAACAGGAATTCCAAGACGCCCCGCCGGTCACGGTGCACCGCCTCCGAGTCGGTCAAGACGACCATTCCTTCACTCGCGGGCAGCGTACAGCCTGCTTGGGGCTTCGGCATCATGCGGACCGACCCGTCCGCCTGCTTGAAGCCGACTTCGACAAGGCACATCCGGCACATACCGACCGGGTCCATCCGGGGGTGGTAGCAGAATACGGGGATTTCCAGCCCGAGCCGCTTGACCGATTCGACGATGAGTTCGCCTTTAGGGACGCTCAGTTCAACGTCGTTGACCGTGATCGTCACTTGGTCGTTCGAGGCTCGCGGTTCTGCTGACATGGCCTAGGCTTAGAACCGTGATACCCGATGGCCCCCGGCGAGTGGGCGGCTTCCGGCCTTCTGACGGCTAAGATATCGGACATCGGACGATGAGCAAGAAATCCCGGCGAAAGGGACACGACGAGGGGCGCCGGGAGCACAAGCCGGTCGGACCGGCGTTACGGGACCTGTATGCCCGCGCCGAGGCGCTCTTGGCCGCGGGACGTCCGGACGAGGCCCTGTCCGTTTGCCGACTTGCCCTCGCATCCGACCCGGTCGACGCCTTCGCCCATGCCTTGGCCGGAACGGCTCTGGCTCAGAAAGGCGACACCGGGGCCGCGCGTCAGGCGTTCCTTTCAGCCTTGAGCCGAAACCCCGGGCTCGCCCTTGCTTCCCTGAACCTGGCCCGCCTCGAGTCTGCCGCTGGACACGGCGAACTCGCCGCAGACATCCTCAAGGCTTCGGCCGAGAGGACGGAGGATCCGGGCACGCTCATGGCCCTTGCCGACTGCGCCATGGGCGCCGGACTCCTGGACACGGCGGAACCGATCGTCGCAAAAGCGGTCGGGCTCCGACCACAGGACGCTCAGCTCCGGTTCCGGCACGCGGTGACCCTTCAGACGCTTCACCGGAACGACGAGGCGGTCAAGGGTTTCCGGGCCGTGCTGTCCCTACAGCCGAACGTCGGGGCGGCCAACGCCAACATCGGTGCGATCTTCGCGGAGTCCGGCAAGTACGAGGAAGCCCGGAACCAGTACGCCCTGGCCGCTCGTTCTGGAGGTCCTGCGAGAAACGGTTTCCTGTTCCGCAGAGCCCTTCTCAGTCCGACCGTGTTCAGCAGCCCGGACCAGATCGATGACGTGCGTGCCCGGATGTCGGAGGAACTGGACGCCTTGGCCCAAGGCGACGTCCGGCTGACAGATCCGCCACACGAGGTCGGCACGGCGAACTTTTATCTGACCTACCACGGACGACCGGACAAGCACCTTCAAAGCCAAGTGGCGCGCACCTATCTTACGGCGTGCCCCTCGCTGGGTTGGACGTCCCCGCACTCCATGGGAGGGGCAAAAGGCCGCCGCGCCAGGATCGGGTTCTGCTCGGCGTTTTTCCGGGACCACACGGTCGGAAAGGTCTATGAAGGCGTGATCCGCGGACTGGACCGCGACGCGTTCGAAGTCGTGGTCCTTTCGACCGCACCGCCACGGGACGACGTCGCTGTCCGCATCGCCCGATCGGCCGATACGTTCGTGGTCCTTCCTTCAGAACTGAAGGCCGCCCGACAAACGGTCGCCGACGAGAAACTGGACGTCCTCGTCTACGCCGACATCGGCATGGACGCGTTCACGTATTTCCTTTCGTTCGCACGGCTGGCGCCGGTCCAGTGCGTCGGTTGGGGGCACCCGGACACGACGGGCGTGCCGAACGTGGACTACTACCTTTCCGCCGAAACGTTCGAACCGGACGGGGCGCAAGACCACTATTCGGAACACCTGGCCCTGCTTCCCCGGATCTACTGCGACCTTCAGCGCCCGCCCGAAGCCAAAGCCCGTGCTTCGAAAGCCGACGCGGGTCTGCCGGAGTCCGGCCGGCTCTATCTTTGCGCCCAGTCCCTGTTCAAGTTCCACCCCGACTTCGATTCGGCCGTCGCCGCTGTCCTGCGCCGGGACCCACAGGGCAAAGTGGTCTTTTTTGAGACGTCCGAGCAGAACTGGGTCAGGATTTTGAAAGAGAGGCTCCAAAGCCGGATCCCCGACGTCGCCGACCAGGTCTTGTTCCTGCCTCGTCTCAGCCCGGACCGCTTCCTGGACGCGCTCGCTTCCGCGGACGCTGTCTTGGACACACGACGGTTTACGGGCGGCCACACCGCGTACCTTGCTTTTTCCGCCGGCGTCCCCGTCGTGACGTGGAACGGAGACCTGATGCGGGGAAGGATGACGGCCGGGTTGTACCGACAAATGGGCATCGAAGGGCCCGTCGCCGACGACGACGACGAATTCGCCGAACTTGCCGTCTCGCTGGCCCAGAACAGCGACGTCGCAGTGGAGTTGAAAAACCGGGTCGCGGCGGCCTCCCACCTCCTCTTCGACGATAAGGGATCAGTCCAGTACTTTTCAGATTTTCTAAGCACTATCTTATAAAGTTTTTTCAATTATCAGTGGCGTTGAGACGGAGCGGGGCTTGATCCGGTCCGTACTGTTGCCGGTCTCTTGAAAATCCACCCTTCAGCCAGGCGCGTTGAGACCGCACGGGTGGTACGCTGGAGGCGGATCGGGCTGATTGGGCCCGGTTCGTGCATCCGAGAGGACATGCGGAGTCCGCACTTTCCAGGACCTCCGGAGCAGGAGTGAACATGCGATTCAGATCGATCAGCCTTTCGTTGGGGCTCGTTTCGCTGGCCGTTGGCCCGACCGTCGCGTCTGCACAAGACGGTCCCCAGCGCTTCTACGGCGTCACGACCATCGGCGAAAAAGGAATAACCCGTACCGTCTCCGAAATCATGCGGAACCCGAATTGGGTCAACCCGTTGAAGTTCGCCAACATCATCATCAAGTCGACCGAACAGGAGGTCGACCGCACTGAACTGCCCCAGAACCCTGAGGCCCTTCAAGGCAGCAGTTGGCCCCCGTATCCCACCGGCAAGAACCCCGAAGCCGGCAACACGGGCAAGGACCACGGTCGTCCTTACAGTCCCCAGACCATCGGCGTCCAGTGGACCGGGAGCCAGGCCGGCAACCTTGTTCCGCCGGACTCGTTCGGCGCCGTCGGGCCGACGCAGATCCTCGTGACCTCGAACAGCCAGGTCAAGGTCTACAACAAGTCCGGAACGCTCGGGAGCCTCAACACGACTCTGGACAGCTTCTTCGCGTCCGTCGGAGGCAACACGTCGGACCCGCGGGCGACGTACGACCGCATCAGCCAGCGCTGGTTCGTCATCTGCATCAACGTCAACTCTCCGAACAAGTTCTATATCGCGGTCTCGAGCGGTCCGACGATCACGAACACGGCGAGCTTCACGTTCTACTCGATCACTAGCCCGAGTTCGTTCGCGGACTATCCGTCGCTCGGCGTCGACGCGAAGGGCGTCTACATCGGCGACAACACGTTCAACACCTCGCTGACCTCCTATCTCGGGACGCACCTTCAAGTCATCAAGAAGTCGAGCATCCTGTCCGGCGGCCCGATCGTGTCGACGAGGTTCACCACGTCGACCGCCACTGGGACGGGACTGTTCTCCCCGCGCGGCGTCGACAACGACGACCCGGCGTCGACCGACGGCTATGTCATCGGTGTCGACAATGCCAGCTTCAGCAAGCTGTGCATGGTGAAAGTGTTCAACGCCGACACGAACTCGCCGACCATTTCCGCGAACATGACCCTTGCCGTTCCGACGACGGTCAATCCGGCCTCTGTGCCGGCCCTGGGAACGACGGGCTCCTTGGACGCTTTGGACGACCGCGTTTACCACGCCCAGATGCACTTGAACCGGAAGACGGGCAAGCGCACGATCTACATGGCCCACAACATCCGTGTCGACGGCAACGGTATCGGTTCCTCCGGCGGCAACCGGAACGGATGCCGCTGGTACGAAGTCGATCCGACGGGCGCGAGCATGGTCCTCGTCCAGGCGGGGACGGCGTACGATCCCGCCGCTTCCAGTCCGCTCTACTATTGGATGGACTCCTGCGCGCAAAGCGGTCAGGGCCATATGGCCCTAGGGCACAACGCCGCCAACTCGGCGACGCGCGTCCAGGTCCGCGCCGCCGGCCGACTTGCCGGCGACCCGCTCGGGACGACGCAATCGTCCACCCTCGCGTTCCAGAGTACGGTCGGCTACAACCTTCAGGGTGGCGGCGTCCAACGATGGGGCGACTACTGCACCGTCAACGTCGACCCTGAGGACGACCAGACGATGTGGACGATCCAGGAGTTCGCTGCTGCCTCCAACGCTTGGGGATGCCGCGTGGTCCAACTGCTCGCACCACCGCCTTCGGCCGTCAACTCGGTCTCGCCGAACGTGCTGAACCAAGGCCAGACGACGAACGTGACGATCAACGGCACGGCGGCGGCCGGTTCGGAGTACTACGACACGGACGCCAGCTACACCAAACGGCTCCAAGTCGCGGTCAGCGGCACGGGCGTGACGGTCAACTCCGTCTCGTTCAGCCACGCGAACCCGCAGCAGATCGTCGTGAACGTCAGCGTCGCAGGCAACGCGACCGCCGGAGCCCGCGACGTCACGATCACGAACCCTGACGGCCAGTCCACTACGGCCAGCGGTGCCTTGACGATCAACGCCGGTTCCACGACGGAAACCCTCGCTCCGGTGAACGGTGCCGTGAACATCGGCCAGTCCAACTCGGGCGGCTTCGGCGACACCGCCGTCGTCGACAACGTGAACTGGCGCGTCTGCAAGTTCGTCGTCACGTCCGCTACGAGCCCGATCGTCCGGGTCCGGTTCGACTACACCACGACCAAGACGGCCCCGACCGCGATCGACTGGGACGTCACGGCCAAGATGGTCCACAGCGGGACCTTCAAGGTCCAG